>VAWP01000009.1:38510-49986 GCA_005888295.1 Actinomycetota bacterium
GCCCGCCCTCGGGGGCCGGCTCGGCGGTGGGAGCCGGCCGCGTGGCACCGCGCTCGGGTGCCGCGGCGTGACCCGTCCCCGTCTCGGGCGTCGGGCTCACCCCCCGCAGCTTGTCGGCGAGCTCACCCGCCTGCTCCGGGTTGGCGTAGGCGGCTGCGGTGGCGGCGTCGGTACCGGCGGCGGCGGTGGCGTGGATGCCGAAGAACGCCGTGATGATCGTCCCCACCACCCCGGTCACCGAGCCGACGATGGCCACGATCTCGTTGGCGTTGCCGAACTTCCAGACCGTGCCGGCGAAGACGCCGGCGACCACCACGAGGCCGACGATGACGACGACAGCCCCCGTCAGGCCCCGCCATTTGTCAGCCGCGCTCGGCATCCCGATACCTCCAAAGCTCCCGCCGACGAATGCGCGGAGGTTACCGCCTTCTGGGTCGCACGCGTCGGGGAGTCCAGCTGGGGTCGGCGAGACGATGCCAGTGCTCGCCCTCGTCGGTCTCGCCCCGCTGGTCGAGGGCGGCAGCCAGGTTGCTCATCCCCCGGACATCGCCACCCTCGGCAGCGCGGCGGTACCACCGCACCGCGGGGTCGGTCTCACCCCTCCGCTCGAGCAGCGATCCGAGATTGTTCATGGCGTCGGTGTTGCCGGCCTGCGCCGCCCGCCGGTACCACAGCTCGGCCCCACGGAGCTCACGCCGACGCTGGAGCACGGCGCCGAGGTTGTTCATGGCGTGGGTGTGTCCCGCCCCAACCGCCTCCCGGTACCACTCCTCGGCTTCCTCGAGCTGGTCGTGGGCCTCGAGGTGCACCCCGAGGTTGTACATGGCGTCGGCGAAGCCAGCCTCGGCCGATCGCCGGTACCACTCCTCGGTCCTCTCGGCGTCCACGCCCTCGGACAGGACGCCGAGGTTGTACATGGCTCGGGCGTGGCCGGAACGGGCCGCCTGCACGAACAACCCCTTCGCCTCCGAGAGGTCACCGCGGACGGCGGTGATGACCCCCAGGTCGGCGATGGCGTCAGTGTCACCGGTGCGGGCCGCCCACCGGAAGCACTCCTCCGCCTTGCCGGCGTCGCGCTCCTCGAGCTTCTTTCCGAGGATGTGGACAGCCCGGGCGTGGCCACGCTCGGCCGGCCGGTACCACCGGCGCAGCACGTCGTTCAGTCTCCGCAGGCTGGCCTCGAGGCGATCGTGAGCCCAGCGGGGGGGCGGGAGCTCGTCGTCGCGGCGAAGCGGCTGCGCAGCGACCTCGCCACCGGGCTCACCATCGGCTTCACCGTCGGTCCACTCGCTGACCCGGGCCCTGCCCTCGTCGACACCGTCACCGAGGCTCACCTGCGGGGAGAGGCCGACGTCCCGGCCACGGCCGAGGCGGCGATCGTCCTGCACGGCCACGCATCTGAGTTCTCTGCCGGGCCGCTCCGCACCTCTCTGGGCGACGGCCTTTCCCCCGGCCAGCGGCCCTGGGCTCATCTAGCCCCGCCGGGGGGTCGCCACGTTCCTCGGGACCTCCCGGAACGGCAGCTCGGCGTCGGCGCCGGCCTCTCTCGGCAGGCCGAGCACCCGATCACCGATGATGTTCCGCTGGATCTCGTCGGTCCCGCCAGCGATGGACACGGCTGGCACCGAGACCAGGATCTCGGTGATGAGGCCGTCGAGCGGAGCGTCGGGGCCGGCCAGCATGCCCGAGGCACCGGCGATCAGCGCGTGGGTGCGGGCTGCCGCCCGGGCGATGCCGCTGGCGGCCAGCTTGCTGATCGAGCCCTCGGGTCCGGGAGGTCGGCCGAGGGCGCGGGCCGCCCTGGCCCGCTGGGCGGTCCACTGTGCGGCGCGGACCATGGCGAGGAGCCGGGCGACCTCCTGGCGCAGCACCGGGTCGCGGCTGCGGCCCGTCGCCCGGGCCCGATCGGCAACGAGGTCGGGACGTCCCGCCCTCTGCGGGTACCACTTGTAGGGCTCGAGGGTGTCGCCGATCTCCCGCTCGGCCTCACGAACCGCCCGTCCGCCTCCCCACGACGCCGGACGCCCCCGCAGGCCCGAGAACAGCCGCCGCTCGTGGGCGAGAGTCGTGTGGGCGACGGTCCAACCGTCACCCACCCTGCCGATCACGTCGGCCGCGGCGACCCTGGCGTCACTCAGGAATACCTCGTTGAACGACGCGTGGCCGTTCATCTGGCGCAGGGGCCGGACCTCCACACCGGGCTGGTCCATGGGGAACGCGAAATAGGTGATCCCGCGGTGCTTCGGCGCGTCCCAGTCGGTGCGGGCGAGGAGCATCCCGTAGCGGGCGTGATGAGCACTGGTGGTCCACACCTTCTGCCCGTTGACGACCCACTCGTCGCCTTCACGTTCGGCGTGCGTCGTGAGGCCGGCGAGGTCCGAGCCGCTGCCCGGCTCGCTGAACAGCTGGCACCAGGTGTGGGCGCCGGTGACGATGGGACGCAGGAGCCGGGCCTTCAGGTCGTCGGAGCCGTGCTCGAGGATCGTCGGAGCGGCGAGCCCCATGCCCGACCCCTGCGGGGGACCGACGGCGCCCGCCCGGTCGAACTCGCGCTCCACGACATCGGCCATGGCCGCCGGGAGACCCAGGCCCCACCACTGCGCAGGCCACGTCGGAGCGCCCCAACCCGAGTCGGCCAGCAGGTCGCGCCAGGCAGCCAGGGTCAGGTCGGGATCCCAGTGCTCCGCCAACCAGGCGTTCACCTCGGCCGCCACCGCTTCCGCCGTGGGCGGCTGTGACGAAGTCGTGGCGGTCGTCATCCGCGTACCCGCTACGGATCGAGGCGGGCGGTCGCCGTGCCCGAGAAGACCTCGACCCCGTCCTGGTTCACGGTGCGCACGTGCAACTCGGCGACGTGCTCGGTCCCCTGCTCCCGCACAGCGGCGACGGTCGCGGTGGCGACGAGGGTGTCACCCGGCCAGACCTGAGCGGTGAACCGGCCACCGAAGCCGGTGAGGCGGCCGTCGCCCACGAAGTCGGTCAGCATCCGTCCCGTCATCGCCATGGTCAACATCCCGTGGGCGAAGACCGACGGGTACCCTGCCACCCTGGTGGCGAACACCTCGTCGGTGTGCAGTGGGTTGTAGTCACCGGATGCACCGGCGTACTGGACGATCTGCGTCCGCTTGAGATCCTCGACGACCGGCTCCTCGAAGACGGCGCCTACCTCGAGATCACGTGCACGCAGGGCCATCTCAGCTCGCCGCTGCCCGCTCGGTGCGAACCCCGACGCTGCGGGCCGTCACCACGAGGTCACCGTCCTGGTTGCGGTACTCGGTGATGGTCTCGGCGAACGTGAGCCTGCCGGCACGTCGACCCTCCTTCTCCCACGTCGCCCCCGGGCGGGTCGTCACCGAGAGCACGTCACCGACGCCGAGCGAGCGGTGGTACTCGAAGTGCTGCTCGGCGTGCAGCCCCCGCCCGACCCCACCACCTGGCGGCGCCGACGCGCTGTCGCGTTGCCCGCCGCCGCCACCGGCCGCGCCCGAAGGCTCCCTGCCCGACCCGAACCAGGGTTGGCCGATCTTCGGCCGCAGCGGATAGTCAGGATCGAACTGGGCCGCGGCCTGGACGAACGTCGGCGGCGCGATGATGCGACCCACTTCGCTCGATCCGGCGTGGTCCACGTCGTAGTAGATGGGATTGGGGTCGCCGGCGCTACGGGCGAACATCATGATGTGGCCGGCCTCGATGGGGAATCGGTCCACTGCCACCACTGACCTCCTCGACCGACTGTCGTGGGCTGCACCCTACCGACTGGACAACAATGGCGGCCATGACGGAGGCGTGGATCGCCGGTGTCGGACTGCCCCGGTCAACCGTCCGCCAGGCCCGCAGGGCCGAGGACGAGGGCTGGGACGGCATTGGCCTCGTCGACTCGCAGAACCTGGCTGCCGACCCCTTCGCCGAGCTCGCCCTCGCCGCCTCGGCGACCTCGCGGATCCTTCTCGGGACCGCCGTCACGAACCCGATCACGCGACACCCGGCGGCCACCGCAGCCGCCATCGCCACGGTGCACGCCGAGTCCGACGGTCGGGCCGTCCTCGGCATCGGGCGGGGCGATTCGTCGCTCGCCCACCTCGGGCTCTCGCCTGCGCCGCCCGCCGTGTTCGCCCGCTACCTCGAGCGGCTCCAGGGCTACCTGCGAGGTGACGAGGTGCCATTCGATGTCGACGCGGACGGTCGCGGTCGGGTGGCGACGTCCGAGGCGTTGGGCATGGCGGGAGGGCCGGCCGCCAGCCGGTTGCACTGGCTGTCGACCGGTCTGGCGAAGGTGCCGGTGGACGTGGCCGCGACGGGACCGAGGGTGATCGCGGTGGCGGCCCGGACCGCTGATCGGATCACGCTCGCCGTCGGCGCCGATCCGGAGCGCCTCCGCTGGGCCATCGACGTGGCTCGGACCGCACGCCGCCAAGAGGGTCTCGACCCCGACGGGCTCGACCTCGGCGCCTACGTTCCCCTCGTCGTGCACGACGACCGGGCCCGGGCTCGGACCCTCGTCTCGGGAGGCGTCGCCTCGTTCGCCCGTTTCTCGGTCATGCACGGTGAGGTGGCGGGGCCGCTGGACGAGGGCGGCCGCAGGGCGCTAGCGGCCGTGCACGACTCCTACGACATGAACCGCCACTTCACGCATGGCTCCCCCCAGTCGGTGGCGCTCACCGACGACGTCATCGACGCATTCGGCATCGCCGGACCACCGTCGTACTGCCAGGAGCGACTGCTCGCGCTGGTCGAGCTCGGCATCACGCGCATCTTCGTCCTCGGTGGGGGCCTCGGGATCGACCGTGACGAGGCACGCGCCTCCAGGCAGGCGCTCGTGGAGACGGTGCTACCGGCGCTGCGCTGAGCCGCACCCCGCGGCAGGTGGTCAGGGGAGCTTGGGGATGGTCAGGCTCGGCGAGATCAAGGGGATCGTCGTGGGCACGGTGGCCGGCGGAAGCGTGGCCGGCACCGGAACCACCGGCACCGGCGACCCACCCCCGCCCACCGGCGGTGGCAGCGCGGGCACGATCGAGGTCGTCGGTGGGCTGGGCGCCGAGGGGAGCAGCCCGGCGGTCGAGGCTCCCCCGCCACCGGCGGGGGCCCGCCCGGCGGCGCCGGTCGTCGCCGTGGTCGCGCCCGTGGCGGCGGTCGTCGGCGCCGGGGTGGCTGCGGTCGTCGGGGCGCTGGACGGTGGTGCTGGGGACTGGTCGCCCGACAGGAGGAACGGATTGAGACCGCCGGTCGACCCGGTCTGGTTGATCTCCGTCGGAGCCGCCGCCGCAGGAGCGAGCCCTCCCGGTCCCGCCCCGTGGTTGAGCAGCGGCCCGCTGACCACGGCAGCGCCGATGATGCCCAGGCCCATGACTGCCAGCGCCGCGCCGGCCACAGGCTTGCGGCCCGACGTGGGGAACGACAGGAGCCCGAGCCGGGACCTCGAGACGACCGTGGCGGCATTGGCCGCGGCCTTCCATCTGCTGGTGGACATGGACACGAGCGTCGGCGGGACCGGGACTGCGACCGGGGCCAGCATGGTGCCGAGGTCGTCCAGGTCGGCCACCCGTCCCTCGCAGTCGCGGCAGCGCCGGACGTGCTCGTCGACCGTCGCCAGCTCGTCCGTCGGCAGGCTGTTGGCCGCGAAGGCGGCGAGATGCTCGACGACCGGGCGGCAGTCGGTGGCCACCGCGCCCCGCAGCTGGGCCTGGAGGTACCGCTCCCGCAGCCCCGACCTGGCTCTGAAGCCGAGCTGGGCCAGCCCGTTGCCGGAGACGCCGAGCACGGCGGCCGCCTCGGCCTCGCCTGCGTGCTGCACCTCGGTGAGCCACAGCACCGAGCGCCACCGCTCGGGCAGGCTCCGGTAGGCGGCCGTCACGACGGGCAGCCGCGAGTCCGGTGCGCCGTCCGCCACGGGGGGATCCCCGAGGTCATCGACACCCCCGGCGGCCGTGACCTCGCCGGTCCTGTCGGTACCGGACCGTCTGGCCGCCTCGATGGCCGCAGCGCGCGTCGCCGTGAGCAGCGCCGTCTCGAGCTCCTCCGGCGTGTCGAACCTCGCCGGCCGCCCTGGTCTGAGGACCCGGACGAAGGCGTCGGCGACCGCCGAGGCCGAGTCCTGGCGCTGCCCGGTCACCGCGAAGGCGATGTCCCAAGCCGGGCCCACGTGCCGCTGGCACAGGAACTCGAAGGCAGAGACACCTTCGTCCTGTGCCCGGCGAGCGACCTTGGCGTCGCCGTTCGGCGGGCGGGGCGTTCCGGCGAGAGGTGCCGGCTCACCGCCTCGCGTGACCTGCACTGACAGCCTCCTTACTGCTGGAGTCCCCCCTCCAGGAACAGCCCCCGGACACGGTACCCCGTAGTCACTCGTGGTCCGATGCCTCCTCGCCGTCATGATCACCTCGGGTGAGGGTCGACCGCAATGGTTCGAGTTGTCCATTTTCGGACGCCTGAGGAACTAGTCCATGCCGTGCGTGACGCATCCGGCTACCCCGCCGGCCGACTAGTTGCTCGGGAAAGGTACACGGCCTCCCCCGCCCAAGGGAGCCGTCAGCCGATCATCCGCTACCCGCCGGGGCGGGGGCGGGAGCCACGAGGGATCGGCCCGTGTGCGAGAGTCGTGGCCGTGGAAAGGACCGACCAGGTCACTGCCATCGCCTCCGACGGCGCCGCCCTGGCCGGGACGGCGGCGACGGCGTTGGATCGCCCGATCCCGTCGTGTCCCGATTGGGACATGGCCAAGCTGGTCCTGCACGTCGGGCTGGTGCACACGTGGGCGGCCGAGAGCGTGCGTCGGCGGGCGGCCGAGGGAATCGACCGCTCCACGCTCCCGCGGGCTCCGGAGGGAGCGGCGCGGGTCGCCTGGCTGAATGCGGCCACCGCATCCCTCATCGAGGCGCTCGCCGTCGCAGCCGACGACGATCCGGCCGGCGTCTGGCGCGACCAGCCGGTCACGGCGGCCTTCTGGCGCAGACGGATGGCTCACGAGACCGCGGTCCATCGGTGGGACGCCCAGTCGGCCGTCGGGCGACCCGACCCGGTCACCGCTCCCCTGGCCGCGGACGGCATCGCCGAGGTCGTCGAGCTCCTCCTGCCCCTCGCGGTTCCCGAGCCACGGACCGGCCATGCCCTCGGCACTCTCCACCTGCACTGCACCGACACGACGGGCGAGTGGTTGCTCTCCATGCCGGACGGACGCCTGGAGGTCACGCCGGGACACGCCAAGGGTGACGCCGCCCTGCGGGGCGAGGCGTCAGAGCTGTTCCTCACCTGCTGGGGCCGGAGGTCCGGTTCCGGCCCGGAGATCCTCGGCGACAAGGCCGTCGCCCAGGCGTGGCTGGCGCTCATGGGCTGGTGACGGGCCCGAGCCCGGTGGCAGTGGCGGGGCTGTGAGCGACAGCTGGGACCCCGTGCGGTACTCGAGGTTCAAGAGCGAGCGGGCCGCGCCGTTCTTCGACCTTCTCGGGCTGGTCCGCGCCGTGCCGAACGGCTCCGTGGCCGATCTCGGATGCGGCACCGGCGAGCTGACGGTCGCCGCCCACGAGCATCTCGGAGCCCGCCGTACGCTCGGCGTCGACTCCTCGGCGGCGATGCTCGACGGGGCCGCCGACCAGACGACGGCGGGAGTCACCTTCGCCAACGGCGACATCGCCATGTTCGCCAGCGCCGAGCCGCTCGACGTGGTCATCTCCAACGCCGCGCTGCACTGGGTGGAGGATCACCCAGCCGTGCTGGGCCGGTGGACCGCCGCCCTCGGCCAGGCCGGCCAGCTGGCAGTCCAGGTCCCGGCCAACGCCGATCATCCCGCCCACGTCCTGGCGCGCGAGCTGGCCGAGGAGGAGCCGTTCCGCTCGGCCCTGGGCGGCGACCCGCCACTTGACCCGGTGCTGCGTGTGATGAGGCCCGAGGAGTACGCAACCATCCTCGACGGGCTCGGCTTCGCGGAGCAGCACGTGCGTCTCCAGGTCTACGGCCACCGGCTCGCCTCGACGAGCGAGGTGGTCGAGTGGGTGAGAGGCACGAGCCTGACCCGCTTCGCCTCGCGCCTGCCCGACGAGCTGTTCGGTGAGTACGTCGACCGCTACAGCAGCCGGCTGGTCGACGGTAGCTGGCCGAGGAGGGCGTCAGAGCCCCGCAGGGCGGGCCGGGCGGCGGCGGTCGGGGGCTGCGCGATGCTGGATCCCGTGACCGTCGTCGACGAGGTGAGCGACCTCCTCCAGCACCTGATCCGCAACGCCTGCGTCAACGACGGGGCCCCGGAGTCGGGCCAGGAGGTCAGGAGCACCGACCTGCTCGCTTCCTATCTCGAGGGGACGGGGCTGGACCTCGAGCGCTACGAGGCGCTGCCGGGGCGGGGCAACCTGGTGGCCCGCATCGAGGGCAGCGACCCGACCGCGCCCTCGCTGCTCTTGATGGGCCACGCCGACGTCGTGCCCGTGAACGCGGCGCGGTGGAGGCGGGATCCGTTCGGCGGCGAGCTCGTCGACGGCGAGATCTGGGGACGGGGCGCCATCGACATGCTCAACGAGACAAGTGGCATGGCCGTAGCCTTCAAGACCCTCGCCGCGGAGGGCTGGCGGCCGCGGGGAACGCTGATCTATCTCGCCGTCGCCGACGAGGAGGCGCTCGGCACCTTCGGAGCCGAGTGGATGCTGCGCGAGCACCCTGACGCTGTCCGCGCCGACTACGTGCTCACCGAGTCCGGTGGGTTCGAGATGCCGCTACCGTCGAGGTCGGGGCCCAAGTTCCCGATGATGGTGGGTGAGAAGGGCACCCACTGGGTCAAGCTGCGGGTGCGCGGCACGGCCGGCCACGGGTCGATGCCGTTCAGGAGCGACAACGCGGTAGTGAAGGCGGCCGACGTGGTCCGCCGGATCGCCCAGTTCGAGCCGGGCACGGACATCAGCGACACCTGGCGTCGCTTCGTGACACGGGCCGATCTGCCTGACGACATCGCTCGCCTCCTGCTCGATCCGGGCTCCCTCCGGTCGTTCGTTCGCGACAGCGACGACATCGGGGTGGCGCGCATGGCGCACGCCGCCACGCACACGACGTTCGCCCCGACGATCGCCCACGGCGGAACGAAGACCAACGTCATCCCCGACACCGTCGAGCTCACACTGGACATCCGTACCCTGCCCGGCCAGACGGCGCAGGACATCGACCAGATGCTCCAGCAGGCCATCGGGGACCTGGCCGACCAGGTGGACGTCGAAGCCCAGAGCACCGACGAGGCGACCAGCTCACCGGTCGACACGCCGATGTGGGACTCGATGCAGCGGGTGACCGCAGGGCTCCGTCCCGGCTCCACCAACGTCCCCTTCACGACCGTGGGCGCCACAGACGCTCGCTTCTTCCGCCGGGCGGGGTCCGTGGCCTACGGCGCCGGGCTGTTCAGCGACCGCATCTCCTTCGCCGACTTCGCCTCGATGTTCCACGGCGACGACGAGCGCATCGACCAGGAGTCCCTACGGCTGGGCGTGGAGTTCTTCGAGGCGGTCGCTCGGGACTTTCTCGCCTGAGCGCGGCAAACCGGCGTGGTCGTTGACGGGTCCGGCGGGAGCCGCCTAGCGTCCGAACCGGGTCGTGACTGGCGTCGACGAGGTGGAACGGACCACCGGGGAGCGGCCCGATCGCTGAGCCGCACGCCTGGGCCGCCAAGATCTGATGCCGCTCGAACGAAGCGGATCTGCCAGGAGGTGGCCCGTGGCCGTCGGCTCGCTGCTCGATCGATACCTCTCGGGACTCGGCGTCGAGCCCGGAGCCCTTGGCAACGCGACCGCCACGCCCGAGGCGATCGCCTTCGCCGCTTCGCTGGACGTCGTGGCCGGCGTCGCCCCGGAGGTGGCCGGCTCCATCCTGGCCGAGCTGGCCGACCAGCGGGCCAACCTCAAGCTGATCGCCAGCGAGAACTTCGCCTCCCCCGCCGTCCTGCTGGCCATGGGCAACTGGCTGTCCGACAAGTACGCCGAGGGCGTGCCGGGCCACCGCCACTACGCCGGGTGCGACAACGTGGACGCCATCGAGTCGCGAGCCGCCGAGCTCGCCCGGTCGCTGTTCGGCGCCGACCACGCGTACGTCCAGCCCCACTCGGGCATCGACGCCAACCTGGTGGCCTACTGGGCCATCCTCACCCACCGCGTCGAGGCCCCGGCGCTCGAGCGTCTCGGCGCGTCCGACCTCAACCGGCTCTCCCCCGAGCAGTGGGAGGCCCTCAGGCACCAGCTCGGCGACCAGACCCTTCTCGGCATGGCCCTCGACGCCGGCGGCCATCTCACCCACGGCTTTCGCCCCAACGTCTCGGGCAAGCTGTTCCGGCAGGCGTGCTACGGGGTGAACCCCGGGACCGGCCTCCTCGACTACGACGAGGTTCGCCGGATCGCACGCGAGGTCCGCCCGCTCGTCATCGTCGCCGGCTACAGCTCCTACCCGCGCCTCATCGACTTCGCCCGCATGCGAGAGATCGCCGATGAGGTGGGCGCGACGCTCATGGTGGACATGGCCCATTTCGCCGGGCTGGTGGCAGGCGGCGTGTTCCGGGGCGACCACGACCCGGTCGCCCACGCCCAGGTCGTCACCACGACGACCCACAAGACCCTGCGCGGGCCGCGGGGCGGGATGGTCCTGTGCGCGGCCGAGCTGGCTGCGGCGGTCGACCGCGGCTGCCCCCTCGTCCTGGGCGGGCCACTCCCCAACGTGATGGCGGCCAAGGCGGTGGCGCTGCGCGAGGCATCGCAGCCCGACTTCGCCGCCTACGCCCAGGGTGTGGTCGACAACGCCCGCACCCTCGCCGACCGCCTCCAGGCCGCGGGGGTCGCCGTGCTCACCGGCGGCACCGACAACCACCTCGTCATGGTGGACCTGCGCAGCTTCGGGCTGACCGGGCGCATCGCCGAGACGGCGCTGCGCGACGCGGGCGTGACGTGCAACCGCAACCCCATCCCCGCCGACCCCCAGGGGGCCTGGTACACGAGCGGCCTGCGCCTCGGCACACCGGCGGCGACCACCCTGGGGATGGGCGCCGAGGAGATGGCGCAGATCGCCGAGGCCATCCACGACGTGCTGGCGGCGACGAGCCCGGCCGCCATCGCCTCGGGTCCGAACGCCGGCAAGCCCTCCCGGGTCAACTACGCGCTCGACGACGCCGTCCTCCACAAGGCGCGGGCCCGCGTGCAGGAGCTGCTCGGCCGGTTTCCGCTCTACCCCGGGATCGCCCTCGATTGAGCCGCTCAGTGGCGGAGCGCGCCCCGGAACAACAGGACGCTGCCCCCGGCCAGCACCACCGCACCGGTGATCTCGACCGCCAGCGAGAAGCCGGCCCACGGAGCCGCCAGGGTGTCGCTGAAGCCGAACAATCCGACGTACACGCTGAGCAGGAAGCCGCCGATGGTGGCGACCAGGAACCCGGCGGTGGCCAGGGCGGCGAGCAGGCGACGGGACGCGGCGAGCACGAGGGCCAGCACGACGCCGGAGATCCCCTGGAAGAGGAACAGAGGCCCGATGG
>VAWP01000049.1:0-33833 GCA_005888295.1 Actinomycetota bacterium
GCCAGGCGCGCGAGGAGGCCGAGGCCAAGCGACGGGAAGCCGGCGACGCCCCGGCGACTCCGGCCCGAGGGCGGGGCAGCTCCTCGGCCCGCGGCTCCAGCCCGTCGGGCGGCACCCGACCGCGGAGTGGGGGCTTGTTCGGGCGCCGGGCCCGATCCGAGGAGACCGCCACCAAGCGCAAGCCACCGCCTGCCTCGCGGCGCTACACGCCGCCCAAGAGCTGAGGCAGACCGGCGCCTTGTCACCAATGCGGCGCACCCGGCGTCGAAGGGGCGTCGGCCGGCCCATGGAGCCGCGTCAGGAGCGAATGGTAGAGAGGTGCCGTGATCGGTGAGGCCCTGGCGGGCAAGCGCATCGCAGTGACAGGGGCCACCGGCTTCCTCGGCACGGCACTGGTGGAGCGACTGCTCAGATCGGTCCCCGACTGCGAGGTCGCCGTCCTGGTGCGCCCCGGCCGGCGCGCCACCGCCGCCCGTCGGCTGCAACGCGAGATCCTCCGCAACGACTGCTTCGACCGGCTGCGGGCCGAGCTCGGCGACCGCTTCGACGCCGAAACCTCGCGGCGGGTGCAGGTCATCGAAGGCGACGTCGGACAGGAAGGGGTGGGGCTCGACGACGATGGCGCCGCCCTCCTCACCGGCTGCGACGTGGTCATCCACTCGGCCGCCACGGTCAGCTTCGACGCGCCGCTCGACACCGCCGTCGAGGTCAACATGCTCGGGCCGTCCCGCCTCGCGGAGGCTCTCGGAACCACGCCGAGCAGTCCGCACCTGATCGCCGTGTCCACCGCCTACGTCGCAGGTTCGCGTCGCGGCGACGCGCCCGAAGCCTTGCTGACCGACACCCCTTTCGCGACGCACGCCGACTGGCGCGCCGAGGTCGCCGCCGCCCGCCGGGCCCGCTCGGACGCCGACGCTGACAGCCGCCGGCCCGAGCGTCTGGCCCGCTTCACCCGGGACGCGCGGGCCGAGCTGGGCGCCGCCGGCGCGCCGCTGCTGGCCGAACGAGCCGAGCGCCTTCGCGACGAATGGGTCAAGGAGCGCCTCGTCTCACTGGGCCGCACACGCGCCCAGTCGCTCGGGTGGCCCGACGCCTACGCCTACACGAAGGCGCTGGGCGAGCGGGCCCTCCTCGAGAACCGCGGCGACCTGCCGCTCACGATCGTCCGGCCGTCGATCATCGAGTCAGCCCTGGCAGAGCCCCGTCCGGGATGGATCCGGGGATTTCGCATGGCCGAGCCAGTGATCATCTCCTACGCGCGCGGACTGCTGGGACAGTTTCCCGGAGTGCCCGAGGGTGTCGTCGACGTCATCCCGGTTGACCTCGTCGTGGCCGCGATCCTCGCCGTCGCCGCCGAGGGCCCGGCCGAGCAGCCGGCCGTCTACCAGGTGGCGTCGGGCACGAGGCAGCCGCTGCGCTACGACAACCTGGTCAGCCTGGCCGAGTCCTGGTTCACCGAGCACCCGCTCTACGACTCGCGCGGCCAGCCCATCGTGGTGCCCGAGTGGTCCTTTCCCGGTCGGGGCAAGGTACAGCGCCAGCTGACCCGAGCCGGCAAAGGGCTGCAGGCCGCCGAGCGGCTCATGGGCGCACTGCCCCTGCGGGGCCGCCGCGCCGAGGTGAGCTCCCGCCTGGAGGAGCGACGTCAACAGGCCGAGCGGGCGCTCAGCTACGTCGAGCTCTACGGGTCGTATGCCGAGACCGAGGCCCGCTTCCAGGTCGACCGGCTGCTGTCGCTGTGGGAGCGCCTCGACGACGACGATCGCCAGACCTTCTGCTTCGACCCCGCCGTCATCGACTGGGCCCACTACCTCCACGACGTGCACCTCCCCTCGGTCGTCACCCAGGCACGTGTCCGGACGACGCCCGGAGGCCGCACCGGGCCCACCCGGGCCGAGCGCGGACGACGGGCCGTCCTGGCGCCGGAACGCCACCTCGCCGCCTTCGACCTCGAGAACACGCTCATCGCGTCCAACGTCGTGGAGTCCTACGCCTGGCTGGCCACACGCCGGCTCAGCGAGGGCGACCGACTGCGGTTCACCCTCCGTACCCTGCGCGAGGTGCCCGGCATGCTGGCCCTCGACCGTCGGGACCGGGGCGACTTCCTGCGCGCCTTCTACCGCCACTACGACGAGGCACCGGCCGAGCAGGTGCGGGCCGACGCGTGGGAGATGTTCAGCGCGCTGATCCTCGCCAAGTCGTTTCCGGACGGTATCCGCCGGGTCCGCGACCATCGCAGCCGCGGCCACCGGACGCTCCTCATCACCGGTGCCATCGACCTCGTCGTCGAACCCCTGCGCCCGCTCTTCGACGACATCGTTTGCGCCCGCCTGGCCGAGCGCGACGGTCGCATCCTCGGCGAGCTCGTCGATCCTCCACCGACCGGCGAAGCCCGCGCCATGGTCATGGCCGCCTACGCCGAGGCCGAGGGGCTGGCGCTCGAGGAGTCGGTGGCCTACGCCGACTCGAGCAGCGACCTGCCCATGCTCGAAGCCGTCGGCCACCCCGTCGCCGTCAACCCCGAGGCCAAGCTGGCGACCATCGCCCGCAAGCGGGGCTGGCACGTCGAGAACTGGACCAGGGCAGCGGGCGCTCCCCGGCACCTCCTTCCTTTTGCACCACGCCTGACGCGGAGCGACGTGTCATGAAGGCGCTCGTGTTCGAGCGCAGCCTCCCCCGCTACGCCGCCGCCCGCGTCGTCTCCTCGCTCGGCTCGGGTCGGGGCGTGAGCGTCGCACCGCTCCGCCTGACCGACCTCGACCCGCCCACGCTTCCGGGCCCCGGCTGGAGGCGGGTGCGGCCCCGCCTGGCCGGGATCTGCGGCTCCGACCTCACGACCCTGGACGGCAGGAGCTCGCGCTACTTCGAGCCCATCGTCAGCATGCCCTTCGTGCCTGGCCACGAGGTCGTGGGTGACATCGACGACGACGGTGGTGGCCGGGTCGTCATCGAGCCCGTGCTGGGCTGCCTGGCCCGGGGCGTCGAGCCTCCCTGCCCGGCCTGTGCCGTGGGCGACACCGGTGGTTGTGAACGGGTCGCGTTCGGCCACATCAAAGCCGGGCTCCAGACCGGCTACTGCGCCGACACAGGCGGCGGCTGGTCGGATGGCCTCGTCGCCCACGCCAGCCAGCTCCATCCCGTGCCGGACGGCCTCAGCGACGAAGCCGCCGTCATGGTCGAGCCGGCGGCCTGCGCGGTCCACGCCGCCCTCGCCGCCGGTGTGACCGAAGGCTCGAACGTCGTCGTGCTCGGCGCCGGCACCCTCGGGCTGTGCACGATCGCCGCCCTTCGCCAGCTGGCGCTCCCCGGCACCTTGGTGGCCGGGGCCAAGCATCCCGCCCAGCGCCGGTTGGCCTCGGCGCTCGGCGCCGACTTGGTCGTCGATCCGCCCGAGGTCCCCCGGGCCGTGCGCCGGCTCACCCGGTCGCTCGCCGCCGGAGCCCAGCTGACCGGCGGGGCCGACGTCGTGCTCGACTGCGTGGGCAGCGCCGACTCCATCGAAGACGCCATGTCGATCGTCCGGCCCCGCGGGCGGGTCATGCTGGTAGGCATGCCCGGCACCGCCCGCCTCGACCTCACTCCCCTGTGGCACCGCGAGATCAGCCTGACCGGCGCCTACGCGTACGGTCGAGAGACTGCCGGTGGGAACGGTCGACCGGGAGCGCCGCGCACCTTCGAGCTGGCGTTCGAGCTCGTCGTCCAGGCGGGCCTCGAGCGGCTCGTGTCGGCCCGCTACCCCCTCGACCGCTTCCACGAGGCCGTTGAGCACGCCGGCGCGGCGGGACGACGGGGCGCCACCAAGGTGGTGTTCGACCTGCGCGACCAACCACGTTGGCGCACGGCGGAGACCGCACGATGAGCCCGCGTCCCGGGTTCGTGCTCGAGGTCGACCGGTCGACACCTGCCACGCTGATCTGGCACGGCGAGGGCTTCCGTCTCGAGCGGTTGCCGGTCGGCTCGAGAGTCGTCTACCCGCCCGAGGCCCTCTCGCCCCTCGAGGACCCGGATGCGGCGATCCGCCACGCCCTCCTCCATCCCCTCGGCGACAGCGAGCCCCTGCCGGCGCTGCTGCGCCCGGGCATGCGCCTGACCATCGCCTTCGACGACATCTCCCTCCCGCTGCCCCCGATGCGCAGCCCCGACGTCCGCCAACGGGTGATCGAGGCGGTGCTCGACATGGCGGCCACGGCAGGTGTCGACGACGTCGTGCTCGTCGCCGCCCTGGCACTGCACCGCCGCATGACCGAGGACGAGCTGCGTCACATCGTCGGCGACCGCGTGTACGACGCCTTCGCGCCGCATGGCCTCCTCACCCAGCACGACGCCGAAGATCCCGACGGCATGCTCCACCTCGGCCTGACCGATGCGGGAGAGGATGTCGAGATCAACCGGCGGGCGGCCACCAGCGACCTGGTCGTCTACGTCAACATCGACCTCGTGCCCATGGACGGCGGCCACAAGAGCGTGGCGACCGGCCTGGCCAGCTACCGCAGCCTCCGCCACCATCACAACGTTCGCACCATGCAGCACAGCCGGTCCTTCATGGACCAGCACCGGTCCGAGCTCCATTCGTCCAACTGGCGCATGGGCCGCCACATCGCGGCCAGCGGTGTGAAGGTGTTCCAGATCGAGACAACCCTGAACAACGACACCTTCCCGGACCAGTTCCGGTTCCTCCAGCGCCGGGAATGGGAGTGGTCTGTGCGCGATCGCGCCGGCTTCCTGGCCGTGTCGAAGTCGCTGGAGCGCACGCCGGAGCGCCTGGCCCGGTCGATCTTCCAGTCCATCCGTGCGCCGCACGCCGTCACCAGCGTCCAGGCCGGTGAGGTCGAGGCCGTCCACACTCGAGCCGCCGAGCACCTGCACACCCAGCAGAGTGTCGAGGTCGCGGGCCAGACCGACGTGCTCACCATGGGCCTGCCGTACCTGTGCCCCTACAACGTGAACTCGGTGATGAACCCTGTCCTCGTGATGTGCCTGGGTCTCGGCTACCTGTTCAACATGTACAGGGGCAAGCCGCTGGTTCGACCGGGCGGCGCGCTCATCATGAGCCATCCCACACCCTGGGCCTTCGACCCCGTCCACCATCCCAGCTACATCGACTTCTTCGAGCAGGTGCTGCCCGAGACGACCGACCCGCTGGAGATCGAGGCCAAGTACGAAGAAGCGTTCGCCACCGACCCGTGGTACGTCCACCTCTACCGCACGGGCCACGCCTACCACGGCGTGCACCCCTTCTACATGTGGTACTGGGGAGCGCACGCCCTCCAGCATCTGGGCGCCGTGATCGTGGTGGGCGGCGACCGCCGGGCGGTCAGGCGTCTGGGCTTCAAGCCCGCATCGGGACTCGGTGATGCACTGGAGATGGCAGAGGACGTCGTCGGCGCAGACCCGTCCATCACCCACCTGCACGCACCGCCGCTGCTCATGGCGAACGTGAGCTGAGGCCCGTCGTGCGACTGGTCCGTCGCCCGTCGTTCCCGTGGGCCGCCCCGACCTGGCCGGACGGAGTCGAGCTGGCGCCCCTCGAACGCTCGGTGGGCGTCGACTACGACACCGCGTGGTCGCGCCGGTACGGCGTGCGGGTCGCGCGGGCGGCGCTGCTCGACTGGGTGGCGCGGCCGGTCGTGCGCGCCCTGGCCTCACCCCGCGTCGACGGCCTCGACCGCATCGAGCACCTCGACGGTCCCGCCATCTTCGCCGCCAACCACGCCAGCCACGTCGACCTGCCGCTCGTGTTGTCGATCCTCCCGCCGCGGTTCCGCCACCGCACGCTCGTCGGAGCCGGCGCCGACTACTTCTTCGACACGCGATGGAAAGGCGCCCTGTGGTCCTTCGCCATCGCCGCCATCCCCATCGAGCGCCAGCGGGTGAACCGGCGGTCGGCCGAGGAGGCCGGCCACCTGCTGTCACAGGGTTGGAGCATGGTGATCTTCCCCGAAGGGGGGCGCACGCCCGACGGCTGGGCCCGTCCGTTCCACCCCGGGAGCGCCGCCTACCTGGCGACGCGTTCGGGGCTGCCCGTCGTTCCCATCTACCTGGGGGGCACCCGCCGGATCCTCGCCCGGGGGAGCCGCACGCTGCGACCGGGCTCGACCAGGGTCTGCGTCGGACGCCCGCTGTGGCCGCACGAGCACGAGAACGCCCGCCGCCTGTCGACCAGCCTCGAGGCGGCGGTGGCCGCCCTGGCCGACGAGACCGCCACCGACTGGTGGTCGGCGCGGCGCCGCTCGGCGGCGGGTCGGACACCCGGTCTCGGCGGCCCTCCCGTCGGCGCCTGGCGGCGGTCGTGGGCTCTCGGCGACGACCGCCCCGAACGCCATCGCCGTGGCTCCAACGGCAAGGGGTCCCGCGACCGTTGGCCCCTGGCCCACCGAGGACGGTGAGGGACCGTCGCCCTCGGCTGGCGCACCGGTGATCCGGACGGCGCCTCGGCGGCGATTTCGGAGAACGCCGCCGAGGCGCCGGGCCGGATTGCCGCGCGGCCCGAGGGGAAACACTTGCACTGATAGTCCGTCATGTGCTGTATCTTGAAGTGCCCAGCTCCGGGTTGACTCCGCAGCGCTGCGGCTGCCTGCCGGTCAGGCGGGTACGTGGGCAATGGCGCCTCGAGCACGGCCGGCTCACGTGTTCTCATGTATCGACGTTGCGAGGTGGTACCCAAGTGCGCCCTGAGCGAGACGCCTGCGGCATCGGGTTCGTAACCGACCGGGAAGGTCGTGCATCGCGCGACATCGTCCAGACGGCGCTGACCGCGCTCGCCTGCATGACCCATCGTGGGGCGGTGGCGGCCGACGCCCTGACCGCCGACGGATCGGGCCTCCTCGCCGGCATCCCAGGTTCGATCTTCGGGCACGGGCCGTCGGGCGCTCCCCACGGCGTGGCGAGCCTCTTCGTCCGCGGCGACGATCCCCGCGCCGCCGTCGAAGTGGCTGCCGCCGAGGAGGGCATCGCTGTTGTCGACTGGCGGACCCCGCCGACCGACGAGGACCACCTGGGCGAGCTGGCCCGTGCCAGCCGTCCCGAGTTCCTCCAGGCCGTCCTCGAGGCACCCCAGCCGGACGAGCGCGCCGCCTACCGGCTGCGCCGCCGCATCCAGGCCACCACCAGCGGCACGTACGTGGCCAGTTGCTCGTTCCGCACGGTCGCCTACAAGGGACTGGTCGCCGCACCCCTCCTGTCCCGGTACTACCTGGACCTCGCCGACGAGCGTTTCGTGTCGGGGCTCGCCGTGTTCCACCAGCGGTTCTCGACCAACACCCTGCCAACGTGGGAGCGGGCCCAGCCCTTCCGCACGCTCTGTCACAACGGGGAGATCAACGCCATCGCCGGCAACCAGAACCGCATGCGCGCTCGCGCCCGGCTGGGCACCGACGAAGCGGGCCTCGGTCCCGAAGGGCTCTTCCGACCGCTCCTCGACGAGACCGAGCCGGACTCGGGGCGGATCGACTCCGCCGTCGAGGTGCTGGTGCAGGGCGGGCGCGACATCCGCCACGCCGTGGCCATGCTCGTGCCCGAGGCCTGGGAAGGCGAGCGCGACCTCGACGCCGCCGTCCTCGGCTTCTACCGCTACCACGCCTGCCTGGTCGAGCCGTGGGACGGCCCCGCCGGCCTCATCTTCACCGACGGAGCTGGCGTCGGTGCGGCACTCGACCGCAACGGACTGCGCCCCTTGCGCTACACCATCTGCGAGGACGGTCTGGTCGCCTGCTGCTCCGAGGCGGGAGCAGTCGACCTGACGGGCCGGGGCGAGGTCCGGCGCGGGCGCCTGGGACCGGGCCAGATGATCTTCGTCGAGCCGGGCCGCGGCGTCTTCCTCGACGCCGACTGCAAGGCGCGCCTGGCCGCCGCCGCGCCCTACGCCCGCTGGGCCGCCGACGGTCTGGTGCAGCTCGGCCCCAGCAGGCCCGTCGAGGACACCCCACCGACCGACGAGCTGGAGCGTCGCCAGCTCGCCCACGGCTACACGGTCGAGGAGATGCGCATGGTGCTCAAGCCCATGGCCGCCGACGCCAAGGAGCCGGTCTTCTCGATGGGCGACGACACACCGCTTCCCAACTGGGCCGGCCGTCCCCGTCCCATCCACCACTTCCTCAAGCAACGTTTCGCCCAGGTCACGAACCCCGCCATCGACCACCTCCGCGAGCGCCTCGTGATGAGCCTCCGCACCCTGATCGGGCCCCGCTCGGCGCTGCTGTCGGAACGACCGGAGGCCGCCCACCTCCTCGAGCTGCCCTCGTTCTTTCTGACGCCTTCGACCCTGGAGCAGCTCCGGGGGCCGGCGGCCGCGCCGTTCCGTCCCGCCACCCTCGACGCCACCTTCCCCGTCGATGACGGCGCGCCCGGCCTGCGCCAGGCCATCGGGCGCCTCAGGGACGAGGCCGCCCGATTGGTGGCGGGCGGCACCGGCCTGCTGGTGATCAGCCAGGACGACGTCTCGACCGAACGAGCTCCGATCCCGTCACTGCTGGCCACCGGCGCCGTCCACCACCGGCTCGTCTCCGAGGGCCGGCGCGCCGCGACGAGCATCGTGGTCGTCGCCGACGACGCCCGGGACACGCACAACGTGGCCTGCCTGCTGGGTTACGGCGCCGACGCCATCTGCCCCCGGCTCGCCCTCCAGAGCGTCGCCGCCGACGCCGACGCCTCCGAGGAAGGCGGTGCGGTGAGCGCCGCGGCCCAGGAGAACTACCAGGCTGCCGTCGAGGACGGGGTCCTCAAGATCATGTCCAAGATGGGCATCTCCACCGTCGACTCGTACCGCGGCGCCCAGATCTTCGAGATCGTCGGGCTGGCGCCCGAGGTCGTCGGGACCAGCTTCGCCGGCACGCCCTCGCCTGTCGGGGGACTCGGTTGGGACGAGCTCGGCGACGACGTCCTGGCCCGTCACGCCGAGGCCGGTTTCGAGGCCGCCGTCGCCGGGGATGGTGACGGCGCAGCGCCTGGCGGCCGTGGGGCGCGTCCCGCCGCCCGCGACGGTGATCGAGCCGCCAAGCTCCAGGCTGCACGCGAGGCCAAGGCGGCGCGCCAGGCCGGTGGGGACGGCGCCGCCGAGGACAAGGGCGCCGACGAAAAGGGCGCCGAAGACAAGGCCCGCCCGGGAGGCGGGTCCGAGGACAAGGCCCGCCCGGGAGGCGGGTCCGAGGACAAGGCCCGCCCGGGAGGCGGGTCCGAGGACAAGGCCCGCCCGGGAGGCGGGTCCGAGGACAAGGAGGCGAGGGCGGAGCGGTTGGCGGCGCGCGCCAAGGCGGCCCGGGAGGCCAAGGCGGCGCGACAGGCCGAAGGGACGGCGACGGCGAGGATCCCGCCCAGGCCCGCAGCCACGAACGACGACAACGGCGATGACGACGAGGACGTCGAGCGTCCCCGGCGGGGCGGCCGGTCGAAGCTCGGCAACCCGGGCTACTACCGGGACCTCAAGCGGGGCGGTGAGTACCACGCCCACAACAAGGACGTCGTCGACGCGCTGAACGGCATGACCGCCGCCCACCTGCTCCAGCAGGCCATCCGCGGCGATCGCGAGGACGTCTATGTCAAGTTCGCCGACCTCGTCAACGGGCGACCGCCGACCGAGCTTCGGGACCTTCTCGAGCTCGTCCCCACCGGCCCGAGCGTCCCGCTCGACGAGGTGGAGCCGGCCGCCGAGATCGCCAAACGCTTCTCCACCGGAGCCATGTCCCACGGCTCGCTCTCGGCCGAGGCCCACGAGACGCTCGCCGAGGCCATGAACCTGATCGGCGGGCGATCGAACTGCGGCGAGGGAGGCGAGGACCCGTTCCGCTACCTCACCCGAGGTCAACCGGCCGGCGACAAGAACAGCCGCATCAAGCAGATCGCGTCGGGCCGGTTCGGCGTCACGCCCCAGTACTGCGCCTACGCCGACGAGCTCCAGATCAAGATCGCCCAGGGTTCCAAGCCGGGCGAGGGTGGCCAGCTGCCCGGCCACAAGGTGTCCGAGGAGATCGCCCGCCTCCGCCACACCCAGCCGGGCGTGTCGCTCATCTCACCCCCGCCCCACCACGACATCTACTCCATCGAGGACCTGGCCCAGCTCATCTTCGACCTCAAGCAGGTCAACCGGCACGCCGAGGTGTCGGTGAAGCTGGTCGCCTGCGACGGCGTGGGCACGGTCGCTGCCGGCGTGGTCAAGGCCCTCGCGGATGTGGTGCAGGTGAGCGGCTGCAACGGCGGCACGGGTGCGTCGCCCCTGTCGTCCATCAAGCACGCCGGCATGCCCTGGGAGACAGGCCTGGCCGAGACCCAGAGCGTGCTCATCGAGAACGGGCTGCGCGACCGCGTCCGCCTCCGGGTCGACGGTGGGTTCATGACCGGTCGCGACGTCCTCATCGCCGCGCTGCTCGGTGCCGACGAGTACTCCTTCGGCACCGCCGCCATGCTGGCCGAGGGCTGCATCATGCTCCGGGCCTGCCACCGCGACACGTGCAGCACCGGCATCGCCACCCAGCGCTCGAACCTCAGGGCGAAGTTCGCCGGCACCCCGGAGGGCGTCGCCGCCTACCTCCTCTTCGTGGCCGAGGAGGCACGGCGGCTCATGGCGTCCCTCGGCCTGCGCAGCTTCGACGAGGCGATCGGGCGGGTCGAGTGCCTGCGCCAGCGGGCCACCGGCGACGGGCGCATCGACACCGTCGACCTGCGTCCGCTGCTCGTTCCCCCGGCCGACCCGTCGGCGCCACGACGGTTCGTCGCCAGCGTCCCGATCCAGCGCCCACGCTCGGCGCTCGGCGACCGTCTCGAGGCCGACGCGTTCCGGACCGTCTGGGAGGGTCGTGACATCGAGCTCTCGTACCCCATCACCAACGGTGACCGGGCCGTGGGGGCGTCGCTCGGGGGGACCATCGCCCTCGAGTGGGGCGGGAGGGCGCCGCTCGGCACCGCGGTCGCCCGTTTCGAGGGAGCTGCCGGCCAGAGCTTCGGAGCCTTCCTCACCCACGGCATCGAGCTCGAGCTGCTGGGCGAGGCCAACGACTACGTCGGCAAGGCCATGGGGGGTGGACGGATCGTCATCCGCCCGCCGGACAACGACGCCGGCGACCCGGTGCTCGCCGGCAACACCTGCCTCTACGGTGCGACCGACGGCTGGGTGTTCATCGCCGGGTCGGCCGGTGAGCGCTTCGCCGTGCGCAACTCCGGGGCCACCGCGGTGGTCGAGGGGGCGGGCGACCACGCGTGTGAGTACATGACCGGCGGCACCGTCGTGATCCTGGGTCCGGTCGGCTACAACCTGGGTGCGGGAATGACCGGTGGCGCCGCCTACGTCTGGGACCCGCGGGCGCTGCTCCCGGCCCGCCTCAACACGGCCCTGGTCGCCATCGGTCGCCCCGACTCCCAGCACGTCGACGAGCTCCGATGGCTCGTCGAGCGGCACCACGAGCTCACCGGCTCGGCCCGTGCGGCCTCGCTGCTCGGCAACTGGAGCGCCTTCACCGACGAGGTCTGGCTGGTGGCGCCGATCGACCGCATCGCAGGGATCACGACCCAGCAGGCCGGGCGCGTCGCGGCCAGCGCCTGACCGCCGCCGCGCCACCACCGGCCTGCGCCCGACCGGCCGACACAGCGTGGGCGCCCGCTTCGAGCTCGTCCAGGAGGGGCTCGAGCGCCGTCGGCTCGCCGCCGCTGCGATGAGCGAGGGCGCGGGCGAGCAACCAGTCCGCGAGCCAGGGGTTCCTGGGTAGGAGCGGCCCGTGCAGGTACGTGCCGACGGCGCCCTTCAACCGGCAGCCTTCCCACCCGCTCTCGCCGTCGTTGCCGTAGCCACAGACGACCCGGCCGAGCGGTCGCGCCCGGGGGTCGAGGAGGGTTCGACCGGCATGGTTCTCGAAGCCGGCCAGCGTGCGTCGCAACCCGGGCTCGACCTCGCACTCCAGCAGCACGTTGCCGATCAGGCGCCCCTCCCCCGCCACGGTCTCGAGCGGCAAGAGCCCGACTCCTGGCATCTCCTCGCCGTGGAAGCCGCGGTAGCGCCGGCCCAGCAGCTGGTACCCACCGCACACGGCGAGCAAAGCACATCCCTCCTCCACGGCGGCGATGAGCGGCTCTGCCTTGGAGGAGAGGTCGGCGGCGACGAGGAGCTGCTCCCTGTCCTGTCCGCCTCCGATGTAGAAGAGATCGTGCGCTCCGGCGACGATGCTGTCCGCCATCCCCAGCCCCGTGATCTCGAGCTCGTGGCCGCGCCACTCGGCTCGCCGACGGAGGACGGCCATGTTGCCCCGGTCGGCGTAGATGTTGAGGTAGTCGGGATACAGATGCGCGACACGGATCGTCGTCACGCGGCCCGCTCCCAGTACGGCCGGACGAGTCCGCGTTGGGTCACCAGCCGCTGCAGGCCCAGCATCGCCGTGTAGGTGGGCAACACGACGAGCTCTCCGCCCTCGGGCGTGAGCTCCAGGCCCCGGTCGACGGCTCGGGCGAGGTCCGGGACGACCTCTATCGCCTGGGTGTCGAAGCCGGCGTACTTGGCCCGCAGCGCCAGCTCGGTGGCCCGATCGCCGCTGACCACCAGTCGCTCCAGGCCCTCGAAGAGCGGCTCGAAGTCGACGTCCCAGATCCACGAGACATCGCGCCCGTCGGCGATCCCGTCGTTGAGGGCCACGACAGCAAGCCGGGGCGCTCCGCCTTCGACGAGCGTGCGCACGACCTCGTTGGCACCGGCGGGGTTCTTGATCAACAGCAGCAACAGGCCCTTGGAGCCGACAGGGATGCGCTCGAAGCGGCCGAAGGCGGCAGTGAACCGACCCAGCCCCGCTGCGATCTCGTCGAGGGACGCGCCGAGCGCCTGGGCCAGGGTGCCGGCCGCCAGCGCGTTGTACACGTTGTAGAGGCCGGGCAGCCCCAAGTCGACCCGCCGGCTCCCGTCGGCCGTCACGAAGTCGAACACGACGCGGTCGAGGCCGTCGAGCTCGATCGCGCGGGCCGCCACGTCCAGCTTCGGCCGTGCGTGGCCACACGCAGGACATCGGTAGTCACCGAGATGCCCGACGTACGCCGCCGCGTAGTCGTACGGCGTCCCGCAGCGCACGCAGTACTTCGAGTCGGCGGCGTGCTGAAGCCCGGAGCGGGCGAGCCGAGGATCATCGAGGCCGAACGTGGAGGCGGTCTCGCGACCGTGGGCGAGATCCCCGACTTGCGGGTCGTCGGCGTTGACCACGATCCGGGTCGCGGCGGGCAGCGCCGCCACCGCCCGACGCCAGCGGTCGGCCACGAGCTCCAGCTCCCCGTAGCGGTCGAGCTGGTCGCGGAAGAGATTGCCGAGGCTGATGGCACGCGGCCGGACCCGACGAACGACCTCCGGCAGGGCGGCCTCGTCGACCTCGAACAGCCCCAGCTCGGCGCCCCGCGAGGTGAGCAGGGTGGACGCCACGCCCGACAGCAGGTTGGACCCCGCCCGGTTGTGGGCGAGCCTGGCGCGGCCTCGCAGGATCTCGGCCGCGATGGCCGTGGTGGTCGTCTTGCCGTTCGTGGCGGACACCACGGCCGCGCCGGCAGGGAGGGCGGCAGCGAGACGGTCGATCGCGCCAGGGTCGAGCTTGCAGAGCAACTTGCCCGGCACGGTCGTGCCGCCGCCTGCGCCAGCGAGGCGCGACAGGGCTGCCACGACCTTGGCACCTGCGATGTCGACGACGAGCGGCAGCCGGAGGTGCATGGTCCGGGAGCGTACAGGCGCGTGATCCGAGGGCGCCCTAGATCTTGGTGGGAGCGCGCCGCGCCCCGCCGCGACCCCGCGCAGCAGCTGGCGCCCTCGGCTCCTGCTCCTGCTCGGCTGCCTCGTCGGCGTGACCCGCGGGCAGGGCGCGGGCGATCTCGTCGGCGGTCGGCTCCCGGGGCACGCGTGCCTCTGGGGGCAGCAGGTCGACGATGGCCGCCATGATGCGCTCGGTGTCGGCCTCGGCATCGACGAGGTCGAGGCGAACCGGTCGGCCCACGCGGGTCCGCACGGCGGGCGGATGCAGCACGTTGGTCACGTTGGGTATCCGGGACGAGCGCGGCCACACACCTTCGGTGCCCCAGAGCCCGATCGGGATCACGGGGGCGCCGCTCATTGCGGCCAGGCGAGCCGCTCCCGTCCTGCCTCGGAGCACGGGGTCGAAGAACTCCCGCCCACGGGGGATGGTCCCCTGGGGCTGGACGGCGACGAGCTCACCGGCCTCCAGCGCCCGGGCGGCCTCCCGGAGGGGCTGGTCGGAGCCGCTACCCCGCTCGACCCGTATGCCACCCATGGCCGTCGCCATGGGGCCGATCACGGGTGCATCGAACACTTCCTTCTTGCCGAGGTAACGGAATGGCCGCCCCGTGCGCAGCACGGTGAGGCCGAGCGCCACGACGTCGAAGTAGCTGCGGTGGTTGGCCACCAGCACCGCCGGACCGCGAGCGGGAATGTGGCCGACGTCGCCGATGTCCAACCGGACGAAGGGCAACAGCTGGGGCTGGACGATCAGCCGGACGAGATCGAGGGGCTCCATGCCCAACACCTTCGGCACCCCCGGTGGCACGTCGAGGTGGAGCACCGGCCAGCGCTGCAGCACGGCGAGCGGCAGCAACCGGAAATCCGGGTTCACGGCGCGGGGATGACCGACGGCCGACAGCAGGGGGAGGTCGTACACGCTGTCCGTGTAGGCGAAGCAGTCGTCGAGAGACACCCCGGCTCGGCGCGCCCAGCGGCGAACGGCACCGAGCTTGCCACGTGCCCACACGAAGCCGTCGACGAGGCGCCCGTTGTACACGCCGTCATGCTCGGCATACCGCGTGGCGACCACGTCGTCGAAGCCCAGGCGCTCGGCCAGCGGCGCCACCAGGTCGTAGGGCGTCGTCGTGGCCATGACCAGGGCATGACCGGCACTGCGGTGGTCGGCCAGCAGGGGCCGGGCGTACGGGCTGACGAGGGGCTCGAGCCGCTCGGCGGCCGCCTTGCCGGCCTGGCGGACCGTGGCGGCCGGCCATCCCCGCGCCATCAGGACCATGCCCCTCGTCAGGGCCATGGACGGCAGCGTCTCGCCCATCAGGCTGTAGATCCCGAACAACAGCGCTTCCCCCGGCAGCCGGCGTCCCCCGGTCAGACCGGCCTCGCCGACGGCCTCGTTGATCGCCGGTCCGCTCGGGCCCTTGAGGAGCGTGCGATCCAGATCGAAGAAGGCGGCTCCCGAGCTCATGCGGCTCACGCTACCCCGCGTCCCCCATAGCGCGGCGAAGGGACCGGCCGGGGGGTAGCCGGTCCCTTCACTCAGATCCCCAGAGGAACCGGGAGGGGGGAATCGCGGGCCCTCTGTGGTCTTGGCCAATTATCGACGGAGCCGCACCATCTGTCCAACAGTTATTGATGATATGTGTCATCATTACAAGCGATGGACCTCCGTCAGCTGAACGCCCTGCTGGCCGTGGCCGACCAGGGCAGCTTCACGGCCGCCGCTGACGCCCTCGCCACCGTCCAGTCCAACGTGTCGGCCCACATCGCCAGGCTGGAGCGCGAGATCGGCTCCGTGCTGGTCGACCGTTCCACCGGCCAGCTCACCGAGGAGGGCGAGGCCGTCGCCGCCCGCGCCCGGCGCGTGAGCGTCGAGCTCGAGGCGGTGCTCGGCGACCTGGCCGCGCTCCGCGACGAGGTGGCGGGGACCGTCCGCATCGGCATGGTCGGTACCACCGCCCGCTGGCTCGCCCCCCACCTCCTCGAGACCGCGGCGGCGCGGCACCCCAAGCTCCATCTGGTCGTCGTCGACGGCATCTCCACCTCACTGGAGCCCCAGCTGGCCACCGGCCAGCTGGACCTGGCCGTCGTCAACCCGCCCGCTCCCAGCGCCGACCTCAGCTTCACCCCCTTGTTCGACGAGGACCTGGTCCTGGTCGTCCCGGCCGACGATCCCCTGGCCACGCGCGGCCCGCTCGAGCTCGCCGAGCTGGCCGGGCTCGAGCTCCTGCTGCCGCTGCCCGGGACGTCGTTCCGCGACGAGCTCGATCAGGCCGCCCGACCTCGGGGGATCACTCTCACCCCTCGGGCCGAGCTCGACGGGGTACGGCTCATCGCCTCGCTCACCTTCGACGGGTACGGGCCGGCGATCCTCCCTGCCACCGCCGTGCCGGAGTATCTCCGGCAGGAGTGGCGGCTGGTGCAGGTCTCTGGGATCCCGCGACGACGAATCGGCGTGGCCCAGCGGAGCCGGGGCCTGCCGTCGGCTCCAGCCCGGGCGCTGTTGGCGATCCTGCACGACGTCGTGACCGAGGCCGACAACACCCCCGACGAGCTGCACGTCGTGCCCGATCTGCTCCCCGGCCGGTAGTGCCGTATGGTTGGCGCAACCCGCCCGCCCCCGCCGGTGGGGAGCAGAACCAGGGAAGAGGGGTGACGGGCGTGAAGGGGGGTAGCCGGACCGGGCGTCAGCAAGCGGTCTCGCGTCGACTGGCCTTCCTCCTCGCCGCGAGCCAGTCGGTGGCGGCCCGCCTCGACGAGGACGACGCCCTGGATGCCTTCGCCCGCATCGCCGTCACGGCGATGGCCGACTTGTGCATCATCGACGTGCGCGACGTCGACGGTGGCCTCCGCCGGGCTGCCGTCGCACACGCGGACCGCGACGTCGAGGCGTCGGTACGTGAGGCATTGCGCCGGTGGCCACCTGATCCGACGGGACGGCACCCGGCAGCCGAGGCGCTGCGTACCGGACAGACGCAGCGAGCCGATGAGCTGCCCCCGGGGCTGCTCGACACGCCGACACCTGACCCGGACGCGGCCCGGCTCCTGCCGGAGCTGGGTCTCTGCTCGTACCTCGCCGTGCCCCTGACCGCTCGGGGTCACACGCTCGGGACCGTCCTGCTCTCCGGCACCACCGGGCGGGCGTTCGGTCCCGACGACGTCGACGTCGCCGAGGACGTCGCCCAACTGGCCGCGTTGGCTGTCGACAACGCGCGCCTCGTCGCCGACGAGCGAGCAGCGCGGGAAGGAGCCGAGGCGGCCCGAGCCCGGGTCTCCCTCCTGGCCGAGGCGACGAGCGTGCTCACCGAGACGCTCGACCCCAACGCAGCCCTCGAGCGTCTCGCCGAACTGCTCGTGCCGGGTCTGGCCGACTGGTGCCGGGTCGACCTGTGCGACGAGGAGATCGGCGTACGGCGCGCGGCGATGACCCACGTCGATCCGGCGACCGCGGCCGCGGTGAGCGCCGTCGAAGAGGGCGTGCCGGTCGATCCGACCGGTGACGCGCCCGTGGCCCGGGTGCTGCGAAGCGGACGCCCCCTCCTGCTCGCGGAGACGAGCGACGACGTCCTCGTGGCCAGCGCCCGCACCCAGGACCAGCTCGACGTCTACCGGTCTCTCGGTCTGCGCTCGCTCCTCGTCGTACCGCTCGTCGCCCGGGGGGACGTGCTCGGCACCCTGACGCTCGGCTCGGCGGTCTCCGGACGTCGCTTCGACGACGACGATGTGGCCCTCGGTCGCGACCTGGGTCGGCGGGCGGGACTGGCCATCGACAACGCTCGCATGTACCAACAGGAGCATCGGACCGCGGCGGTCCTCCAGCGGGCGCTGCTGCCCAGGCACCTGTCCACCGTCCCGGGCCTGGCCCTGGCCGCCCGCTACCTGCCGGCCACGACCGGCGCCGAGGTCGGGGGGGACTGGTACGACGTCCTGGCCCTGGCCGACGGTCGGGTCGGGCTGGTCATCGGGGACGTGGTGGGCCATGACATCGAAGCCGCCGGCGTGATGGGGACCCTGCGCCATGCCCTGCGGGCCTACGCCTGGATCGATGGCCGTCCCGCGTCGGTGATCCGTCGAGTCGACGAGCTCGCCCTCGGACCGGAGCCCTGCGCGCTGGCCACGCTCATCTACGCCACCTACGACCCTTCCCGGCACACCCTGGCGTGGAGCAGCGCCGGGCATCCTCCCCCGCTCGTCGTGCGCCCGGGATCGGGGGCGGAGTACCTGCTCGGCGCCAACTCGACACTCGTCGGCGTCGGACCGGACGTCGAGCGCACCCAGCGGGAGGTGACCCTGGACGTCGGCGCGACGGTGGTGCTCTACACCGACGGCCTCGTCGAGACGAGGGAGAGCTCCCTGACCGACGGGTTGGACCGCCTGGCGGCCCTGGCCGAGAGCGGGTCCTCCGAGGCACCCGACGACCTCGTCGACCGGCTCCTGGCCGACGTGCTGGCTGCCGAGCAGCGCAAGGACGACGTCGCCATCCTGGTGGCGAAGGTCGTCAACTGACCCGGCATTACCAGGCTCACCGGCTTGGAACGCCGGGCTGGCGGGTAGATGGTCCCCATCGAGCAGAGCACCACGCTGGCCCCCGACCCGTCGAGCGCCGCCGAGGCGCGGCGGTTCGTGCGTTCCGCCTTGGCCGAGTGGGGCGCGTCCCGCCTGGACGACGTCGCCACCCTGCTCGTCACCGAGCTGGTGACCAACGCCGTCCTGCACACCCGCTCGGGTCCGGAGGTCACCGCCCGCATGGCCGGGCGTCGGCTGCGGGTGGAGGTTGCTGACGACAACCCGGCGCCACCCGTGCGTCAGCACTACAGCCCGAGGGCGGGCACCGGACGGGGGTTGGTCCTGGTGAACGAGCTGGCGTCGGCGTGGGGCACCGAGCCGGCGCGCAGGGGCAAGATCGTGTGGTTCGAGCTGGAGTCCGGCTCCGGGGCGGAGCAGCTCGAGCCGGTCGGTCATCGTCTGGCCCCTGCCCACGAGGGAGACCGGTGAACGCCCGTCAGGCCGACGAGCTGGTCGAGGTGCGCATCCTCGGCATGCCCGTCGCCGCCTATCAGCGTGCGTGCCAGTACGACGAGGAGCTCCTGCGCGAGCTGATGCTCGCCGCCTCGCGACCGCCGGGCGCCGGATGCCTGCCGCCCGCCGGCCTCACCGCGCTCATCGACGAGCTCGGGCAGGGGTTCCCGCAGTACACCGACGTACCCCAGGCCGACGTCGAGGCAGCCAGGGCTCGGGGCGCGGAGACCGTCGACCTCGCCCTGCTGGTCGGCCCCGAGGTAGGGGCGCGCGCGGCCGGCTTCCTCGAGTCCCTGGCCTGTGCCGAGGACCTCTGTCGCCAGGGTGAGCTCCTCACGTTGGCGGCGCCTCCGGACGTGGTCGAGCTGCGCGAGTGGTATCTGGGCCAGATCGTGGACCAGATCGAAGGCCGCGCCCCGACGGCATGGGTCGAGCGGTCGTCGGTCACCGAGAGCAGCTGACCCGGACGACGCCGTGAACGCGCTACCCCGCGCCCTCCCGCGGGGCTCCGAGCGGGAAGCGGTCCCCCTCGAGGTGGTCGTGGTGCACCGCGACCAGCCGACGGCGTGCGTCCAGACCGTGCTGGCCCTCCACCGCCAGGGAGTTCCCGTCCACGTGACCGTGGTCGACAACGGCTCGGGGGCCGCCGCCCTGTCCGCCCTCCGAGCGCTCACCCGTCGGCTCTCGACCGTGGACGTCGTGACCCTCGCACGCAACGCGGGTTTCGGCCCCGCGGCCAACATCGGCCTCCGCCACTGGCTCGAGCGCGGTGACGGCGAATGGGTCGCCGTCACACCGCACGACGCCCTGCCCGAGCCCGGCTGCCTCGGCCGCATCCTCTCCGCCGTGGCCAGTCGGCCCGACGCCGGGCTGGTCAGCGCCGAGTTCGGTCGGGCGTACGACTCCAAGCCGATCATCGACCGATACATCGGCGCGTACGTGTCGCCGAGTCGCGCCGACGACGGCTGGGAGGACGCCGACTTCGCCCACGGCACCCTGCTGGTGGCCAGACGAGGAGCGCTGGAGCAGATCGGCCTGTTCGACGAGCGCTACTTCGCCTACTGCGAGGAGGCGGACCTGGCGGTGCGGGCCAGGCGCGCCGGCTGGAAGGTGGGGATCATCTGGGGCGCCGTGGTCAACAATCCAGGCCACGCCGAGAGCGAGATCGTCCGCTCTCGTACCCGGCTGCCATCCGGTGCACCTTCGCCCTGCTGACCCTGGCTGTCCGATCGTGCCGCCCGCGGTCCACGGCGCGGGACGCCATCCGGCATGTCGAAGGCCGGGCGATCGTCGACTTCGTCCGCGGGCGGTTCGGGCCTCCGCCGTCATCCCTGCTGCCGGTCGAGACCTGAGGTCGGCCCCGCGGCCAGCCCGGGAGACAGCCGCAGGCGCGATCGCGCGTAGGCCGGCCCGGGAGGCCGGCCCGGGAGACAGCCGCAGGCGCCATCGCGCCTACGCCCTCGACTGCTGCTCCTGGAGCGCCCGGGCGACGGCCTCGAGGATCTTCGCCGCGTCCCGGTCGAAGTGGTCGCGCGCTCGCAGGAAGACCAGGGCGCCGGCGAACACGGGCAGGCTCACGAGGAGCAGGGCCGTGCGGAAGTTGTCGCCGAGCGCCCCGGCCAGGGCGAACACGACCACCGACGCGACCGCCTGTCCGCCCACGACCGAGACCAGGTTGAAGGCCCCGAACCCCGCTCCCCGGAGGTTGGCGGGGACCGCGTCGGAGAGGCCAGCACGCAGGGACGGCACGGCCAGGGCGATCACGAAGAACCCAATCACCTCGAGACCGAATGCGGGCGCCAGCGGCAGCCACAGATAGGACAGCACGAAGATCGCCTCACCGACGATGAGGCAGACAGCCGGGACAGCCATGCGCCCGCCGCGCACGCGTGGCGCGTAGCGGTCGGCCAGTCGGCCCCCGAGCAGCACGCCGGGGATCCCGCCCAGGATGACCATGGCGCCCACGAGCAACTCCGCCGCACCCGTCGCCACGTGCAGCTGGCGCTCGTAGAACTGCGGGAGTGCAGCGGCGGCGGCGATCACGGTGAACAGCACGGCGGACACGCCAACGAGCGCGTAGCGCATGGTCGGTATCCGGGCGATCGTTCCGAGGTCCGCGACGAGGCCCCGGACCATGTCCCGGAAGAACGCCATCACGCCTTCGGCCATGGGCCCCGGTGTCGCCTCCTCGTCCGCCCCGGCGTCGTCGACCCCGAGCTGGAGCCGGTCGCCGTGACCACGTCTCGGCTCGGAGAGGCGGTAGACGGCGAGGGCGATGAGCACCCCGGGAAGGCTCACCACGAGGAACGCCGCCCGCCAGCCGATCGTCGCCCCCACGATCCCGCCGATGCCCAGCCCCATGCCGAACCCCACGAAGAGCAGGCACTGCTGCACCGAGAAGGCCCGGCCTCGTTCGGTCACCGGATAGTGGTCGGCCAGGAGGCTGGCGGTCGCCGGCTCGGTGACGGCCTGGCCGAACCCGAGTGCGGAGCGAATGGCGATCAGAGCCGGATAGCTCCACGCCGCGGCGGTGAGCGAGGTGATGGCCGACCAGATCACCACCGTGTGGCCGACGGTGCGGGTCCGATGCCACCGGTCGGCGAGGTAGCCGGCGGGCACGCTGACGAACCCGTTCACGACGATGAAGCAGGACAGCAACACCCCGACCTGCAGATCGGTGAGATGAAAGGCGTGCTGGATCGGGGTGGCGACACCCCGAACGATGTTCTGGTCGGCCTGGTCGATCATGATGACCAGACCGAGCACCCACATCGGCCACGAGGACACCCGATCGAGCGCGGCATCCGAGGGGGTCGAAGTGAGCGTCACCGCCGCTTTCTAGCCGATCGGGTCGAAATCTGGCGAACCGCCCCGAACCGTGCGCGCCCGCTCCCGACCCTGACGCCGGAGTCAGGTACCGTGGCCGCTGTGAAGGTTGGGGACGGGGGCGCTGGGGACGGGGGCGACGAGCCACAGCTTGTCGAGGAGCTGCGCGTCCAGGAGCCGTCGTCGCCGCCCGTCGTGGCCTACCGGGCGGCGCGGCGGTTCTTCACCGACCCCCGTACCGTCGGGGTCGCCCAGGCCGGCCCCCGGACCGCTGCGTTCATGGCTCGTACGTGGGCCCGCAGCCGTGAACCGGTCGCCGATCCCCACGCCGTGCCGGCCCGACCGTCCCTGGGCCTCGCCGTCCAGGTCCTCCTCGACGAGCTGCTCATCTCGACGATGAAGAACCCGCGGCTGCTTCCCCGACGGGCGGACTACGAGCGCGCCGGCGTCGAGGTGGCCCAGGCCTTCGAGCTGTACCGGGAGCGAGGATGGCTCGAGGACCCCGAGAGCTATCACCGGACGCCGGGTGCGCCGGCGGTCTGGTCAACCCGGGGAGAGCGGGCGCTGGGCCAGCCCTACGAGCACCTCAGCTTCGAGAGCGACTACGAGCCCCATCGAGGCGAGCCCGGGCGAGAGCGTTGGCTCGAGATGGATGCCAACCGCACCGCCCACGCCTGGGTCCTGCGCCAGGCCGACCCGGGTCGCCCCTGGGTCGTCTGCGTGCACGGATTCGGTACCGGTGCGCCGTTCCTCGACCTGCGGGCATTTCGCGCCCGGCGCCTGCACAGCGAGCTGGGACTGAACGTGGCGGTGCCGGTCCTGCCCCTCCACGGGCCCCGCCAGCAGGCCGGTGTCGCCAGTGGCGAGGGCTTCATGTCGATCGACCTGGTCGACACCGTGCACGCCCTTGCCCAGTCGGCGTGGGATGTCCGCTCCCTGATCGCCTGGGCGCGCCTCATCGGTCGAGACGCACCGGTCGGCATCTGGGGACTGTCGCTCGGCGGCTACGTGGCGTCTCTGGTGGCAGCAATGGAGGACGGTCTCGCCTGTGCGATCGCCGGTATCCCGGCGACGGACATCCTCGACCTGTACCACCGGCACAGCCCCCCGGCCGTGCGCAAGCGAGCGCTCGAGCACGGCGCCCTGGGACCTCAGGCGACCGCCGTGCAGAACGTCGTGTCGCCTCTCGTCCTGCGGCCCAAGCTGTCGAGGGACCGACGCTTCGTCTTCGCCGGGCTCGGTGACCGCATGTCCACGTCGGGCCAGGCGCACCGCCTGTGGGAGCACTGGGAACGCCCCAGCGTGGCCTGGTACCCGGGAGGCCACGTGGGCTTCTGGTGGGTCGGTAGCGTCAACCGGTTCGTGACCGAGGCGCTCGTGTCGTGCGGACTCTCGGCAGGGCCGAGCGGGGCCTCTCCGGCCCCCTCGCTCAGCTCGTCCGAGACCTGACCGAGGCGGCGGCGAGCGCCTCCTCGACGAGCAGGAACTTCTGGACCTTGCCGTCGTTTGGCAGCGGGAGCGTGGCTCGGAGCCCGTTGTCTCTGTGGGCCCTGCCCGCGCCCAAACAGATCAGAGGAGGCCCGAGTGAGGCGACCGCTTCACCGGCACGTCCTCGCCGGCCACCACCCGCTCGCTGATCTCCTGCAGGGCCCGTCGCCGTGTGACCGGATCGAGCCGGTCGATGAACAGGACCCCGTCGAGGTGGTCGGTCTCGTGGGCAAGGCACCGAGCCAGGCGCTCGGTCCCCTCGATGCGCAACGGCTCACCGTGCTGGTCGAACCCCTCGGCGACGACGCGACCTGGTCTTGCCAGCTCGTACTCGAGCCCCGGCAACGACAGGCATCCCTCGGTGTCCTCGATGGCCTCGGCTGACTGCTCGACGAGCACCGGGTTCACGACGTGGCCCATGGTGCCGTACTCCTCCATGGACTCGTCGGTCACGACGTACGCGAACACGCGGAGACCGACACCGATCTGGGGAGCCGCCAAGCCCGCTCCGCTCGCGTCGGTGAGGGTCTCGGTGAGGTCCCTCACGAGGCGGCGGAGGCTGCTGTCGAAGTCCGGGACCGGTGCGGCGATCCTGCGAAGCAGGGGATCACCGAAGATGCGGATGGGACGCACGGCCACCTCGGCATCGTCGCACAACCCGGACTGGTTCGTGACCGGCTGACGCCGCTACGGTCGCGCCCCTTGGGTCTGGCCCGCGAGCTTGCGTCGCTGCGACTGTTCAAGGCGGCAGCCTGCGCCGCGGCGGCGGGCGTGTTGGCTGCCTGTGGCAGCGCCAGCTCGTCCCCGTCACCGTCAACGCGGCCCGCCGCCGTGAGCGTCGAGCGGGCGGTGGGTGCCCTCCAGTCGAGCGATCTCGGCGTCTGCCAGACGACCCAGGGCGGCGAAGCTCCGGGTATCAAGGTCGAGGCCACCAGCCGCCTCGTGCTCGACTGCCGCGGCACGAAGCAGGCGATCTCGATCTACGCCTTCGACGACCCCGACGTCGCCTTCGCGGTCGCCGGCGGAGGCGTGGCCAGCGGCGACGACGTGTGGTTGGTGGGCAGGCTGACCGTGGCCGGGGTCGCGCTGACGGACACGCAGTCGTCGGCGTTCGACAGGACGATGCGCGGCCTTGGTGCCCATCGCTACCAGGGCGCTTGAGACCCGACGACGTCGCCCGGCTGAAACGCTCGACCAGCGCCCGGTCAGCTTCGATGTCGACCTGGTCGACGTCCCCGGCGGCGGCAGCGCCGGCCGAGCTCACCAAGGTGCGAACCTTGCTACCCGCCGATGCGAGATATCAACCGGTGACCGCCTCACACCCAGGCGCAGGGGTCGACCGACCTGCTCCGTCCCTGGTCAGAGGGGGTCGAGGGCGGTCTGGCCGCGACGGTTGACCGTGCCCGTGGACACCCGGACGCAGTGCGACCGGTTGGCGCCCGTGTTTCTCCAACGCCCGGGACGGGAAAAACCGACGGGTTCGACTATCGAAGGAGGCGGCTTCGGTGCTTGATGTCACATCCTCCGCGTCGCTGGTGATCCGTGAGCTGATCGCCGGCAGCAACTCGACCGGCGGCGCCGGTCTTCGCATCGCTCCGGCAGAGGAGCCGGCGGGTGCCTTCTCCCTCAGCGTGGCGCCCGGACCAGAACAGGACGACCAGGTCGTCGCCATCCAGGACGGCGAGGTGTTCCTGGAGCCGACCGCAGCGCAGGCGCTGGACGACAAGACCCTCGACGCCGAGGTCGATCCACAGGGCGCCGTCTCCTTCTCGGTGATCGATCAAGCGGCGTCCTGACCTCGGTCTGCCCACCCCTCCCGACCTCGACCGCGTCGCTCCGAGCAGGGCCCGCTCCCATCGGCCATACTCGGGGTCAGTCCGATCGTGGGGAGGCGAGGACATGGCAGGCATGGTTCGCATGAGTCTTGATTCACCCGAGGAGACCAGGCCGTTCGAGGGAGGTTCGGGCCAGCTCCAGCTGGTCAACCTGGAGGGCGGCGGCGTCGGCCGGGCGACCTTCGAGCCCGGATGGCAGTGGTCCAAGCACGTCAAGCCGATGGCCAAGACCGACAGCTGCCAGGCGGCACACACGGGCTACTTCATCTCGGGACGCATGAAGATCGTCATGGACGACGGCGAGGAGATGGAGTTCGGTCCTGGAGACTTCATGATGGTCGCGCCCGGTCATGACGCCTGGACCGTCGGCAACGAGCCCTGTGTCGTCATCGACTGGCAGGGCTTCGCCGACTACGCCAAGCAGTAGACCGAGCCCAGAACCGCCACCTCCGGGGCGGCCCTTCTGCTGCCCCGTGGGTCGTGGCGCGGCATTACCGCCCGACGTTGGATACGCTCTCGGGCTGTGCCGAGCCGTCCTTCCACCGTCGACACCAACCGCCCAGGTGCGAGCGCAATCGAGGCCGACCTCGAAGCCCATCGCCGCGAGCTGACCGGCTACTGCTATCGGATGCTGGGCTCCGGCTTCGAGGCCGAGGATGCGGTCCAGGAGACGATGGTCCGTGCCTGGCAGAACATCGACCGTTTCGAGGGTCGCTCGGCCCTGCGGTCATGGCTGTACCGCATCGCGACCAACGTGTGCCTGGACATGCTGCGCGGACCGCAACGACGGGCTCGACCGATGGACCTCGGGCCATCTGCGCCGGCCGACTCGCCCCTCGGTCCGATGGTGCCCGAGCACGCCTGGGTCCAGCCCATGGCCGACGCCCGCGTACTACCGACCGACGGCGACCCGGCCGAGCTCGCCGCCTCCCGGGAGTCCGTCCGTCTTGCCTTCGTCGCCGCCCTCCAGCACCTGCCGCCGCGCCAGCGGGCGGTGCTGATCCTGCGGGAGGTGCTCCGCTGGCACGCCGACGAGGTCGCCAAGCTGCTCGACACCAGTGTCGCCTCGGTCAACAGCGCCCTCCAGCGAGCCCGAGCCACCATGGCCGCCAGCGCAATCGACGACACGACGGGTCCAACCCAGGTGGACGCCGAGCAGCGGGACCTCCTCGCCCGCTACGTGGAAGCCTTCGAGCGCTACGACGTCTCGTCCATCGTCAAGCTCCTCCACGACGAGGCCGCGTTCACGATGCCGCCGTACCCGCTGTGGCTACGCGGACCGACCGAGATCGGCCGGTTCTACCTCGGCCAGGGGATCGGGTGCCGCGGTTCCCGCCTGCTGGCCACCTCGGCCAACGGCTGTCCCGCCTTCGCGGCCTACAAGCCGAGCGGGCCCGGCACCTACGAACCGTGGGCCATCCAGGTGATCGAGAGCTCGGACGGTCTGATCACCGGGCTCCACCACTTCCTGTACCCCGAGCTGTTCGAGGCTTTCGGCTTCCCCGCCCGCCTCGAGCCGTAGACCTGCGCCTGCCCCTCGGGGTATGGGAACATGTGTTCGTGCCCGGCGAGGGGACGATCCTGCACGCCGACCTCGACGCCTTCTACGCGTCCGTCGAGCAGCGCGATGACCCTCGTTTGCGTGGCCAGCCCGTCATCGTCGGCGGTGGGGTCGTGCTGGCGGCCAGCTACGAGGCCAAGGCCCACGGCGTCCGCACGGCGATGGGCGGCGGCCAGGCCCGCCGGCTGTGTCCCCGCGCCATCGTCGTCGAGCCGCGGATGTCGGCCTACGCCGAGGCCAGCAAGGCGGTCTTCGAGGTGTTCGAGCAGACGTCTCCGCTGGTCGAAGGGCTCTCCATCGACGAGGCGTTCCTCGACGTGGGCGGGCTGCGGCGGATCTCGGGCGCGCCCAGCGAGATCGCCGCTCGCCTGCGTGGCGAGGTCCGCGAGCGGGTCGGCCTGCCGATCACCGTCGGGGTGGCGAGGACCAAGTTCCTGGCCAAGGTGGCGAGCGCCGTGGCCAAACCGGACGGCCTCCTGGTCGTGCCGCTCGGCGGCGAGCTCGACTTTCTCCACCCGCTTCCCGTCGAACGGCTCTGGGGCGTCGGCCCGGTTACCGCGGACAAGCTCCGTCAGCGTGGCGTCACGACCGTCGGCGAGGTCGCCCAGCTCGCCGAGGAGGTGCTCGTTTCGGTGCTCGGACGGGCATCGGGCCGACACCTCCACGACCTCGCCCACGACCGGGATCCTCGGCGGGTGGAGGTGGGACGCCGCCGGCGCTCGATCGGATCGCAGCGGGCGCTCGGCCGCTCGCCCACGTCACCCGAGGCCCTGGACGCGGCGGTGGTCGGCCTCGTCGACCGGGTGGCTCGCCGGTTGCGGGCATCGGGGAGGGTCGGGCGCACCGTCGTGCTGCGGTTGCGCTTCGACGACTTCTCGCGAGCCACCCGGTCCCACACCCTGGAGCGGGCGACCGCGCAGACCCAGACCATCCTCGAGACCGTGCGGGCTCTGCAGAGCACGGCCATGCCGCTGATCGAGTGCCAGGGTCTCACTCTCGTGGGGGTGGCCGTCGGCGACCTCGACGATGGCGGCGCCGTCCAGCTACCGCTGCCCTTCGGTCGTCGCGCCGGCGGCACCCTCGACACGGCGCTCGACGACGTGCGTGACCGGTACGGGTCCAGCGCCGTGACCCGAGCCGTGCTGCTCGGCCGTGATCCGGGGCTGTCGGTGCCGCTGCTGCCCGACTGAGCCGGTTACCAGGCGCGCACCCTCGACGGCGTGATCGGCATGGCCCGAGCCGCCTACAGCCCCTTCGGGAAGCTGTAGGACTTCGGCGGGACGGTTGGAGAACCGACATCCAGCTGGATCACGGCGTGGGCGTTGAGCGGAATGGAACGGGGATCGCCCTTGTACTGCTTGCCGTTGACGTAGGCGGTCACGTTTCCGAGGGCGGTGCTCACCTGGGTGGAGCTCAGCGGCTGCTGCCAGATGTCAAAGAAGTTGCCCAACGTGTAGATCTTCGGCGTGGGTGACTCGATGTGGATGACGCCGTCCTGGGTGTGGGTGTGCAACCAGTAGAAGCAGCTCCCGGAAGCGATGAAGGGACCCTCCGACGAGTTCTGCTCGTTCGTGGGCGGCATGACGCCGATCCCCCGGGGGACGGCCCGCAGGGCGCCGCTCGAGTAGACGGCCACGTGGGCGTGGATGTGATAGGCCACCTGCTCGCCCGCCTGGCAGGCGATGCCGTCGACGGGCTGCCCGTTGGCCTGGCCCTGCGTCGAGGCCAGGAGAGGCGCCTTCAGCGGATCGGTCGCCGGGGAGCTGGGCTTCTGGGAGGAGGACGCGCTGGCGGGATGGGCCCGCTGATAGCGGCTGTAGCCGACGGTGCCGGCGCCGAGGAGCACGATGACGACCAGGAGCGTGTAGAACCCGACCGGTGCCTTGCCCCGCTTGGTCCGGCCACCGCCAGTGGCAGCGGCGCGCGCGACTCTCTTCCCGGGCGAACGTCTGGCCATGACGTCACGATGCTAGCGAGACCTGAGCTGGGGCCCCGGTCGGGTTGCCGACCCAGCTCCCGGGTGGGGTGAGCTGGCGAGCCGTGACCCCGGCTTCCGTGGGCAAAGCGGACACGCGAACTGGCCAGAGAGGCCTACGGTAAACCTGGTGACCGTCGAACTCAGAACGGATCGGCTGCTGATGAGGGGGTGGGTGGACGCCGACCGCGCACCTTTCGCTGCTCTCAACGTCGATCCGGAGGTGATGGAGCACTTTCCCTCCACGCTGAGCCGGGTGGAGAGCGACCACCTCGTCGACCTCATTCAGGGCGGTCTCGTGACGCGAGGGTGGGGGCTCTGGGCGATCGAGCTGCTGGCGACGGCCACGTTCATCGGCTTCGTCGGCCTCAATGCCGTGCCGTTCGAGGCCGAGTTCACGCCAGCCGTGGAGGTCGGATGGCGTCTTGGGCGGGCGCACTGGGGTCATGGCTATGCCCCAGAGGCAGCTAGCGCCGCTCTGGACTACGGCTTCGGAGCGCTCCACCTCGACCGCATAGTGTCATTCACCTCCCTCAGCAACTTCCGGTCTCAGGCCGTGATGCGCAAGGTCGGGATGACCCGCATCGGCGAGTTCGACAACCCCGGTGTCGCGGAAGGACACCCACTCCGTCGACATCTCCTGTACGCCATGGATCGTCCTCAGCACCGATAACTGGCGTCCGCAGTCGTCTCCCGTTGAGGCTGTTCGATCGTACAGAGGCTCATCCTGACCCAGCCAGTCAGCAATAATAGAAGTCCCGGTCAGCCGGCCCCTTGCGTCCAGGATGGTCAGGCTGTGGCCGCGAACAGCTGCCAGCGCCCTGGAACACCCTTCAGCTCGTGCTCTCCCCGGTCGTCGAACTCGAGCCCCGAGCCCACCACGAGGTCGGTCACCGTCCTGGAGACAAGGACCTCGCCAGCCTGAGCCAACCCCTCGATACGCGAGGCGATGTTCACCCCGAGGCCGGCGATGTCGTCTCCGCGTAACTCGACTTCGCCGGTGTGTACGCCCGCTCGCACCTCCACCCCTACTGCCCCAGCGCCGTCGGTGATGGCCCGGGCGCACCGTACCGACCGCGCGGGGCCATCGAAGGTCGCCAGTACGCCGTCGCCAGTCGTCTTCACGAGCCGACCGCCGTATCGCTCCACCTGACGCCGGATCAAGGCGTCGTGTCGATTGAGCAGAACCCTCCAGGCCTTGTCTCCGAGCTCGACGGCCTGGCGCGTCGAAGCGACGATGTCGGTGAAGAGAACGCTGGCGAGCACCCGGTCCGGTTCGGGCACCGAGCGGGCACCGGTGAGGAACTCCTCGGTCTCGTCAAGGATCTGATCGGTATCTTCGGTCCACCAGAAGTGATCGGTGCCCGGGAGCTCGACCAGCCGGGCACCTTCGATGTGATCGGCGAGGTATTGGCCGTGCGCCAATGGCACCATACGGTCCCCGATCCGGTGCATCACGAGGGTCGGTGCGTGCACCAACGGAAGCGCCGCTCGGACGTCGACCTCGAGGTGCGAGGTCATCAGGGCCACGGCCGCTCCCGGGCTCGCACCCAGTCGCTGGAGGCGACCAAACGACTCTCGTACGGCGGAGTCGTGCGCAACGCTCGGAGCCCAAGCACTCAGCCCGACTCCCGTTCCCCAACTGGGCGCGAGGTACTGCGCGAACTGATGGACCAGCTCGGTCGGGACCCCGATCAGGTAATCGGGACAGGCCGTCATGCGGGCGTACGCGCCCAAGAGAACCAGCCCCCTTGTCCGCTCGGGATGGGCGGCGGCGAAGACGAGGGCCATGGGTCCGCCTTCTGACACCGCGAGAATGGCTGCTTGCTCGGACCCGGCCGCCTGCATGACCGCCTCGATGTCGAGCATCCGGCGGTCGACGTCGGGCAGTCGCTCAGTTCGGTCGGACATACCAGTGCCGCGCTTGTCGAAGATGATCACGCGGGAGAACGACCCGAGCCGGCGAAGGGCCCGAGATATGGCTTCGTCCTCCCATAGGAGCTCGACGTGTGAGATGAAGCCTGGGATCACGACGAGATCGAAGGGACCGTCGCCGAAGACCTGGTACGCAACGTGGACACCGTCGTCGGCCTTGGCGTAATGGGTCGCCGGCGCCCCGTCCACGCGACCATTTGAGCATGATCCGAAGCTGGGCGCGGCTAGAGAGCGCGTCAATGGCGGATGTCCGCCGTCGACCGTCCCGAGCCGTGGGCACCGCCCGATGCACCAGGTCACCGCTGGCCTCGTACACAGCAGCGGCACTGGTAGGATGAGTGACGAAGGGGAGTAGTCCTCCGCCGCTCGATCGACACGCTGGGACCAGGTGGCCCCCGGTCAGCGGGCTCGGCAGCCACGCCGAGTGGACGAGACCTTCGGCAGGCACCCACGTGCCGGGCCGAGGGCATTCCCCTCTCCTCCGGCACCAGACAGGAGGAGAGATGGTCGAGGCGCCCAAGGCCGCAGAGGTCACCTCCGAGCGCGCTCGCGGGCTGCAACGACTGGGGCGGCATCTCGAATACGCCACAACCGCTTGGAACAGCTTGGAGGCAGTTGTGGCCATCGCCAGCGGGGTGGCCGCCAACTCGCTTGCACTCGTCGCTTTTGGCCTCGACTCCTGCATAGAAGTCTTCGCGTCACTCGTGGTCCTATGGCACCTGGGCGGCGCCGCCGAAGACGCCGACCCTCAGCGAGCGCGGCGAGGCTTGCGCTTGATCGCGGCAGCGTTCGCGGTCCTGGGCCTCTATCTGGTGGCCGAGGCGGCCAACGGGCTGGTCGCTCGGACCCGACCGGAGTCCTCACCAATCGGTGTCGGGTTCCTCGCCGCTACGGTCGTCGTGATGTTCCTCCTGGCCAGGGCCAAGCGCCGCACCGGTTTGGCTCTCGGCAATCGGCCGCTCGTGGCCAACGGGTCCATGACCTTCATCGACGGCTGTCTCGCAGCTGGCGTCCTCGTTGCGCTTGCCGTTCAGATGGTCGAGGGTTGGTGGTGGGCCGACCCCGTCGCCGCGGGCATCGTGGCCGCCGTGGCCCTCAACGAGGCGCGCGAGGTGTGGGCCCAGGGCAGGTCGGTTACCCCGTCCCGGGGGACCCGCTCACCCTCGACAGCCAGGACAAGGGGCGCATCATGACAAGCAAGCCACGACCTGGGCGAGTTGGGACCAGCCGAGGTGGGCGGCTCCAGGTCGGCAGGCATCGGGCCTGGCGAGACCAGTCGAGCCGTCCACCTCGGTCGGCAAGTGCTTTGCTGTGCCCGATCAACGCGGACGGACATGGCCGGCCGAGACGATCCCAGTGCCTGTTGACACTTCAGCCCACCTCGCGGGGGCCCACCCCTACTTGCGCGCGGGCGCAGGCTCTCAGGCCTCGGCTTGCGGCTCCACCATGATCATCCAGGGGGTACCAAACCGATCGATGCACATGCCGAACGAGGGGGAGAAGAAGGTAGTGCCCAAACGCATCTGCACCTGTCCTCCTTCAGCCAGGCCGTCAAATACACGCTTGGCCTTCGCGGCATCATCGAGGGTGCAACAGACACACATGCCACGGACCTGGCCGTCAAAGTTCCCTGAGGGATCATCAGCGCCCATCAACAGTCCAGCGCTGGAGGTTAGTGCGGCGTGCATAATCGCATTGGGGTTCGCTCCAGGAGGTGCAGAGCCCGCCGGCGCGTCTCTATTCGCGAGCAGCGCCAGGTCGCCGCCAAAGATCTCCGTGTAACGGGTAAACGCTTCGCGGCAGTTGCCTGGAAAGGCGAGAAAGGGATGATATGCCATGAAGGAGATCTCCTCGTTCTTGGGCCGGTCTTCCATTCTCGAGGTGGAGACGCTCCTCAGTCCCGAGAGTCATCGGTCCTCCCTGGGCTGAGGTCAGAACCTGAAGCGAGTCAGCCCGCCCGGCTCGGTGCCCAGCACCACCGTCGCCGAGTTTGGCTCGATGCGATACACGTTCCACGGCGGTGGTCCCTGCGACGGCGCATTGAACGGAGCGGTGATACCGGACCCGCTCTCATCCGGTTCGGTCGGCCACCCCTGGTCCGCCCAGGCCTTGGCAACCCGCGCCAGTGTGGCCCGGTCGGTCACCCGCGCTGCCTCACCCTCGACGACGACGTCTGCATCGCGAATCGACACCGCGATCGAGCAGCGCCGGTCGCGGGCGACGTTGCGGCTCTTCCGGGTTCCCGATCCGGTCTGGAACCAGAAGCTTCCGTCCAGCCAGAGCGCACCGACCGCAGTCACGTGCGGGCTGCCGTCCTCGTTCACCGTCGAGAGCCACGTCGTCCGAGCGTTGTGGGCGTCCGGAGCCGGCGGTGATCCGGCATCGAGCTTCTCAACCACGTTCGCCCAGTTCACTGGGGGCAGCCCGTCCGCTGCACCCAAGTTGATGATGTCCATTGCGTCTCCCTTCTGGTAGCCCGGCGACGCTGCTCACGGTCGGGTCGTCCATAAGACGTTTACGGATCGGCAGAGTCATCGCGTCGTGCGTCTCCGCGGACTCCGACCCCAGCTGGACATGCTGGAGGACATCGACGTGGACGCCGACGCCCTGGACGAGTACGAGGCCGCCGAAGACCTGTACGACCGCTGGACGGCCCAGTCGGGCGGTGAAGGCATGGACCTGGCACGAGGCTGGAGCCATGCCATGGACTTCGACGGGGGGCTTAGGAGGCGAGCGAGTCGGCGTGATCAACGCCGAGTGAGTTCATTGTTTGCAGCCATCGTCGCCTTACTGGCGTCGCCGGTCTGCGAGAGGGTGACGTTGTAGGCGCTCAGAGTGGCGTCGGCCCTCTGCTGGCTGATGACGTGGCGGTTGACGGCGTCGATCACTTGTCGCTGCATCTCGGCCGAGTTCTTGATGAGGAGCCCATGGTCGGTCTGCTGGATGTTGGGGTCATGGGATGGGTCTCCCTGGGGAGTGGTCTGGTTGACATCGCAGCCGGCTCCACCCAGAGCCAGGGCAACCAACAGGGCTACGAATCCTCGTCTCACCTGTCCGCCAACCTCCGTCGCTTAGCGGCTGTTCAGCGGCTGCGCTCTGTCCCGCCGACTGCACAACCCCTCTGACCTGGTGGGCCGTAGAGGACTCGAACCTCTGACCCCTTGCGCGTCATGCAAGTGCGCTACCAACTGCGCCAACGGCCCGGCTTCGGGTGACCCTACCACCTGGGCGCCACCCGGCCGGGGCTCGGAACGCTCCTCGGTAGTAGCTTGACCAGCGTCGTCACCCTGGGAGGCACAGGATCATGGAAGCCACCACCGTCTCCGGCCACGTGGAGCGGATCGCCGAGGTCGGCTACACGATCGTCGAGGACGCCATCGAGCCCGACGTGGTCGACGCCCTGGTCGACGATCTCAATCGCCTGGTACGCAAGCTCGAGATCAAGCCGGCGTCCAACGAGTTCGAGGGAACCGAGACGCTGCGCATCTACAACCTCCT
>VAWP01000049.1:33933-45038 GCA_005888295.1 Actinomycetota bacterium
TCAGCCGATCCACGCCGACGACCAGATCATCCCCCTCCCGAAGCCCCACCCGCCCACCGTATGCAACACCATGTGGGCGCTGACCGACTTCACCGAGGCCAACGGCGCCACCCGGCTCATCCCCGGCTCGCACCTGCGGGACCACTCCCCCGACATCTTCGGTACCTATGACAGCGTCCCGGCAGAGATGCCCAAGGGCAGCGTGCTCGTCTGGCACGGCAGCCTCTGGCACGGGGGCGGTGCGAACCGGACCAGCGAGCGCCGCATCGGCATCGCCATGAACTACTGCGCCGGTTACATCCGCCAGCAGGAGAACCAACAGCTGGGCATCCCGGTCGAGAAGGTCAAGGGCTTCGAGCCCCGCCTGCGCCAGCTCGTCGGTTACAGCGTGTACAGCGGCCTCATCGGTCACATCGACAAGCACAGCCCGGCGGAGCTGCTCGACGACGAGTCGCCCCTGCACATGGTCTGGGACATCGGCTGATCCAGGCGCCGGCGTCGGGGCGTAGCTGGCGTTCCGCATCTGGTCGATAACTCGTCGGCTGAGCCGGCTGCGTCTCCCACTGTCGACCAGATGCGGAACACAAGTGGTGTGCCGATGTAGGCCAACCGGACGAACCGGCCCTCCGAGCGTCAGTGCACCGTGACCTAGTTCCACAAGACGTCGAAAGAGGGCACCGAGCGGGCGGGCGCGGCGCCCATTTCGACCAGCTGTGGAACCGAGCTACTACATCGTCTCCGCCAGGCGGACCTCACCGTGCCCCCGGAGCACGTCCTTCATCACCTTGCCTGCCGCGTTGCGGGGCAGCAGCTGCTCGGTGATCTCCACGTATGCGGGGACCTTGAAGTCGGCCAGCGTCTTGCCCACCCACGCTTGCAGCTCGTCCTCGGTCACGGAGGTGTCGGGCTCCAACCTGACCACCGCCTTCACCTCCTCACCAAGCCTGGGGTGCGGCACTCCGACGACCGCGGCCTCGGCGACGTCAGGGTGCTCGACCAGCCGGTTCTCGTGACGTACAGGAAACCGTCAGCGTCGATGTAGCCGATGTCTCCGGAGTGCAGCCAGCCGTCAGTGACGGTCTCGGCCGTGGCCACAGGATCGTTCCAGTAGCCGGGCATGACGATCGGACCCTTGATCCAGATCTCGCCGACGCCGCCCGTCGCGACGTCCTTGCCGGCCTCGTCGACGATGCGCACCTCCACCACTGGGAGGGCCCGCCCCACCGAGTCGGGCCGCTGGAGGAGGTCGGCTCCCCAGTTCACAGTGGCGACCGAGCTCGACTCCGTGAGGCCGTACGCGTTTCCCAGCGTCCGGACGTTCGGGAACGTCTCCTGGATCCGGCGCTGGAGCTCCCCCGCCGACGGCGAGCCGCCGTAGCCCACGGTCGTCACCGAGCTGAGGTCGTAGTCGTGCCGGGCAGGATGCTCGACGACCCGCCAGATCATGGTGGGCACCGTCGCCCACACCGTGACCCTCTCGTCCTGCATGAGCTGCATGGCGGCCTCGGGCTCGAACCGGCCGTCGGGAATCACCAGCTTGATGCCACTCACCATCCCCACCACGAGGCCCGAGTGGCAGCCCGACACGTGGAACAGCGGCGAGCTGAGCAGGCTGGCCAGCTGCTCGCCCCCCAGCGCAGAGCCGCTCTCGGGATCGGCCATGGCGCCCGCCAGAGCGTTGTACAGGGTGTTCTGCAAGTTGGCCACCATCGACCGGTGGGTGGAGACGGCGCCCTTGGGCCGGCCGGTCGTGCCGCTCGTGTAGAAGATCACCGCCGGGTCGTCCTCTGCGATCGGCGTCGCCAACGGATCAGGATCCGACACCGCCCCCGTGGCCAGCAGTTCCTCGAAGGGCCGCACCCGGGCGTCGGCCCCGAGCTCGGACGGGTCGCCGTCGATCAGGAAGACGGCCTCGAGGTCGGGGCAATCGTCGAGCTCCGACATCACGCGGGCCAAGCGGGCGCGGTCGGCGACGAGCACCTTGGCGCCGCAGTGCTTCAACCCGTACAGGATCTCGTCGGTCTTCCACCATCCATTGAGGCCGACCAGCACCGCACCCATGCTCACCGATCCCCAGAAGGCGAGGCACCACTCCGGGTTGTTCGCCGACAGGACGGCGACACGGTCGCCGTGCCCGACCCCGAACGACCCGGCGAGGGAGCGGGAGACGGCGTGCGCCTGCTCGAGGAACGAGGCGAACCCGATCCGCCGGCCCCGGTGGACGATGAACGTCTGCTCGTCCCCCCTCCCGGCGGCCAGCGCTGCAACCTCCCGCAGCGAGCCCATCCGGTTCTTGTAGACCCTGGTGGGGATGCCATTGACCTCTTCGGTCGACACCTCGAAGGCCCCTCCGGGGCCCGTGAGCATCTGCTCGATCTCACTGCTGGACGGCACTCGCGCTCCTTCCCGCGCCCGGTTGGTCAGTGGAGCAACGCCGAGAGCGGCTCGACGGTGACGTGACGACCGGCCAGGCCCTGCTGGAGGCGGTCGAGGCCACTCTGCATCTGCGTGAGATCGCCGTTGCGCGCGTCTATCACGTAGACAGCTCCAGCCCGCAGTTGGGGAAGGGTCGGATGCATCGTCAGTCCGGTGGGATGGACCACATGCTCGTTGATGAGGCGGGCCGACACCAGGTCGAAACCGTCCACGCTGCGAACGGGCACAAAGTAGTGAACCTGCTCGCCGGTGGCGGCCCGGATGGCCCGGCTGGCCTTGACCACATCGGCGCTGGCCCGTTCCCACTGGATGCCACGATGCTGGCCCCAACCGCCGTTGGCGACGTCGACGCTGGCACCGCTCAGCGCTCTGACGTCCCTGGGATCCGAGGCGGCGAGGGCCCCATCGACGACGGCCGTGACATGGTCCTGGGCCAGTATCGCCGGCAACCGCGGATCCTCGAGGACCTTCTCCCCCAGGCGAACGGCCACGTAGGACGTGCCGTCGCCGCTCGAGACGTGTGTGACGCCGATACCCCGGTCGGTGGCGGCGCTGACCCCGCCCGTGAAGCCGACGTACATCGTCGCCGCCGTCAACGACAACGCGGCCACGCCGACGCCAGCGCGCCGCGCCCCCCTGACGAGCGGCGAGCGGCGAGGACGGGTCTGACCACTCTGCTCACCGGCGTCCGCCGGGGCGAGCGAGGCCCCGACACCGGCAGGCTCCACCGGGGCCACCAGACGGAGCGCCTCGGCGGCCGCATCGGAGACGAACATGGCCCGCCCAGCTTCGACCTGGGACCGGCCCAAGGGACCCGTGGCCCGGTCCAGTGCGGGAGCCAGATCGGCCACCGTGGGAGCCAGGGCGGCGACACCGGCGCGGTCCATCTCGAGCGCATTCTGCTTGCCATGGCCGGCGATGGGCCGGAAGCTCACCACTGGCAGCCCGGCCGCGAACGCCTCCATGCACGTGAGGCCTCCAGCATTCTCGACGAGCGCGTCGGCGGCAGCCATCAGACCCGGCATGTCGTCGGTCCATCCGAGGACGTGGCCCACGCCCTTGGCGGACAGACGCCGGCGGAGGCGCTCGTTGCGACCGCAGACGACCAAGGGCGTGTACCGACCGGTGGCGACGACGTCATCGAAGGTCGCCTCCAGATCACCAACGCCCCACGAGCCCGCCATCAGCAGCACGATGCCCTCGTCGTCGCTGACCCCCATCGCCTGGCGGACCTCGGCGCGGCGGCCCGCGCTCTCGCCGAAGCGGGGCGGCACCGCCGGTCCGGGAGCAGTGGCGGGACCCTTCGCCTGGTGAGCGGCGGCCTCCGCCGACTGGGAGTGAACGCACAGGTGCAAGTCGATGCCTGGATGGGTCCACAGCGGGTGGACGGCGAAGTCGGTCACGAACGTCGCCACCGGGACCCGCACCTTCCCTCGAAGCCGGTCACGGCCGAGGGAAAGCGATGCGAGCGGATAGGTGGAGATCACCAGGCCGGCGCCCTCACGCGTGATCCACCGGCGCAACCGGTGCCCGGTCAGCATCCCGATCAGGGCGATGAGCGGCAGGCACAGCGCGGGGACCCATGCCCACAGCCGATAGCTCGCCTCGTACGACCAGGGGGCGCTCCGGAGCTGCCACCCGTAGATGACCCGGAGCAAGGGCCCGATCCGCAGCGGCATTGCGTCGAGGAAATCGACCACCACCGGCTCGTGCCCTCGTGCGTCGAGCCGTCGGGCCAGCTCCCGAGCGGCACCGTCGTGACCGGCACCCATGCTCGCAGAGACGACGAGAAGCCTCATCGGTCGGCAGTCCTCGGGCGGCGGCCGGCTACGGGCCGGCGGAGCCGCGCCCCGCGTGCCCGACACCAGGGGCCGGCCAGCGCACCCCGCCTCGGACCCAGCCGACAATCACCGCCATAGGAAACATAGTTTACCGTTCCGGGCCACCCGGGCGGGGGCTCCTCCCCCCGCAGGCGGCAGAACCACCCCCTCGGTGGGGCGGACTACCCTGCCGCCCATGCCGATCGAGGTACGGCCCGTTCGGGGCCTGGTCGCCCGACACCGGTTCGTCGATTTCCCCTTCAAGCTGTTCAGCCACGACCCCGAGTGGGTGCCACCGCTCCGTCTGGCGGTCTACGACCGTATCTCGCGCCGCTACCCCGCCCAGGACCACCAGCAGACCCAGCTGTGGCTCGCCTATCGCCGAGGTCGCCCGGTCGGTCGGATCGGAGCCTGCATCGACCACCTCTTCAACGAGCTCCACGACGACAACGCGGCCTGGGTGGGCTTCTTCGAGTCCTTCGACGACCCTGCTGTCGCCGGCGTTCTCTTCGACGCGGCGTCCCAATGGGCCGCTGACCGCGGCGCCGCCAGCTGCCTCGGACCGGCCTCGTTCACCACGAACGACGAGTGCGGGCTGTTGGTCGATGGCTTCGAGCACCCGCCTTTGGTGATGACGCCCCACAACCCTCCCTACTACGAGCGCCTATGGACCGGCGCGGGCTGGGAGCCGGCGATGGATCTCTGGGGTTGGTGGTACAGGCGCGAGACGGTCGGGCTGTCCGACCGCCAGCGTGCCGTGCTGGACCGGATCAAGAAGCGCGCCGATGTGCGGGTGCGGAGCATGAACATGGCCAACTTCGACGCCGAGGTGGCGCTGTTCTTCGAGGTCTACAGCGCGGCCTGGGCCGGGAACTGGGGCTTCGTGCCGGCAAGCAAGGCAGAGGTCGACCACCAGGCCAAGGCGCTCAAGCGGGTCATCGACCCCGAGCTGATGCTGGCGGTCGAGCGCGCGGACGGCGAGGCGCTCGCGGTCGCACTGTGCCTTCCCGACGTCAACGAGGTGCTGCGCAGCGTGCGCAGCGGTCGGCTCCTGCCGTTGGGCTGGTTGCGCCTGCTCCGGGGCCTCCCCGGGGTGACCCGCGCCCGCATCCTCATTCTCGGCGTGTTGCCCGAGCAGCAGACGAGGGCCCTCGGCGTCATGCTCTACGAGGAGCTCACCGACCGCCTCATGGCCAAGGGCGTGCTGGGGACGGAGGCGTCGTGGATCCTCGCCACCAACAAGCCCATGAACACCGCCATAGAGGGCATCGGCGCCGAGCGCTACAAGACGTGGCGGCTCTACCGCCGGGAGCTGTGACGGCCCAGGAAGTCGCGTAGCACGTCCCCCGACGCCTGACGGGGCTGCCATCCCCAGTCCTCCCGGGCGCGTGCCGGGTCGAGGGCGAGTGGGCCCCCGAGCAGAACTGCACGATCGGCGCCGAAGCCCAGGAGTCGGACCCGGTAGGCCAGCTCGGCGCCGGTCACCAGCACCCGCAGCGGCGCCCGAAGGACCCGGCCGCCGGCGATGTCGGAGATCTGCTCCGGCTCCAGCCAGTCCTCGGTGGCCACGTTGTAGCAACCAGTGACCCCGGACATCCCGGCCTCGAAGAGCGCGTCGGCGGCGTCGTCCTCGTGCAGAAACTGGACGGCCTGGCGGACACCGGTCGCGGCCGGGACCACCCGGCGATAGCCGGCGCTGGCGCGGCGCACGGCGGGGTCGGCATGGGCGCCCAGCACGGCACAGATGCGCAGCACGATCGACGGGGCTGCGTCGGCGCAGATGCGCTCGGCCTCCAGCTTCTGGCTGGCGTAGGGGCACTCGGGGTTCGGTCGTGGAGTGACCGTCTCGTCGAGCGGCAGGCGGTTGCCGGGCCAGGCGCCGTAGACGGCAGCCGACGATGCGAAGACGATCCGGCCTGGCCGGGCGCTCACCACGTTCGTCGTGCCGGCCACGTTGGTGCCCTCGGGTTCGGCGCCTGCCCGCTGGCGCCAGAGCTGGAAGCCGAGGTGCCACAGCACGTCGACCCCGGTCAGTGCCCGCTGCGCATCGGGACCACGCAGGTCGCCGCGCGTGTGGACCAGCTTGGGGTGCGACGCAACGGGCCGGCGCGCCACCGAGCGCACCCGTCCGACCCGCGGGTCACCGAGCAGGCGCTCCAGGAGTATCGAGCCGAGATGCCCGGTGGCGCCCGTCAGGCCGACGTCGATCGGGCCACCTCGAAGGCCCTGAGTGCCTCCTCGATGTGCGCCTCGGTGTGCGTGGCCATGACCGAGGTCCGCAGCATCGCACGCCCGGACGGCACGGCGGGCGAGATGACGCAGTTGGCGTACACGCCGTTGTCCAACAGGGCCCGCCAGGTCCGGCCCGCCTCCCACTCCTCACCGATGGTCACCGGCACGATCGGGGTTCCGGTATCGGGGCCCACGTCGTACCCGAGACCGCGCAGCCCGATGCGGAGCTGCGCGGCGCGCTCACGCACAGCCACTCTTCGCCAGTCCTCTTCCCGCGCCGCCCGGAGGGCCGCGAGCGCCGCGGCCAGCGCAGCCGGTACACCCGACGCGGTGAACTGGAACGGGCGGCAGGCGATCCGCACGTAGTCCACCACGGACTTGGATCCCAGGATGAACCCGCCGCAGGAGGCCAGCGACTTGGAGAACGTACCCATCAACAGGTCCGGCTCCACGCCGGCGTCCGCCGCTACACCAGCCCCTTTGGGTCCCAACACGCCGAGCGCGTGGGCCTCGTCGACGAGCACACGCGCGCCGAACTCTCGACAGGCGTCGGCGATGGGCCCCACCGGAGCCACGTCACCCTCCATCGAGTAGATGCCGTCGACGGCGACGAGCGCGCCCTCACCGCCTTCCTGCTGCCAGACCTTGAGCCGGTGCCTGAGGCTCGACACCGAGTTGTGCCTGAAGTACCGGAAGGAGCCAGGCGCCAGGCGGGCGCCGTCGATGATGCTGGCGTGGCCAGAGACGTCAACGAAGGTGGCGTCCCGCGGGCCGACGAGGGTCGAGATCACACCCAGGTTGACCGAGTACCCGGTCGTGAACACCAGGCCGGCCTCGGCCCCGAGCCAGTCGCACAGCTCCTCCTCCAGCTCGTGGTGGAGGGGAAGGGTGCCGTTCATCAGCCGGCTGCCGGTGCAGCCGGTGCCGTACTGCTCGACGGCGTCCACCGCCGCCCGCTTCACCCGCTCGTCGCCCGTCAAGCCCAGGTAGTTGTTGGACCCGAGCATGATCACCCGGCGTCCCTCGTGGACCACGGTCGGCCCAGCCTCGCTGCCCATCACCTTGAAGAAGGGGATGAGGCCCATGGAGTCGGCGACCTCGTACTCCTGAAGCTTGGGTGTGTGACACTTGTCGAACAGGTCGGGCATCGGAAGGATCCAGTGGGCGAGTGGTGACGGCCCCGGAGGGCACCTGTCGCTAGATTACTGCGCCGGACGCAGGGTCGATCGGAGGCCGTCCAACGTGCTCAATCGACCCGCCTGAGCAGGACCGAGGCGTGGGCGCCCACCTCCAGCTCCTCGCCTCCCGTAAGGGGGCTTCCGCCGCCGTCGAGCACGGCGCCATCCCAGGTGTCGACCATCTTGGTCCACGATTCGCCCCAGTTGCCCTTCGGCAACGTGAACGCGACCGCCTCGGGACCCGCGTTCAACAGGATCAGAAAGCTGTCACCAGAGACCCGCTCACCCCGCGTGTCGAGGCCGGGGATGTCGCGGCCGTTCAGGAAGACACCCATGGCCTTGGCCTCGCCCTCCTCCCAATCCGCCTCGGTCATCTCCGTGCCCGCGGCCGTGAACCAACCGATGTCGCTGATTCCCGACCCGCGAACGGGCCGACCGTGGAAGAAGCGCCTGCGCCGGAACACGGGATTGCTGCGGCGAAGGTCGACCAGCGCCGCCGTGAAGGCGAGCATGGGCTCGTCCACCCGGGACCAGTCGAACCAGGAAACCTCGTTGTCCTGGCAGTAGGCGTTGTTGTTGCCACCCTGGGTGCGACCCAGCTCGTCCCCACCCAGGAGCATCGGGATCCCCTGCGACAAGAAGAGCGTGACGAGAAAGTTCCGCCTCTGCCGGGCCCTGATGGCCAGCACCTCACGTTCCTCGGTGGGCCCTTCGACACCGCAGTTCCAGGACCGGTTGTAGCTCTCGCCGTCGCGGTTGGCCTCACCGTTGGCCTCGTTGTGCTTCTCGTCGTAAGAGACGAGATCGGTGAGCGTGAACCCGTCGTGGGCGGTGACGAAGTTGATGCTGGCGTGGGGACGCCGGCTGCTCGCCTCGTAGAGATCCGAGCTCCCGGTGAAGCGGTAGGCCAGCTCGGCCAGCTTCCCTGGTTCTCCTCTCCAGTAGTCGCGGACGCAGTCCCGGTACCTGCCGTTCCACTCGGACCAAAGAGGCGGGAAGTTCCCCACCTGGTAGCCGCCCTCTCCCACGTCCCACGGCTCGGCGATGAGCTTCACCTGGCTCACGACCGGATCCTGCTGGATGAGGTCGAAGAACGCCGACAGCCGGTCGACGTCGTGCAGCTCCCTGGCCAGCGTCGATGCCAGGTCGAACCGGAACCCGTCGACGTGCATCTCGGTCACCCAGTACCGCAGCGAGTCCATGATCAGCTGCAGGACGTGCGAGTTGCGCATGTTCAGGCTGTTGCCGGTGCCCGTGTAGTCGGTGTAGAAGCGGGCGTCCTCGGCAAGCCGGTAGTACGCGGCGTTGTCGATACCACGGAAGCTCAGGACCGGTCCGAGGTGGTTGCCCTCGGCCGTGTGGTTGTAGACGACGTCGAGGATCACCTCGATGCCGGCCTCGTGCAGGGCCTTCACCATCGTCTTGAACTCCTGGACCTGCTGGCCGCCCTGGCCACTGGCGCTGTACTCGTTCTGTGGCGCCAGGTAGCCGATCGAGTTGTAGCCCCAGTAGTTGCGCAGGCCTCCGTTCACGAGGACGGCATCGTGCACGAACTGGTGGACAGGTAGCAGCTCCACGGCGCTCACGCCCAGGCGCTGAAGGTGCTCGATGGCTTCCGGGCTGGCCAGTCCGGCGTACGTACCGCGCACGTCGGGATCGAGCCCGGGATGGCGGATGGTGAAGCCGCGCACGTGGACCTCGTACACGACGGTGTCGTGCCACGGCGTGCCCGGCGGCCGGTCGTTGCCCCAGTCGAAGTACGGGTTGACGACCACCGAGCGGGGCACGAAGGGGGCGCTGTCCGCGTCGTTGGTCTTCCCCGGGTCGCCGGGCCCGTAGCCGTACACGGCAGGATCCCAACGGACCTGCCCGTCGACCGCCTTGGCGTAGGGGTCGAGCAGCAGTTTCGCCGGGTTGCACCGGTGCCCCTCGGCCGGCTCGTCGGGCCCGTGGACCCTCCAACCGTAGCGCTGGCCCGGCTCGATGCCGGGCAGGTACCCGTGCCAGCAGAAGCCGTCGACCTCGTCCAGCTCGACGCGACGCTCGACGCCCTCGGCGTCGAACAGGCACAGCTCGACGCCGTCCGCCACCTCGGAGAAGAGCGAGAAGTTCGCCCCCGCGCCGTCGAAGGTCCCGCCGAGCGGATAGGGGCTGCCCGGCCACACTCTCATCACCGGCACGCTACCGGGCCATCGCCACCACAGTTGACAGAAGGGTCGAGCTGACGCCCGACCCTTCCGTCAACCACCGGCCCCGGGGGGGAAGAAGAGGGCCAGCGGCAACACCGCTGGATTACCCCCTGTTCGGTATTCCCACACCTCGGCGCCGCTCTTGGACGCCAGGGCTACACTCCCCCACGTGGCGCAGCTGCCCGGAGTGAGTTACGTGCTGCGTCTGGTGCGGGCCCAGGCCGAGGCGCTCGTCGCCATACCCGATGGCCTCGTGGCGCTCAACCGGTCCATCGTCGCCCTCACGCGGTCGATCGAGCAGAGTCGAGAGACGCTGGCCACGATGCAGCGGCTGATCACGAGGGCCGAGGATCTCATGACCGAGCTCGACGAACCCGTCCGGGCGTTGGCACCGGGCTTGCGGCGCGTGAGCTCGGTGCTGGACGATCCCGTCATCGACGAGATCCCGTCGGCCCTCCGGCAGTTGCAGCGCGACCTGTTGCCCGTTGTGAGCGGGCTCCGTGACACCCAGCAGAAGGTGACGTCGATTGCCACCTCGACGGCGCGCATGTCCAGCCTCATCGACGAGACCGGCTCGCGCCTCAGCGCCCTTCCCGGCGCCAACCTCCTGCTGAGGCCCCGGCAGCCCGAGCCAGGCGAGCCGGGCGAGCCGGGCGACGACGCCGGATAGGCCGGCGTCGGAACCCCTCGGTGTCGCGGCGGGGCGCTGAGGGGCAGGGCTCGACCTACGAGTCGGCCATCTCCCGGCGCTCGTGACGGGCCTCGAGCCACGACCAGCCGACCGACATGGCCAGGAGAAAGCCAACCGATCCAATGAGAGCCAAGATCACCTCGTCGTCCCTCCTCTGCACGGCGACCACCGGCCGCCTCCCCCATGCCCCCAGTAGAATCCGAGCACCCCGCCCGGACCCCTTCCGGCGCATTTCGACGACTTTGACCATGGCACCAGGACCTGACGGCTCCCTGACGAAGCCCTGACGATTCGCTGACGCGCGCGTGAGTGGGGCAAGGACCTTCGAGCTCGCCTGATCGACGCGCTCGACCCGTTTGCTCGGGCCACACGGGGGTATAGGGAGCACTGGTCTGCTCCGCTGCAGCCGAGACTGGGGCGCAGATGGCACTGGCAAGTGACGGTCCGCTCGTGGCCCTGTTGGGATGGAGCGAGCTCGCGGAGCACTCATGGAACGAGCTGCTCGACGCAGGGCTGCCGGTCCAGCTGGCGGAGCTCAGCCGAGACCTCGGCGAGCAAA
>VAWP01000180.1 GCA_005888295.1 Actinomycetota bacterium
GCGATCTCTCCCGCCTCCGGGAGACGCTGGAGGGCTTCGCCGTTGGGATGCTGCGGGCCGGCTAGGGCGAGCACAGGGTTGGTTCGGTCGATGTGGGAGTCGCAGGTGACACGAGACTGGCATCGTCCGTCGTTGTACGACGACGAGGAGTATGAAGCAGCCGCCGAAGACGCCGCCGTCGAGCCTTACGACGACGGGACTGGGGAGATCATCGAGGGGCACGTCGAGCAACCCCACTTCGCCCGGGCGCTCCGGGGGTACGACCGGGACCAGGTCGACACCTATGTCGCGGAGTACGCCCGCTGGGGGAGCGAGGCATTGGCGCGGATCGCCGAGCTCGAGACCAAGGTGTCCGAGCTCGAGGAGATCGCGGAGACGTCCCGCCGGTATCGCGAGGAGGCGGACGAGCTCACCCGACGGGCCGAGACGGTCAGAGTCGAGGCCGAGGAGCGGGCGCAGGCATTGGTCGACGCCGCCGAGGCCAAGGTTGATGAGTTCTCGAGGCAGTCGGACCGCGACCGCGAGGAGGCGGCCGAGCTCAGGCAGCAGGCCGAGGCGGCCAAGGCCGAGGCGGAGGCGGCCAGAGCCCAGGCCGAGGACGTCCGGGCGGAGGCGGAGCGCCGGGCGGCCGAGCTGATCGAGGCGGCCAAGTCGAAGGCAGCCGACCTGGTGGCCGCGTCCAATGGTCACGGGGAGGAGGCGGCCGAGCTCATGCGCCAGGCGGCGGAGGCCAAGGCAGATGCCGAGCGCATGGCGAACGAGCTGATCCGCGAGGCCGAGACCAGGGCCGCCGAGCTGTACGCCGAGCCCGAGCGCCAACGTCAGGCGGCCGTCGAGTTGGTGCGTCAGGCGGCGACGGTGAGCGCCGACGCGGAACGCCGGGCGGCCGAGCTGGTCGCGGCGGCAGAAGCCACCGCCGCGGACCTCTCGGCGGAGTCGGCGCTCGACCGCGAAGAGGCGATCCAGCTCGTCAAGCAGGCCGACGCCGACCGGGCCGAGGCGGCCCGTCGGGCCGCCGAGTTGGTCGAGGAGGCCGAGGCGAGGGCGGCCGAGCTCTCGGCCGTGTCCGCCCAGGAGCGCGAACAGGCGCTGACCCTCGTCGAGCGGGCCAACGCCGACCGGGCCGAAGCGGAGCGTCGGACGGCGGAGCTCGTCGCACAGGCTGACGCCGACCGCGCCGAGGCGGAGCGCAAGGCGGCCGCGATCATCGGGCAGGCCGAGGCCGCCGGCGCGGCAGCGGAGCGCCACGCGGCAGCGCTCATCGAGGAGGCCAACGCCGAGGCGGAGCGCAAGGCGGCGGAGCTCGTCGAGCAGGCCGACGCCGACCGGGCCGAAGCGGAGCGTCGGGCGGCGGAGCTCGTCGAGCAGGCCCAGGCCGCGGCCGCCGAGGTCCTCGAGGAGTCCCGGCGCGAACACCAGGAGATCGCCTGGAGCATGGAGGAAGCTCGCCAGCAGGTCGACCGGCTGAGCGACCAGGTCCAGGTGGCGACGGCGGAGGGAGCGCGCGCCATGGTCGGCGGGCTCTGGCCCCACGTGGAGGATCTCCGACGGCAGTACGACGACCTCGAAGCCGAGCGACTGGCGGCGGTGCGGCAGGTCGCTCATGTCCGGGAATCGTTGCGGTTGTGGGCCAGGCAGACAGCCTCGGGCGGTGAGCGGTCGGCCTGAGACGGGCGTGTCGGACGGCGCGCCCGCTTGCCCTCAGTCTCCGCCCTCGTACTTGAAGGACACCTTGAGCCTGGC
>VAWP01000010.1 GCA_005888295.1 Actinomycetota bacterium
GTGGGCAAGATTGTCGGTTGGGTATCCGCGCTGCCAGCGCGGGCGCTCACCACCAGCGTCGCCGTCGAGAACACAAGTGCCCCCGTGGTCAGGGCCATCACGGCCAGCAGCCTCCGCCGTCTGGCTCGCTCCATGCCGCTCGATCCTCCCGATGATCTTGGGGGGCGACACCGCGCCTTCGTCACCGTCGCCCCAGCAGGCGGTCGACCACGGGCATACCCCCGGGCGACCCCTCTTGCACATCTTCCTGGTGGGCGCGGCGGCGAGCACCAGCGTCGGACGGAGCCGGCGGCACTTGCATACGGCGTTCGCCGGGCCTGGGTCCGGGATGTCGCCCGATCAAGCGGCGGTGACCGTCTTACTGTCACGGCGGGGCCGCCTGTCGCGAGAGGCGGAAGAGGTCGCCCAAGGCATGGCTCTCGGCGCTGGCGAGTCCGATCGGTCGGCAGCCAACTCGTGTCGATTGAGGGGACCGAGCGGGCCCCCGTCAGGAATGTCACTTGTCGCCAATGACGTAGAGCTGCCGTGACCACGAGCTGGCAAGAAGCGGACGGAGCGAAGGAGGTGCTCGTCCACCGCTCCATCGTCCGGCACCCTGCCGCTCACGGTTGATCCGAGCGAGTGGGTGGGTATACTTGATGAAAGGAATAGCTCCCAAACGGGGCAGTGGCGGGCACTTGGCGGCGCTCTTCTCAACCTCTTCACATCGCGTGTCGTTGCCGCTCTTGGCAAATGGGAGCGACTGTGAAATGAGGGGGAGGTTCACAAGGATGACCGCCACAAGCGGCTCGTAGGCGCACCTGGAGTCCGACCTCGGCGAACGACGTTCTCGTCGGCAAGAGCCGTGCGCGTTGGCCGCGTTCCGAATGTTCATCCGGCGGCTATAGAGCGCGTGCCTTCGTCTCGATAGAGGTCCGGTCGAGGTGTCATGGCGTATCCCGCGAGGCCGTTTGGGCAACACAGACGGTCTGTGCCATCGCCAAAGCGATGCGTTCAACAACCGTTCGACTCCAAACGGAGAGGAGTTCCGGACGTGCAACGTGATCTCTCTCACTCGGCGCGTGCTTCGTTGCATTCCGATTGGCCGCGCAGGGTAGCCGCGGCCATTGCCGCCACCCTGGTCGCTCTCGGCCTCTTGGTCCCAGCTGCGGCACCTGCGTCGCAGTCGTCCTCGCAGTCCAGTTCCGGGGACCCCTCGAACCTGCTCACCGGGGCTGAGGCAACCTTCAGCGGGACGACCGGAGGATGGGTGCCGCTGAACAATTCGAGCCTCTCGTGGGTTCAGACGCCTTCGACACTCTCCACCGGATCACTGGACATGTCGGCCACTTCGACCGCATGGGTCTACGGAGCCTCGCCGAAGGTCGCTGCGACCCCGGGTACCAGGTACACGGCACAGGCCAGCCTCATGACCCCGTCCTCTGCTTCGGTCGCGGTCGCCCTCGCCTTCTACGACTCCTCTGGTAAGCAGATCAACGCCGTAGCGGGCAAGTCGGCAACGCCCGCCGCGTCCACTTGGACGACCCTGCCTCAAGCAGCCGCCGTCGCACCATCCGGCACCAGGACGGTCGCTCTCATCGTCGCCGCGTGGACTGCTTCTGTGGGTCAGCACTTCTACATCGAGTCCCCCGTCCTTGCGAGCCCGACTCCTACCGTCAACGTCGATCTCACCAACGGGAACAGCAACGTTTTGTCGGCGCCGTTCTCGCAGACGACCACGAGCCTCGGCCCCGTCTCGAGCGGGACCATCACGCTCGACCCCTCAAAGACCTTTCAGAGCGTCGATGGGTTCGGAGCCAACCTGACGAACTCGTCGGCCGCAGTCCTCATGAGTCTGCCATCAACAACCCGCAACACCGTCTTGAGCAACTTGTTCGATCCAACCAAGGCAGGCATCTCAGTCATCAGACTGCCGATGGGAGCGAACGACTTCTCAGCAAACGGCTGTAGCGCTTCTGCGCAGGTGTGTCCTTCAGGAAACTACACCTACGACGACCCGCCCGCCGGAGCAGCAGCGAACTGGACCGACCCGTCGCTGAGCAACTTCAATATCCTCCCGTACGACCAGAACATCGTGAACATCCTGCACTCGGCCCAGAAGATAAACCCGAATCTCACCATTATCGCTTCGCCCTGGACAGCTCCCCCGTGGATGAAGACAAACGCCCCGGTGACGGATCCCTATGCTTCGGGATCGAATGGCAGGCTCAATCCCAGTTACTACGGCGTCTATGCCCAGTATTTCGTCAAGTACGTCCAGGCCTATGCGAAGGAGGGCATCAACGTCAACTACGTCACACCTCAGAACGAGCCGGGAGTCACCACCACGACGTATCCCGGAATGCTGTTCTCCTCGTACCAGGAGAGAAGTTTCGTCGATAACAATTTGGCTCCTGCCCTGACCAAGGCGGGCCTCTCGACGCAGATCCTGGGCTATGACTGGGACTGGAAGAGCTCCTCCTGGACCACTTCGGACGTCGAGAACGTACTCAGCGGCGCCCCTTCGAACGTAGCGGGAACGGCGTGGCACTGCTATGGAGGAGATCCGAGCACGCAATCGACGGTCGAGGCGAGCTACAACTACCCGAGATGGCTCAACTTCATCACCGAATGCTCCGGGGTGGGTATAGATAGCGGCTACGGGATCACTGGATCTACGACCGTCGACAATTTCGCCTATCACCTCGGCCTGGACTCCCAAAAGTTGATCGTGGGTGGACTCAACAACTGGGCGTCGGGCGTTCAGCTCTTCAACGTTGCCGAAAATCAGTACTACGGTCCACAGAACGGCGGTTGTAACGACTGTAAACCGGTCGTGCAGGTCGATACGAACACGAATGCGGTGTCATACACCGTCGACTACTACGTGTTGACAGAGGCTTCGAGCGTCCTGGAGTCGGGAGCAAGGATCATTTCAACTAGCTCGTCAAATGGCCTGCAAGCTGTCGCCGGGCTGAACCCCGACAACACCACGGGGCTTTACGTGAGCAATCCGTCACAAACCAGCGCCACCTTCACCGTCAACGATGGGGGAGAAGGTTTCACCTACACGATCCCCTCCCTCTCGGTCGCCAGCTTCAGGTGGTCGAACTAGGAGCCGGAAGCCGCACGCCCAGCAGCGACCCGCGCGAGCGCGGGGAGGACGTCCCCGAAACCCTCGGGGATCTCTGCCGACGGCGAGGCGCCAGGGTGTGCACGTGCCACCCGCACGCGCAGCGCTCGAGGAAGGATGCGAAACCGCAGGGGCGGGTCGAGGATCACGGCCTCGCCGTCGACGCCGGCCGCGATCGGCCGGTCGGAGTCGACCTCGAAGGCCTGAGCGGACCACTGTTGCCACAGACGCCTACCTCGCAGGCCGCCATCACCACCGCCGGGGCCAGCAGCGAGTGCGGTCACGCCCAGCAACCCGTCATCGATCCGAGGACGCGTGCCTGAGCCGACAGCCCGACCGAGACGGTAGCGGTTGTTGGAAACGAGGATCGCTGCACTCGAACGGTGCTCGTGCCCCTCGGCATCGGTCCAGCGGAGCTCCAACCCTCCCTTCTCGGCGCCGAGCACATCGGGAACCGTGTCGATCAGAGTACGAAGCTTGGCGTCGCGATAGCCGGTCCGCTGCACCGCCTCGGCATAGAGCCCGAGTGAGACGTTGTTCACGAACACTCGCCCGTTGACCTCAGCCAGGTCCACACGCCGCTCTCCCCCGTCCACGAAGGCCTCGAGCGCACCGACGACATCGTTGCGGTCCACGCCGAGGTCGAGGGCGAAGTGGTTGCGCGTCCCCGCCGGTATGCAGGCGTAGGGCAGACCGAGCTCGGCTGCCACCGCGGCGACCACCGCTTGTGACCCGTCGCCTCCCGCCATCGCCAGTGCATCAGCGCCGCGGAAAGCCGCATCCCGGACGAGGGCCTCCAGGTCTGTGCCCAGCTGCAGCTCGATCGGCTCGATCCCGCGCCGCCGGGCCTCAACCGCCAGGGCAAAGCGCTCGGCCTTTCCGCCCCCCGACTTGGGGTTGTAGAGCAGCACCGGCTGTCGGGGAACGGGGACGGGCGGAAGGGCAACGTGGCGCTGGAACGCCACGCGTCCGGCAGCCACGGAGAGGGCCACACCGGCCACGACGAGCACCTGCTCGACGATGTGTCCGCCTGTCAGCACGAGGACAACCGCGCCCGCCACCGCCAAGGCTGCAGCGGCTAGGCCCAAGACATGGGCTATTCCCCGACGCAGCAGCCCGTACCACGCCGCTCCCCCCGCCAGGAGCAGGCACGCCGGCACAGCAAGACCTCGAGGAAAGATATCGACCGCGACGAGCACAGCCAGGGCGAACGTCGCTGGCAGGAGCACCAGCGATATCGCAGCGGCAACCCGCGGCCAGTTGATTGAGGCGGCGATCGACCTCACGTCACGGCTCGGCGGCGGGTGTCGAGCTGGGTTGTGCTCGAGGTATCCGTCCGCTGAGCGCCACGGCAATCAAGGCGATCACCCCCAGGACCGACATCGACGCCCGTAGTCCGTCGATGCGCCCCTTGGTGTAGTCGTTGACGATGGCGTCAGCAGTATTGGGTTGCACGCCTGCCTTCTCGAGCGTCGCCGTCAGGTCCTTGTCGGAGACGAAGGGGATGCCGGCTGCGAGCTCGACCTGTGCCTTGGAGGCAAGCTCCTTGGGGACGGCGGGGTTGTTCTGGACGCTGCCCAGAAACGACGCCGTCAGGGCGGATATGAGCACGGCGCCGGCGAGGGCGGTGCCGATCGACGCCCCCAGGTTGGTGAGCGTGTTCTGCAGACCCCCGACCTCACCGGTCTGGTCGTCCGGCACTGACGAGACGGTCACGGCGCCGAGCTGGGAGGCCAGTGCGCCGACGCCGGCACCAGCCAGCAACAGCGGCCAGGTCACGATCTCGGGACCAGCGCCCGCGTCGAGCGCCGCCACCAGCACGAGGATGCCGGCGAACAAGGCCAGGAACCCCAACCGCACGACCAAGCGCGGTGAGGCTCGCGGGAACATTCTCGGGATACCGACGGCGGCTAGGAGCAGCGTGATCGACAGGGGCAGGAGCCGCACGCCCGTGGCGATCGCCGACAGGCCGAGCGCCACGGACAGGAAGAGGGGCACGGCGAAGAACAGCCCGGCCTGGAGGAGGTACTGGAAGAAGAACGCCGTGATCCCCCCCTGCAGGGTTCGGATCCGTAGCATCGCAGGGTTGATGAGCGAGCTCCGATCCTGCAGGATGCGGCGGTTCTCCCAGGCCAGGAACAGGAGAAGCACGGCCCCCCCAGACAGGATCAGCCAGACGACGGGCGAGAGGCCGAGCCACTCGGGTGCTCCGGACTTGGCCTGCACGAATCCCCAGGTGCCAGAGCGGAGGATGCCATAGACGATGAGCCCCAGTCCGAGGGCTGACAACCCGGTCCCGACCAGGTCGAGCCTGGCGTCCGCCTCGGGCGGGGTGTCGGCCATCTGGCGGGTGAGGCCGAGAATCACGAGTACCACGACGACCTCGCCCGCGAAGACCCAGCGCCAGGACAGGTACGTGGTGAAGAGCCCACCGATGAGTGGCCCGGCAGCAACAGCGATGGCGCCGGCCGAGGCGACGAGCCCATAGGCGCGCGGTCGTTGCTCGCGAGCGAAGTTGGACGCCACCAGGGCGACAATCGCAGGGAGAATGAGAGTGGCGCCAACCCCTTCGAGAAACGACCACCCGAAGATCAAGACCCCAAGATTGGGCGCGATCGCGGTGGTAAACGACCCGCAGCCGTAGATCACACACCCGATGGCAAAGGCTCGCTTGCGGCCGAGGAGCTGGCCCACCTTTCCGCCGGTGATCATCAGAGACGCCATCACCAGGGTGTAGAAGGTGATGGCCGTCTGCACGCCGGTCACCGTCGTTCCTACGTCCTTGGCGACGGTGGCGATCGACACGTTCATCACCGAGCTGTCGAGGATCATCAGGAACTGTCCCGCTGACAGCGTCAGCAAGGCCATCCCGGCCCTGCTCGTCCGCTCACCGCTGCCCTTGTTCACCTCTGGCTGCTCCGCCCCGGCCATTAGCGTATTTCAGCACTCCCCGGTCCGGCAGGCGAGCCTCGCCCTCGGGCAGGGGTCTCCGCCCAAGCTGAGGGGGCGCGGGTGCAGCGCCACGTCAGCCGGCTTCGGCTGAGCGTCGAGCTCCGCCGGCATTGGCCCCGTCGAGCTCACCGCGTCGCCCAGGTCCAGTCGCGCACTTCAGGCATGTCCTCGAGGTGCTCCCGCACGTAATCCTCGTGCCGAGACAGCATGATCCGGCAGTGGTCCTCCACCTGGCGTGCCCCCCGGGCCACGCGCCGCGAGCGGCTCAGGGCGTCGAGGACGAGGTGGTACCGGCTCATCTGGTTGCGCACGACCATGTCGAAGGGGGTTGTGGTCGTTCCTTCCTCGATGTAGCCGTGGACGTGGAAGCGATCAGCCCGGTGCCGTCCGTGGACGATCTGGTGGAGCGCCCGGGCATAGCCGTGGAACGCCACCACCACATCTGTGTTCTCCGTGAACAGCTCGGTGAAGGTGGCCTCAGGCAGTCCGTGCGGGTGCACGTCTGGGGGGAACAGCACCATCAGGTCCACCACGTTCACCACCCGCACGCGTAGGTCCGTGAGGTGGTGGCGAAGCATGTCCGCCGCGGCCAGTGTCTCCATGGTGGGAATGTCACCGGCGCAGGCGAGGATGACGTCTGGCTCCTCGCCCTCGTCGGAGCTGGCCCAGTCCCAGACCGAGGCCCCCCGGGCGCAATGGGCTCGGGCCGCGTCCATGCCCATGTACTGCAGCTGTGGCTGCTTGTCGATGACCACCAGGTTCACGTAGTCGTGGCTGCGGAAGCAGTGGTCGGCCACGGAGAGGAGGCAATTGGCGTCGGGCGGTAGGTAGACGCGAACCACGCTGCCCTTCATCGAGATCATGGTGTCGATGAGGCCGGGGCCCTGGTGGCTGAACCCGTTGTGGTCGTTGCGCCAGCACGTGGAGGTCAGCAGGACGTTGAGCGACGATACCGGCGCCCGCCACGCCAGGTCTCGACCGGCCTCCAGCCACTTGGCGTGTTGGATCGCCATCGAGGCAGACACCATGGCGAAGGCCTCGTAGGTGGCGAACAGCCCGTGGCGCCCGGTGAGAAGGTATCCCTCCAGCCAGCCCTGGCAGCTGTGCTCGGACAGGACCTCCATCACCCGGCCCTCGGCGCTCACGTGGTCGTCGTCGGACCTGGCGTCGATCAGGCAACGGTCCTCGACCTCGAACACCGCGCTGAGGCGGTTGGAGTTGGTCTCGTCTGGGCAGAAGAGCCGGAAGTTCCGGCTGGCGGCATTGCGGACGAAGGTGTCCCGTAGCAGCTCGCCGAGTGGTCGGGTGGACTCTGCCCTGGTCGTGCCGGGCGCCTTGACGTCGAGAGCGTAGGTCGTGAAATCAGGCAGATCGAGGGGCACGAGAATGCGGCCGCCGTTGGCATAAGGAGTGGCGCCCATCCGCTTGTCTCCCTGGGGAACCAGGGCCGACAGCTCGGGGACGAGCCGTCCCTCGGCGTCGAAATGGACGTCGGGTCGATAGCTCCGCAGCCAGGACTCGAGGATCGCCAGGTGGTCCGGGTTCTCGCGCACGGCGCTCACTGGCACCTGGTGGGCTCGGAACGTCCCCTCGACCTGCTGGCCGTCAACGACCGCTGGGCCCGTCCACCCTTTGGGGGTGTGCAGGACGATGGCGGGCCAAGGTCGCCGACCGACGCCGCTGCCCTCCCGGGCGGTGGCCTGGATCGCCCGGATGGCTCCGTGACAGTCATCGAGGGTGGCTGCGAAGTCCCGGTGGACCTGGCGGACATCGCTGCCGGCGACGATGCGGGGGTCGTAGCCGTGGCCGCGGAGCAGCATCAGGACCTCTTCGATCCGGGCTCGGCCCAGCACCGTAGGACCGGAGATCTTGTACTCGTTGAGGTGCAGTATCGGGAGCACCGCTCCGTCTCGGGCCGGGTTCAGCGGCTTCGCCGTCGCCGATCACGCAGGCCACGAGAAGCTGGGGATGGTCGAAGGCGGCGCCGAAGGCGTGGACAAGTGAGTAGCCGAGCTCGCCCCCCTCGTGGATGGACCCCGGGGTCGGTACCGAGACGTGGCTGGGGATGCCACCCGGCGTGGAGAACTGACGGACGAGGCGCCGCAGCCCCTCCAAGTCACGAGAGACAAGTGGATAAATCTCGGAGTACGTGCCCTCGAGGTAGGTGTTGGCCACCAGGGCCGGCCCACCGTGACCAGGGCCGGTCACGTACAGGACATCGGCGCCGGTGCGGGTGACGAGGCGGTTGAGGTGGGCGTACACGAGGTTCAGCCCTGGCGACGTCCCCCAGTGCCCGAGGAGGCGAGGCTTGATCTGCTCGGGGCGGAGCGGTTCGCGCAACAACGGGTTGTCCTGGAGATAGATCTGGGCCACGGTCAAGTAATTGGCGGCCTCCCAGTAGGAGACGAGGCTGTCGAGCTCGCTTTGGCTTGACATGCCCATCGTGCGACCTCCGCCGGCGAGGGATAGT
>VAWP01000145.1:0-8268 GCA_005888295.1 Actinomycetota bacterium
GCACGGCTCCTCGTCGCCAGTGGCGCCAGGGCGACCATTGCCGGACGCGACCCCGAGCGCCTGGCCCAGGCCAGGGCTTCGTTGGCCGACGAGGTCCAGGCGATCGCGGTCGATGCCACCGATCCGGATGCTCTCCGGCGCTTTTTCGTAGAGACCGGACCGATCGACGACCTGGTCGTGACCGTCACCCGCCGCGGCGGCGCTGGGCCGGCGTCCGGGCTCGCCGATCAGGACCTGCTCGACGCCTTCACCGGGAAGACCGTCGCGCACCTGCGCGCCGTGGCCGTGGCACTCCCGACGCTCGAGACACACGGCTCGATCACCCTCGTGAGCGCCGGCTCGGCCCAGTCAGCGCTTCCCGGTACGGCGGGGCTGGCCGCGGTCAACGGCGCGCTCGAGGCCGCTGTCCCGGTCCTGGCCCGCGAGCTTGCGCCTCGCCGGGTCAACGCCGTCTCCCCCGGGGTCGTCGAGACGGGCTGGTGGGACGACATGCCCGAGGAGGACCGAAGGGCAGCCTTCGCCACCTTCGCCGAACGCACTCCAGTCGGGCGCAACGGGACGGCGGACGAGGTTGCGCACGCCATCGTCTCCCTGCTGGAGAACGGCTTGCTCACCGGTGTCGTCCTACCGTGCGACGGCGGGCTGCGGCTCACCTGAACGAGGGTCGGGAGATCGGCGTCGACCGGCTCCACACCGTCAGGAGCTCTCCTCCTCGATGTCGAGGCGCTCGCCGAGTCGCGCCAGCTCGAGGCCACCCACCTCCTCGGGCTGGTCGCCCGACTCGATCCACCGGGCCAGGGCGCGGCCCGTGGCGGGCGCCATGAGGATGCCGGTGCGGAAATGGCCCGACGTCGTCCACGCGTTGGCCAGCCGGGGCACGCGGTCGACGACCGGGAGCTCGTCCGGATGGGTGGGGCGAAAGCAGCACCATGCGTGAGTCGTCTCGGTGATCGAGCGTTCCTCCGGCGAGGAGTCGCCCACCGTCCACCTGGGTCACCAGTGGCGGCATCGCAACGGCCAGTCGCAGCGGCGCCGGCTCGGTGGCGACGATGTGTCCCTTCACCAACGAGGCTGGCACCGACACCACCAGCCCTTCCACGTCGGGCGGCCCACCCGTTGCGAAGACCACGGTTCCCGGGCTCACCGCCCCGGCTGTGGTCGAGACCCGGACGACCCGACCGCGGCGCGCCACCACCTCGGTGACGTCGACGCCCGTGGCGACGTGATCGAGCCCTCCGGCCAAGCGGGCGAGCGCAGCGAGGGGGTTGACGCGAGCTTGCTGTCGGACCAGCACAGCATCCACCGGACGGGCCAGCTCGGGCACGAGACGAGCGACATCCTCCGCGCCGAGCATCTCGGCGCCCGACGGGAGACGGGCGGACAGCCCGGGTCCTGGCTCGAGCCCCAACCAGTCCATGTCCACCAGCCCGACCCCGTCCGGGACCAGGTCGTCCAGCTCCCTCCACAGGGCCAGGCTCAGGCGCCCGAGATCGACGATGCCACCCGAGTCCTGGTCATGGTGGGCCTCGGGCACGAGGAGGCCGCCCGCCCCGGCGGTGGCGCCGGCGCCGAGCGTCGAACGCTCCACCAGGGCGACGGTCCCCAGGCCGGCACGCCGGCAGGCCACGGCCGTGGCCACCCCGACCATCCCACCGCCTACCACGAGCACGTCCGGGGTACGGGGCAGCCGGTCAGGGAGGCCCGGCTCGAGCCCGGCCACTTCGTCGTCGTCCAGGAGGTCCCGCCACAGCGGATGTCGTCTCGTCACCGTCGGAGCCTGCTTCCCGCCGACGTCAGCGGGGCAGCCGAACCTCGACCCGCACGCCGTCGTCGAGGGACCGCACGTCGAGACTGCCCCCCGCGCGGTCTGCAGCGGCGGCGAGCCGCGACAGGTCCTCGGCCGTCTCGGTCGCACCAGTGGCAACGGCGACGGCGAGCTCGTCGTCGTCCTCGATGCTGACGCTGAGCTCCAGGCCGCCGCGGGCCAGCGTCCGCAGCAGCTCGCCGGCCAGCCTGGTGACGATGATGGCCGTCGCCGGGTCGGCGGTCACCGGTCGGGTCGGCGGGTCGAGGCGACCAGGTGTGCCGACGACCTCGCGTATGACCTCGAGCTCGACGGCGACCGCGGCGGAGAGGTCCGTGCCGTCCCCTCCGTCCCAGCCGGCCGGCATCGGCATGGCGAGCCCACCGATCGCGTACCACTCCCGCTCGAGGCGCAGCCGCTCGAGCTCCCACAGTGCATCGGCCACGTCTGCGACCGCGGTGTCGCCGGACGCGCTCGACTCCGCCTTGACCGGAGCCGGGACGACCCGCTGCCTGCCCCGACGGTCAGCCCGAGCGGCCCGCTTGTCAGCGTCCGCAGCACGTCGCTCAGCCTCCTCGAGATCGCGGCGGGCCTTCGCCACCCGGTCTTCGGTCTCGTCGGCCCGGCGCCGGGCCTCGGCCGTCTCGACGCGGGCCTCACGAAGCGCCTCGTCTGCGGCCGCCGCGGCTTCACCGGCCTCGGTCAGGCGGCGCTTCTCTTCGTCGGCCCGTTCCTCTGTGAGCTCGAGCTGCGCTGTCGTCCTGTCGAGCTCCTTCTCGAGTCGTGCCGCCCTGGACGACTCCTCGGTGGCCGCTGCCGATCGCCGGACGAGCAGAAACAACAACACCAAGGCCGTGAGCCCTACCGCGACGGTCACGCCCAGCACTGCGGTCATGGACCGCGAACGTAGCGTGCCGGGGCCCGCTGGCGGACCTGGATCGTCGACCCAGCTGAACCGCTGCGGAACACGCGGCGAGCACGTTCATCGGAGGGTGTCGCCACCGCCGGCCGGGCTCACGGAGGGCCGCGGTTGTAGCCTCTAGGCGTGAAGGAGCTCATATACCACCGCCAGCTGCTGCCCGCCGTGAGCCGTCACGCCGACCGGGTCGGCTTCCACGACGAGGACTACCACGCCACCTGGGCGACGCACGGCGACCGGGTCCTGCGCCTCGCCCACGCCATGCAGCACGAGCTCGGAGTGCGCAAGGCCGATCGCTTCGCCGTGCTGGCCGTCAACAGCCACCGCTACCTGGAGCTCTACCACGCCGGCTTCCTGGGGATCGGGGTGATCAACCCCCTGAACCTCCGGCTGGCGGCCCGCGAGCTGGCGTTCATCCTCAACGACTCCGGCACCGAGGTGGTGTTCACCGACTGGCTGTTCTCCGGCCTCCTCGAGCAGGCCCGCCCCGAGCTGAAGCACCTGCGCCAGGTCGTGCTGCTGGGCGATGGCGACGTCCCTCACGATGTTCGGTACGAGGACCTGATCGAGGCCGGTAAGCCGGATGTGCCGCCCGAGCCCGCGGAAGAGGACGCCGCCATCCTCATGTACACCGGGGGTACGACGGGGCTGCCCAAGGGCGTCGTGCTCAGCCAGCGGGCCGAGATGCTCAACCTGTACCACGCCGCCATCGCCGTCGGGTTGGGCCAGGACCGCATCTACCTGCACCAGACCCCGATGTTCCACGCCGCGTCGATGGCTGCCATCCTCGGTATCCCCGCCAGCGGAGGCGAATCGGTGTTCGTCCCGCTGTTCAAGCCCGATCACGTGCTCGAGGTCATCGAGCGCTACAAGGTGAACCAGACCGTGATGGTCCCCACGATGATCGCCATGCTGCTCAACGACCCCAACTTCTCCCGCGAGCGCGTGGCCAGCCTCACGACGCTGACCTACGGTGCCTCGCCGATGCCTTCTGCCCTCCTGGCGCGCGTGTTGCAGGAGATGCCGCAGGTGAACCTCTCGCAGGGCTACGGCATGACCGAGTCGGCGTCGGTCCTCACGTTTCTCGACGAGAACGACCACCGGCGCGGCGGAGAAGTTACTCACTCCGCCGGCCGGCCCATGTGGGGAGTCGACCTGAGCATCCAGGACGCCGAAGGTCACATCCTGGCGACGGGCGAGCAGGGGGAGGTGTGCGCTCGGGCCGGCAACCTCATGGACTGCTACTGGAACCGGCCCGAGGAGACCGAGGAGGCCTTCCGCGGCGGCTGGTACCACTCGGGCGACATGGGGAGGCTCGACGCCGACGGCTACCTCTACCTCGTCGACCGGGTCAAGGACATGATCGTCACCGGCGGCGAGAACGTCTACTCGGTCGAGGTGGAGGAAGCGGTGGGCAGTCACCCCGCGGTCGAGCAGGTGGCCGTCATCGGCATCCCCCACGAGACCTGGGGCGAGCAGGTGCACGCCATCGTCGTGCTCAAGGACGGGGCGGAGGCCACTCCGGAGGAGCTGATCGAGCACGCCCGCAAGAGCATCGCCGGCTACAAGGTCCCCAAGTCGGTGGAGGTCCGGTCCGAGCCGATCCCGCTGTCGGGAGCGCTGAAGCCCCTGAAGCGCGAGCTCCGCAAGCCCTACTGGGAGGGGAAGGCGACCGCCATCAGCTGACCGACGGCGGTCGGGGCGACCCGGCCCTCGATCGCATCGCTTCGGCCACCGCGACGACGCGGGGGTGCGACAGCACGTGGTCGAGCGGTAGGGGGAGGGCGAGAGACCAGTTGGGCCAGGCGTCGATGGTGCCTGGCATGTTCGGCCGCTCCTCGACCCCGAGGGCGTCCTCGAGCGACGCGGTGACCACCACGCTGGCCGCCCCGGCCAGGAGCCGGTGAGCGGCGACGATCACCTCGTCCAGGGCGGCGTCGTCAGGGAGACCCGCCAGCTCCCTGATCCGCGACCGGATCTCGTCGACGGCGGCTGCGTCGGGCTCGAGCCCCAGCCGCTGCTGGGCGGAGAGGTCGGCGCCCGTCCACAACCCGGCGACGGTCGGCAGGTCGTGGGTGCTGATCGACGCCATCGAACGAGACGGGAACCTCGACGGCTCGCCCTCCTCGAACCACAGCACCCGGGACGAGAGCACGTTCCGGCGCCCCAGCTCCTTCCTCACGAAGGGTTCGACGGTGCCGAGGTCCTCGCCGACGACGAACGCGCCGGCCCGCTCGCTCTCGAGGGCCACGATCCCGAGGAGATCGTCCCACGGAAACCGGACGTACGCGCCGCGACGCGGATCAGCGCCATCGGGGACCCAGTACTGCCGAAAGAGACCCATGACGTGGTCCACGCGCAGCCCCCCGCCGGGACGGAGGTTGGCTCGCAGCGTCCTGATGAAGGGCTCGTAGCCGGCCGCCCGCAGCTTCCAGGGGTCGAACGGCGGGAGCCCCCAGTCCTGTCCGAGCCGGTTGAAGGCGTCCGGCGGGGCACCGAGCGCCATGCCGGGGACGAAGACGTCCTGCCACAACCAGGCGTCGGCCCCGGCCGGATCGACACCGACGGCGAGGTCCAGCACCACCCCGACGGCGGCGCCGGCCGACGCCAGCTGGCGGTCGAGCAGCCATTGCAGCCACTGGTGGAAGCGAACGCGGCGGCGGTGCCGGGAGACGAACGCCGGTACTCCGGCACCATCGGGATGGCGGACGTCCTCGGGCCATTGCTGCCACGTCCCGCCGTGCACCTCCGTCAGCGCGCAGAAGGCGGCGTACGCGCTCAGCAGACGACCCTCGCGATCGCAGTAGCTGTCGAAATCGGGGTCGCCCCCGAACCGGTCCCACAACCGCTCCAGAGCGGCGAGCTTCAGCTGCCAGACCCGATCACGGTCGATACGACGTTCCTCGTTCAGGGCCCGCGCCTCGGCGCCGAGCCCGTCGATCCCCTCCGCGTCGACGCCGCCGGCTCCCGGTACCTCCTCGATCCGCAGGAACAAGGGGTTGCGCCAACAACGGCTGCTCGGGAAGTAGGGGCTGGGCTGTTGGGGCACTCCCGGTCGGCTGGCATGCACGGGACTCACGAGCGCCGTCGATCCGCCCTGACCGGCCGACCACTCGACGAGCTTCCGCAGGTCGGCGAGGTCGCCGATGCCCCAGCTCGACGAAGAACGGAGGGCGGGAAGCTGGACGGCCCAGCCCCACCCGCGGTGCCAACCGGGCAGCCGGCAACGCCCTGGGCTGACGATCAGCCGTACCGTCTCGCCGTCGCTCCGCCGCCGGAGCTGGTGATAACCGAGCGGCAGCGGCGGCAGGCGGTCCTCGACCGTCAGCTCCGTTCCGTCCTCGAGCGTGGCACGCCAATGGCCGGCGATGCGCACGGCCTCGCCGCCCCGGACGACCCGAACGGGGACCTGGCCGTGGGGCGCAGGAGGCTCGGCTCGGTCGGCGCCCAAGGCACGACCGATCGCCTCGATCGTCGAGCGCGGTGCCTCGTGACGACGGCCGTCGTCGCCGCGGTACCCAGGTTCGACGCCCCAGACCAGGAGATCGGGGACGCGACGGCTGGCGTGCACCGGCCGAGGTTAGTGTCCGGACCGCGGCACCACTATGGTCGCCGTCGGTGCCCGCACGATCCGTGACGACCTCCGACGGCGTGGCCATCGCCGTCCACGACCTCGGAGGCCACGGCGCGCCGCTGCTGTTCGCCCACGCCACCGGCTTCCACGGGATGGTCTTCGCCCCGGTCGCCCGGCTGCTGCAGGGCCAGTTCCACTGCTACTCAGTTGACCTGCGGGGTCACGGCGACTCCGGCATGCCCCCGGAGATGGACTTCGACTGGCACGGCTTCGCGCGCGACGCGCTGGCGACGGTGGACGGTATGGGGCTGACGCGACCCTTCGGAGTGGGCCACTCGGGTGGCGGCGCCGGCCTGCTGCTGGCCGAGCAGGCGCGACCTGGCACCTTCCGGGCGCTGTACCTCTTCGAGCCCATCGTGTTCCCTCCGGCCGGGCCGTTCCCGGGTGCGGGCAACGGCAACCCGCTCGCCGACTCCGCCCGGCGCCGGCGCGAGGTCTTCGACTCCCGCCAGGGCGCCCTCGACAACTACGCGTCCAAGCCGCCCTTCGACCAACTCGACCCCGAGGCGCTGCGCGCTTACGTCGATCACGGCTTCGCGGACCTGGACGACGGGCGGGTGCGCCTCAAGTGCCGGGGTGAGACCGAGGCCAGCGTCTACGAGAACAGCCTGGCCCACGACGCCTACGACCACCTGCCCGAGGTCCGCTGCCCGGTGACCGTGGCCTGCGGGGGCGGGTCCGAGACATTCCGCGCCGAGCTCGTCGAGGCCCTGGTCGAGCATCTTCCACATGCCCGCGCCGAGATCGTGGCCGGCGTCGGCCACTTCGGGCCGCTCGAGGATCCGCGTCTCCTGGCCCGCTCGATCCGGTCGGCCTTCGCCACCGAGGGCCCGGACTGATCCCAGTCCCCCCGAGCGACACACCTCGGCTCTAGCCTGTGGGCGATGTCCCTGCCCCTGCCCACGGCGCTGTCCCCCTCCAAGGTGTCGTCGTTCAAGGACTGCGCCCTGGCGTTCCGCTTCTCGGCCATCGACCGGCTGCCCGAACCCCCCTCGCCGTGGACGGTCAAGGGGAATCTCGTCCACCGTGCCCTGGAGCAGCTCTTCTGGCAGGTGCCGGCGGGACAGCGCAGCCTCGACGCCGGGCTGGGCCAGCTCGAGAGGGCGTGGGAGTCCGCCCGGGGGGAGCCGGAGCTGGGAGCGCTCGAGCTCACCCCGGTGGAGATGGACGAGCTGCGGGCGGACACCGAGAGGCTGGTCCGGGGGTACTTCGAGCTCGAGGACCCGGATCGGGTCACGGCGGTGGGCGTCGAGCTCGCCCTCGAGGCCGACCTGGGTGACCTCCGCCTGAGGGGTGTGATCGACCGCCTCGACGTCGACCCTGACGGACGGCTCGTCGTCACCGACTACAAGACCGGTCGGGTCCCGGGCCAGGCCCAGGAGCAGCTCCGCCTGGCGGGTGTCCACTTCTACGCCTTCCTGTGCGAGCAGGTCCTCGGTGAGCGCCCCGCTCGGGTGCAATTGCTCTATCTCCGCGAGCCGATGAGCATCTCGACGGTCCCGTCGGACCAGTCGATGCAGGGCCTGCGCCAGCGGACGTCGGCGATCTGGTCGGCCATCGAACGAGCCTGCCGGCTCGAGGACTTCCGGCCCAAGCCCTCCGCCCTGTGCGAGTACTGCAACTGGCAGGCCTACTGTCCTGCGTTCGGCGGCGATCCCGCCCGCGCCGTGGAGGTGCTCGGCCAACCGACGCTGGTCTGAGGTGCGTCACCGCGACGCGGCCCGGCCGACGGGCCGGGACGATCCTGCTTCGGGCCTGGCGGGTCTCCGTGGCCGGATCGCCGATCTCGACGGGCGCGCCGACGCCGCCTTCGACCGGCTCCGGGGCAACCGGGTCGCCGACCGGGTGCTCTACGGGGCCTCGGCCCTCGGCGACCACAGCCTGATCTGGTTCATCGTCGGGACCGGCCGG
>VAWP01000145.1:8275-11427 GCA_005888295.1 Actinomycetota bacterium
GTCGCTCGGCGGTGCGGATGGCGGCCGCCCTCGGGGTCGAGTCGGTGCTGGTGAACGTCGTGGTGAAGTCGTTCTTCCGGCGGCGACGGCCCCAGTCGTCGCATCCCCGGCCGCTGCCCCTGCGCCAGCCCGCCACGAGCAGCTTCCCGAGCGGCCACGCCACGTCGGCGTTCTGCGCCGCCGGGCTCCTGTCGGAGGACGATCGCCTCCGGCCGCTGTACTACGGGCTCGCCGTGGTGGTGGCCTCGAGCCGGGTCCACGTCCGTATCCATCACGCATCCGACGTGCTGGCCGGGGCGGCGATCGGCGTCCTGTTCGCACGCATCGGCCGGCGGCTGGCGCCCCTGAGCTCCCGATCCGGCGATTAGGGGGCAAATTGCAGGAATCCAGCCCGAGCCCGCCGCGTTGAGCTGTTCATGACCAGACTGTCGTTCGACGTCAACTGGGACTATCGCTGTCCCTTCGCCCGCAATGCCCACGAGCACCTGGTGGCTGGCCTCGCCGACGGCGCCGACTGGGAGGTCGGCTTCGTCCCCTTCTCGCTCAGCCAGGTCCACGTCGAGGAGGGCGAGCCGGCCGTGTGGGACGATCCGGGGAAGGCCTCACACCTCATCGCCATGGAGGCGGGGATCGTGGTCCGGGACCGCCACCCCGAGGCCTTCCACGACGTGCACCTGGGCCTCTTCCGAGCCCGGCACGACGAGAGCAAGGACCTCCGCGACGAGGCGGAGGTACGCCGGGTGCTGGCCGACAACGGTGTCGACCCCGACGAGGTCATGGCCGAGATCGCCGACGGGTGGCCCCTCGAGACGTTCCGCAAGGCCCACGAGAGCTCGGTCAACGATCATCAGGCCTTCGGCGTGCCCACCTTCATGGTCGACGGACAGGCCGTCTTCGTCCGGCTGACGACGCGCCCGGAGGGGAATGCCGAGCTCGCCCGGGCGACCATCGAGCACGTCGTCACCCTGGCGCAGAGCCGTCCGGAGCTCAACGAGTTCAAGCACACCACGATCCGTCGCTGAGCAGATCGGCGGGCCGGCACTAACCTGACGGTGATGTCACAGGACGCGCACCCGGCCTCGGTGCCGCTCTCCTCGCACGAGGCCCTGATGTGGACCGTCGAGCGAGACCCCATACTGCGGTCGTCCTTTCTCAACCTGACGCTGCTCGACCGCGAGCCCGACTACGACCGCTTCCGCGCCCGCATGGCGAACGCCATCCGTGGCCTGCCCCGCCTCCGCCAGCGGGTCGAGCTGGCCCAGCTGCCGCTGGCTCCGCCGGAGTGGGTCGACGACCCTGACTTCGACCTCGACTACCACCTCGAGCGAATCACGCTCCCACCGCCCGGCACCCGCCGCCAGCTGCTCGACATGGCGCAGGCGGAGGCGATGACGTCGTTCGACAGGGCGCGGGCCCCGTGGCGCGCCGTGCTCTACGAGGGGCTCGAGGGCGGCCGGGCGGCCTACCTGCTGAAGATCCACCACTCGATGACCGACGGCCAGGGCGGCGTCCAGCTCGTCGGCCTCTTACACAGCCGCAAGCGCGAGCCCTCGCCTGAGAAGACGGCTCCGCCGGCCCGCCCCGGCGAGGACATCGGCCCGCTCGGCGTGCTCGCCGAGCAGGTGGCCCGGAACGGCGCCGTGGAGATCGCATCGCACCCGCAGTCGCTCGGTCGCGAGGCGGCCGACGTGGTGGAGAGCGCCCGGTCGGTGGTGCGTCAGGCGCTGGTGACCGACGGTGCCCGTTCCCCGCTGTGGGCCGGGCGGCGGTCGACGGCCCGCCATTTCGAGATCTTGAGCATCGACCTCGACGACGCGAAGCGCACCGCTCGAGCTCTCGACGGCTCCGTCAACGATGTGTTCGTCAGCGGTGTCGCCGGCGGCGCTGCCGCCTACCACCGCGCACGCGGGGTCGACGCCGACGAGCTGCGGATCTCGATGCCGGTGAGCACGCGACACGACCGCTCGGTCGGCGGCAACTCGTTCACCCCGGCCCGGGTGTTGGTGCCGGCCGGGATCCTCGACCCGATCGAGCGGTTCCGGGCAGTCCACGACCGCCTGGCCACGGTGAAGGCCGAGCGGGCCATCGGCATGGCCGACGCCCTCACCGGTGTGCTGACCGGCCTGCCCGGCCCGCTGCTCACCCGGCTGGTACGCCAGCAGGTGCAGACGGTGGACCTCGCCGCGTCCAACGTGCGAGGCGCACCGGTGGAGATCTTCGTGGCCGGAGCGCGCGTCCTGTCCAACCATCCGATGGGGCCGACGGGCGGCACCGCCTTCAACGCCAGCGTGTTGTCGTACTGCTCCCAGCTCGACATGGGCATCAACACGGACGCGGCTGCGGTCGACGATCCCGTCCTGCTTCGCCACTGCATCGCCGAGTCCCTCGCCGAGGTGATGGCGGCGGCGCCCGCCGCCTGACCGGTCGGGCGCCCCGTAGGATCGGCGCCGTGGAGCTTGACGACCGGGTGGTGGTGGTGACCGGCGGTGCCAGCGGCATCGGCCGAGCCCTGTGCCGGCGGTTCGCCGCCGAGGGCGCTCGGGCAGTCGTCGTCGCCGACCTCGACGCCGACGGCGCACGAGCGGTCGCCGATGGGCTGAACGAGAGCATGGATGACAGCGAGGCGACGACGCGGGCGCTGGCCGTCGCGACCGATGTCAGCCGCGAGTCAGACGTCATCGCCCTGGTGGAGCGGACCGAGGAGGTGTGCGGCCCTGTCGACCTCTTCTGCTCGAACGCCGGCATCGCCATTGGTGGCGGGGCCGAGGCACCCGACGAGTCATGGGAGCGGATCTGGCAGGTCAACGTGATGGCCCACGTCTATGCCGCTCGGGCGGTCGTGCCGGGCATGATCGCTCGGGGTGAGGGCTATCTGCTGAACACCGCGTCGGCGGCGGGGCTGCTCACCAACCTCGGTGCTGCGCCCTACTCGGTCACCAAGCACGCGGCCGTCGGTCTGGCCGAGTGGCTCGCCATCACCCATGGCGACGCCGGCATCAAGGTCTCGTGCCTGTGCCCCCAGGGCGTGCGCACGGCGATGCTCCTCGGAGGTCTCGATCCCTCGGCCTCCGAGGCAGGCGACCAGGCATTCCCCGCCGGCCAGGTGGTGCTGGCGTCCGGTGAGATGCTCGAGCCCGAGGATGTCGCCGAGG
>VAWP01000145.1:11703-15841 GCA_005888295.1 Actinomycetota bacterium
CTCCGCCACCAGGGTGGGCTCGACGAAGTGACCCTGCCTGGCCACCTCCGCAGGCAGGTCGGGCGGCGGAGTGAACGGGCTCGTGGACCGGGCGAGAGGCGCCAGCAGCGCGTCGAGGCGGTCGAGCTCCTGGTCGGTGAAGCCGCTCCCCACCCGGCCGGCATAATGCAGATCGTCGCCGTCGTAATACCCGACGAGGAGAGCCCCGAGCCGCCCGGTGCGCCCGCCCTGGCCGCTCAGCCACCCCCCGACCACCAGCTCCTGGCGGTTGACGTTCTTGACCTTGATCCACGACGCGCTGCGGCGTCCCGGCCGGTAGACGCTGTCGAGGCGCTTGGCCACGAGCCCTTCGAGCCCGCGGGCCCGCGTCGCGTCGAGCAGCGCTGCCCCGTCCCCGACGTGGTAGCTGGGCGTCTGCCACGACGGACCGGCGAGCGACAGGCTTTCGAGCAGGCGACGCCGCTCGGTGTAGGGCAGGCCGACGGTCTGGTGGCCGTCGAGGTACAGCAGGTCGAAGAGCATGTAGACGACCGGGACGTCGCGGGCCACCCGTCGCAGGGCCGCCCCCTCGGCCACGTTCATGCGCTGCTGGAGCTTCCCGAAGTCGGGCCGCCCCGCGTCGTCGAGGGCCACGACCTCGCCGTCGAGGACGACCTCGTGGGAAGACACGACGTCGGCGATGCTCCGGATCTCGGGGTAGCGAGCCGTCGCGTCCAGCAGCCGCCGACCCTGCAACTTCACCGTGCCGCCGGCGACGAAGGCGATCATCCGCACGCCGTCCCACTTGATCTCGTAGCCCCAACGGCCGTCGTCGCTCGGAAGGAGCTCGGACGAGGTGGCCAGCATCGGCGCGAGCTGCTCGGGCATGGGCTCGCGCTCGGGGTCCTGGGGGGGATCCATCCGGTGGATCATCCAGCGACCCTCTCCGGTGCGGAACAGCGCGTAGCGCCCGCTGACCCTCTCGCCGTGGAAGGTGACGATCACCTCGCGCCCGTCCCACTTGTGGCAGTCGTACGTACCGCGGTCCCAGATCGACATGGCGCCGGCGCCGTAGCTGCCGGTCGGGATGTCCCCCGCGAAGTCGAGGTACGACAGCGGATGGTCCTCGGTCGGAACGGCGAGGTGGTTGACCTTCGGGTCCGGGGGAACGCCCTTGGGGAGCGCCCAGGACGCGAGCACCCCGTCGCGCTCGAGGCGCAGGTCCCAGTGGAGCCGGCGGGCGTGGTGCTCCTGGACGACGAAGCGCGCCGTGTCCCCGGCGGCCGAGGGCGCAACCTCGGCAGCCGGCCGGTCCTCGGCGCCCGGCTCGGGCGTGGCCGAGAAGTCCCGCTTGGCCTTGTAGCTGTCGAGCTTGTCGCTCATCTGCGTCTCCAGATGGGCTTTTCACCTGCCATCATGCCCTCGATGGCATCGCCTTCAGCCAACGTCGAGGTCGAGCTCGAGGGCCGCAGGCTCAAGCTCTCCAACCTCGACAAGGTCCTGTATCCCGAGTCCGGCTTCACAAAAGGCCAGGTGATCGACTACTACGTGCGCGTCTCGTCGGCGCTGCTCCCCCACCTCAACCGGCGACCGCTCACCCTCAAGCGCTACCCCAACGGCGTCGACGCCGGGTTCTTCTACGAGAAGCAGTGCCCCTCGCACCGGCCCGACTGGGTCCGGACCGTCTCGATCCCGAGCGAGCGCACCACGGGCAAGGAGGTCAACTACTGCACGGCGGACGACCTGCCCACCCTGGCCTGGCTCGCCAACCTGGCCGCCATCGAGCTCCATCCCCTGCTGGCCCGGGCCGACGGCGCCACAGGCGGCTCGTCGCGCGATGCCGTCAACCAGCCCACGACGGTAGCCTTCGACCTCGACCCGGGGCCGCCGGCTGACGTCGCGACCTGTGCCCAGGTCGCCTGTTGGCTGCGCGAGGTCCTGGACGAGCTGGGTCTGGCCGCCTTCCCCAAGACCTCCGGCTCCAAGGGCCTCCAGGTGTACGTCCCCCTCAACACCCCCCACGCCTACGACGACACCAAGCCCTTCGCCCACGCCATCGCCCGCCTGCTCGAGAAGCACCACCCCGACCACGCCCTCGAGAAGATGGACAAGAGCCTGCGTCGGGGCAAGGTGCTCATCGACTGGAGCCAGAACCACATCACCAAGACGACCATCTGCGCCTATTCGCTCCGGGCCCGACCGGCGCCGACGGTCTCGACGCCGATCTCCTGGGAGGAGGTCGAGAGAGGGCGCGAGGCGGACGGCGCGCAGCGGCTCCATTTCGAGGCGAACGAGGTGCTGGAACGGCTGGATCGGTCAGGAGACCTGTTCGCGCCGGTCCTCGACCTCGAGCAGCGTCTCCCCCGGATCGGCTGAGGTCCCACGGCGTGCGCCGATTGCTGCCGGACCCGGCGGACGACGTCGATCTCGACGAGGCCTACGCCCTCCCCGGACCGGGCCGGCTCCACCTGCGGGCCAACTTCGTGTCCAGCACTGACGGCGCCGCCGAGGTGGCCGGTCGCTCCGCCGGCTTGTCCTCGGACGCCGATCACCGGCTCTTCTCGGTGCTGCGGGGCCTGTGCGACGTGGTGCTCGTCGGTGCGGGAACGGTGCGGCACGAACGGTACGGCCCAGCCAGGCCGACGCCCGATCGTCGCGCCTGGCGGCAGGAGCGCGGCCTCGCCGCCGCGCCGCCGATCGCCGTGGTCACCTCCGGCGTCGACCTCGACCTGGCGAGCGCGTTCTTCACCGAGGCGACGGCTCGACCGGTGATCCTCACGACGGGTGCCGCTCCCGCCACGACTCGGGAGGACGCGGCCCGCGTGGCCGACGTGGTCGTCTGCGGCGAGACCGAGGTGGACATCGGCACGGCGCTCCAGGCGCTCGCCGACCGTGGCCTCACGCGCGTGCTGTGCGAAGGAGGTCCGCACCTGCTGGGCCAGCTGGTCGCCACCGGCCGCCTCGACGAGCTCTGCCTCAGCCTGTCACCGGTGATCGCCGGACCCGAGCGACTGCGCATCATCGGTGGTGCCCCGTTGGACGAGCCGGCGTCGCTCGAGCTCGCCCACGTTCTCACCGCCGACGGGACGCTGTTCCTCCGCTACGTCGTCGGGGGGCGCCCCGCGTAGCAGCGCTCAACCGTGTGTCGCCGCCCACTCCAACAGCCGCTCGGCCGGCCAGCTGTTGACGATCGAGTCGAGCTGTACGCCGCAGTCGGCTGCCCGGTCGCAGCCATAGGGCTGCCACTCCAGCTGGCCCGGTGCGTGAGCGTCGCTGTCGATCGACACCTTGCACCCCGTGTCGACGACCTGGCGCAGCAAGCGCTTGGGAGGGTCGAGCCGCTCTGGGCGGCAGTTGATCTCGACCGCCTTGTCGAAGGCGGCGGCGGTGCCGAAGACCTCGTCGTGGTCGAAGGTCGACTCGGGCCGCCCCCGGCCGACGACCATCCGGCCCGTGCAGTGCCCGAGCACGTCCACGTGCGGGCTGCTCAGGGCGGCGACCATGCGGCGGGTCATGCCGCGCTCGTCCATGCGCAGCTTCGAATGGACGCTCGCCACCACCACCTCGAGCCGGGCGAGGAGGGCCTCGTCCTGGTCGAGGGAGCCGTCCTCGAGGATGTCCACCTCGACGCCGGTCAGGATACGAAACGGAGCCAGCTTGGCGTTGACCTCCGCGACCACTTCCAGCTGGCGCTCGAGGCGCTCCGCCGTGAGGCCGTTGGCCACGGTGAGCGAGGGTGAGTGGTCTGTGAGCACCACGTAGTCGTGGCCGAGGGCGGCGGCACTACGGGCCATGACCTCGATCGGGCTACCGCCGTCGGACCAGTCCGAGTGCGTGTGACAGTCGCCCCGCAGGCTCGATCGGATCCCCGCCCCCTGGCCGGGATCGGGCGCCGGCTCGGCTTCGAGGCGGGCCAGGTAGCCCGGCACCTCGCCAGCCAACGCCTCGTGCACGACGCGCGCCGTCGACTCTCCGACGCCGTTCAGCTCCTGCAGACGCCCGGTCCGGTCGCGCTCGACGACCTGTTCAGGACTGAGGGCGGACAACGCCGCCGCCGCTGTGCGGAAGGCGCGCACGCGATAGGTGCGCTCGCGCCCGCGCTCCAGCAGGAAGGCGATCCGCTCCAGGGCCTCGACGGGTTCCACGGGGCTGCCTCCTA
>VAWP01000145.1:15852-31545 GCA_005888295.1 Actinomycetota bacterium
TCGAGCGACTCCGTCAGGTGGGGGCGACCGATGTAGAAGGCCACGAGGACGGCGAGCAGCAGCGCTGCAGTCCCGACCACGACGGTGCGCAGGCCGATACGGTCGGCGACCGCGCCCTGGATGATGGCGCCGATGGGATAGATGACGCCCAGGGCCAGCATGTAGAGGCTGAGTATCCGGCCTCGCAGCGCTTCCGGCGCCCGGAGCTGCACGACCGTGTTGAGCCCGGCGAGCACCCCGATGTAGGCCGCCCCCACCGCCACCAGGGCGGCGGCCGCCACGGCGAGCGTCGGCGCCAGCCCGTACAACACGAGGAGGACGGGGAGCAGGGCGAGGTCGGCGAGAAGCACTCGGCGCCGCCCCAGGCGCTCTGCGAGCGGCGTCAGGGCCAGGGCGCCGATGACCGCGCCGATTCCCTGGGCGGTGACCAGCACGGCGGTGCCACTCGCCTTGTGATGGAAGAGCTTGATGGCCATGGCGGGAACCAGCGCGATGAACGGCGACGCCAGGAAGGCGACCACCGCGATGGCGATGATGGCCGTCCGGCAACCGGGCTCGGCTGCCGCCGCTCGGGCGCCGCTGACGATCCGGGCCAGCAGGCGGCCCTCCTCCCGAGGCCGGGCGCCAGGACGAAAGCGCACCAGCAGCAGGGCGATCATCACCGCTCCGAACGACACCGCGTTGATGCCGAAGGCCCAGGTATACGAGCCCACGGCGATGACGATCCCGGCCAGCGCCGGACCGATCACCCGCCCCAGGTTCCATTGGGCCGACGACAGCGAGATGGCGCCAAGCAGGTCGTCGGGTCCCACCAGGTCGGGGAGCAGGGCCTGGTAGGCGGGCAAGCCGATGGCCGTCATGGCGCCGCCGCCGAGAACCGCGAGGGTCACCCACACCGGACCGGCGTTCCCGGTGGCGGCGAGCGCCGTCAGGATCCCCGCGAACACGGTCTCGCCCACCGTGGTGAGGAGGAGCCAGCGGCGGCGGTCGTGGCGGTCGGCCATGGCACCGCCCACCGGGGAGAGCAGGCCCATCGGCAGGAAGGCCGCCGCAGCCACCAGGCCCGTCCACCGGGCCTGTCCGGTGTGGAGCGTCACCAGCACACCCACGGCGACCGTCTGCATCCACGAACCCACGTTCGACACCAGAGCGGCCGACCAGACCAGCGCGAAGTCCCGGTGGCGCAGCGGGCTCAGGGGGGCGAGGGGCACTCCCGGGAGACTAAATGGTAGGGGCGGCCGCCGTGCCCGTCCGCGGTAACGATCGCCGGAGCCGACGACCGGCGACGACGTCGACTACTTGGTCCCGGCGTTCTTGAAGGCGGCCAGCATCTCGACCGGGATCGGGAACACGAGGGTCGAGTTCCGCTCTGTCGCCACCTCGGCGAGGGTCTGGAGAGTACGGAGCTGCAGGGCGCCGGGGCTTTCGTTCATCCGGTCCGCCGCCTCCGACAGCTCCTGGCTGGCCTCCAGCTCGCCCGTGGCCGCGATCACCTTGGCCCGCCGCTCCCGCTCGGCTTCGGCCTGACGGGCCATGGCTCGCAGGAGCTCCTGGGGAAGGGTGATGTCGCGCACCTGGACCTGGCGCACCTCCACGCCCCATCCCGTCGTCGAGGCAGCGATCGTCGCCCGCAACTCGTCGTTGACCGACTCCCGGTGGGCCAGGAGGTCGTCGAGGTGGTAGCGGCCGATGATCGACCTGAGGCTCGTCATGGCGACACGCAAGCTGGCGAAGCGGAAGCTGTCGACGCCGATGATGGCCTTCACCGGATCGATGACCTGGAAGTAGGCCACCGCGTCGACCTGGATCGTGACGTTGTCGGAGGTGATCACGGCCTGGTGCGGGATGTCGATGACCTCCACCCGGAGGTTCACCTTCACCACCCGATCGACCGCCGGGATGCGCGTGATCACCCCGGGTCCTTTCGCCGCGCTCCGGATACGACCGAAGCGGAAGAACACGACCCGCTCGTACTCGGTCACGATCTTCACCGAGATGGAGAGCACGAACAGGATGACGACGACGAGTCCGGCGACGGAGCCGCCGATGATCGCGCCGACATTGGCGTCGGCCAGCACAGGCGCACCCATGGTCGACAGTTTCCCACCCTGGGATCCGCCATGCGCCGCGGGTCCCCCCAGGGCGGGCTGGCCGTTTACCCCGCCGCGTACCCCGCCGCCGGCGCCAGGTCCCGGACGGCCTGGCGGGTGTCGACGCCGAAGGGGAGGATGGCGAGCGCCGTGGTGGTCACGCCGTTGTCGATGTAGCGCTGGATGTGGGCCCGGCAGGCCTCGGGGGAACCGTGGACGATCAGGTCGTCCACGACCTCGTCGGGGATGGAAGCCGTCGCCGCCTTGCGGTCTCCCGCCTGCCATGCCTTCCACATGGGCTCGAGCAGCGGGCCCCGTCCCAGCCACTGATGGAAGGCGGCGTACACGCCGACGTTCAGATAGGCGGCCAGGGCGAACCGACCCATGGACCGCACTGTCTCGGTGTCGTCCGAGGGGCACACGAAGATGCGGGCGACGATCTCCTTGCCGGGTCCCACCTCGGGAACGACCCGGGCGACGTCGTCGGCCGACAGCCAGTTGATGATGGCGCCGTCACCGTCGCGGCCGGCCAGCCGCAGCATGCCCGGGCGCAGGGCGGCCACGAGGATGGGCGGCGGCTCAGGGATGCGCCGCCCCAGCCGGAACCCCCGCACCCGGAAGGTCTCGAACTCCTCGTTGACCTTCTCGCCGGCCATGGCGAGACGGAGGAAGCGCACCATGTCGCGGGTCCGCTTGTAGGGCTCGTCGAACGGGATGTCGTTCCAGGCCTCCACGATGACGTCGGAGGACGTGCCGAGGCCCAGCGCAAAACGGCCGGGCGCCGCCTCGGCCATGGTGGCCACGCTCATGGCCATGAGCCCCGGTCCGCGGGTGAAGGCGGGGACGATGGCAGACCCCAGGCGCAGGGAGGGCGCCCACGCCGAGGCCAGGGCGAGAGGGATGAAGGCGTCGGTGCCGCCTGCTTCGCTGGACCAGACGTCGGTGTAGCCGAGGTCGGGCAGCTCCTCGAACCACGGGCGCTGCTCGTGCAGCGGCAGGCCGTCGAAGGGGATGGTCATTCCGTAACGGGGCATGGGCCTGAGTGTTACACCCTCACGCCACCATGGCCGCATGGAACGACAGCTGGTCCTCATGGACGACACGGAGGGCACCGAGTCGGATTGGCGCCTCGACGAGCGCACCCGGCAGTTGGGGCGGGAGGGAGTGGCCGCGGCCCGGACCGCCCTGCGCCAGGCCCTCCGGCGCCAGGCCGCCTGAGGGGTGCCTCGGACGCCCACCGGGGGGCGACGCGGCCGTGGATAGGCTGAGCCCATGGCCGATGTCGTGATCACCGAAGCCGTCCGCAGCCCGATCGGTCGGCGGGGAGGTGGCCTCTCGACGATGCACCCCGCGGATCTCCTCGGGACCGTGCAGGCCGAGGCGGTGCGCCGGTCGGGCATCGATCCCGCCGAGGTCGACCAGGTCGTCGGCGGCTGCGTGACGGCGGTGGGCGAGCAGTCCTACAACATCGCCCGCACCGCCTGGCTGGCCGCCGGACTGCCGCTGACCGTGCCGGCCACCACCGTCGACAGCCAGTGCGGCTCGTCCCAACAGGCGACCAACCTGGCCGCCGGGCTCGTCGCTTCCGGAGCGGCCGATCTGGTGCTGGCGTGTGGCGTGGAGTCGATGAGCCGGGTGCCCCTCGGCGCCAACACCTCGGCCGGACCCGGGCGGGCGATCCCCAAGTCGTACTTCGCCCGCTACGAGTTCGCGTCGCAGTTCGAGGGGGCCGAGAGGATCGCCGACAAGTGGGGGGTGACCCGAGCCGACGCCGACCGCTTCGGCCTGACCTCACAGCTCCGAGCTCGCCGGAGCCGGGACGAAGGATGGTTCGAGCCCGAGATCGTCGGTATCGAGGCTCCCGACGTCGACGAAGACGGCAAGCCCACGGGCTCCACGCACACCGTCGCGGCGGACGAGGGTCCCAGGGAGACCTCACTGGACAAGCTGGCGAGCCTGAAGCCGGTCGCGCGCGAGGACGGGATCCACACCGCCGGCACGTCGTCGCAGATCTCCGACGGCGCCGCGGCCGTGCTGCTCGCCTCTCCGGCCAAGGCCGCCGCCCTGGGCCTCCGGCCACGGGCCCGGATCACCCACCAGTGCCTGGTGGGCGTGGACCCGGTCCTCATGCTCACGGGCCCGATCGACGCCACCCAGCGCATCCTCGACCGGTCCGCCCTGTCGCTCGGCGACATCGACGTGGTGGAGATCAACGAGGCGTTCGCCTCCGTCGTGCTGGCCTGGGAGCGTGAGCTGCATCCGGACATGGACCGCGTGAACCCCGGTGGCGGCGCCATCGCCCTCGGCCACCCCGTCGGTGCCACTGGTGCCCGGCTCGTCACGACCGCCCTCCACCACCTGGAGCGCACAGACCGCTCCCGGGCCCTGGTGACGATGTGCTGCGGCGGCGGGCTGGGCACGGGCACGCTCATCGAGCGCTCGTAACTGGCGATCGCCGACCGCTCCGGGTGATCCGGCTCGTCGCATCGTCGGCGTTCTTCGAAATCGCCGCCGATGCGCCGACCGGATCCCCTCGTGCGTTCGGCCGTCGCCCCCCGGCGAGCGCACTCGAGGGCGCCCGGCGGTAAGTCATCTTTTGTTTTGCCCGGGCGCCGCGGCCAGCTCCAGCGGGGCCAGAGGGACCGGGGCCTCGGGTGGCCCCCATTTCGTAAGAACTGGGGGCCAGCCGAGGGTGCCGGTCCCTCACCGCCCTCATGCACGCCAGCGGGTACTTTCGTGACGTGGCCACGCTGGTCGAGCGCCTGGGGTATCCCTCCGACGCCAAGCTGCTGATCATCAACTGCGACGACCTCGGGTCCAGTCACGCCGCCAACGTCGGCGTCTACGAGGCCGTCCGGTCAGGGGTGGCCACCAGCGCCAGCCTGATGGTGCCCTGCCCCTGGGCTCGGGAGGCGGCGTCCCGCTACCGGGGCGAGGACGTCGGGGTGCACCTGACGCTCAACGCCGAGCACGATCTCTACCGGTGGGGTCCGATCACCCACGCCCCGTCGCTGCTCGATGGCGACGGCGGGTTCCCGCGGACCGTGACCGACGTGTGGGACCACGCCGACCTCGACGAGGTGCGACGGGAATGCCGGGCCCAGATCGAGCGCGCCATCTACTGGGGCTTCGACGTCAGCCACCTCGACTCGCACATGGCGACGCTCCAGCTTCGCCCGGAGTTCTTCGACGTCTATCTCGAGCTGGCCGTCGACTTCTCGCTGCCCATCCGGCTCTCGGGGGCGTCGAGCGAGGGCCCCATCGGGTTCCCGTTCCGGCGGCTGGCGGCGGAGGAGGGCGTCGTCTTCCCGGACCACCTGGTCGTCGTCAACACCGTGGGTACCCGCAGGGCCCTCGAGCGGGCACTGGTCGATCTCCGGCCTGGCGTCACCGAGATCTACGCCCACCCGGCGGTCGACACCGGAGAGCTCCGGGCCCTCAGCCCCGACTGGTCAGCGCGGGTCGACGACCACGACCTGCTGACCAACGACCACTCCCTGCCCGCCCTGGCCAGCCGGGCCGGGGCCGAGCTGATCGGCTACCGGGCGCTGCACCAGCTGATGCGAACCGGTCCCTGATCAGCTGAGCACGCCCGAGACGACGGCCGGGTTCGTCGTCGACGTCACGCCGCCAGCGGGCTCGACGGTCACCACCAGCGTCCCCACGCCGCTCGGCGAGCCCAGGCTGAAGGCCGTCTGTTGCGGGTCGGCGCCCAACACCCCGAGCGAGACCTGTCGCGAACCCGTGACGGCCCACAGCTGGTACGTCTGACGCGCCGGGAGCGGGCGCAGGTCGACCTTCACCAGGTAGCCGTTGCCGTTGGGAAGAACCACGCCCTGGACCGACTGGTTGCCCTGCGGGGAGCGCAGATCGACACGCCGAGCCTGGGGATCGAGCACGGCCGCCGTCGCCACCTGTGACAGCCCGTGCTCGGGCGTGGCCTGGGCCAGGTTGTTGACCCGGTTGTCCAACCTGTTCACCTGGAAGGCGAGGAGGCCGATGACGACAGCAGCGGCAGCCGCGGTGGCAGCCAGGCCGACCCTCAGGCGCCCTCGGATCGCCTTCGGACCGCGACGCGGCTCCGGCACCGCAGCCAGCCGCAGATCTGGGGGAGCCTCTTCCAGGCTGGCGGCGATGCGGTCCCAGAGCCGGTCGGGCGCCGGGGTTCCGACGTTGCCGAGGAGGGCGGCGACCTCCCGGTGCTGGGCGACCTCGGCCCGGCACCGCGGGCATTCGAGGAGGTGGAGCTCGACCGCCTCGGCCTCCGGTCCGTCGACGGCATCGAGGGCGTAGGACCCGAGCAGGGCCTCGATCTCGGCGTGGCTCAGCCGGCTCGGCACGTCGCCCTCCGGCGCGTTCATGGGCCCGCCACCCCGCTATCCGCCAACTTGGATCGCATCCGCTTGAGGCCGGCGCGGATGCGGCTCTTGACCGTTCCCTCGGGCTGGTCGAGGAGAACCGCCACCTCCCGGTACGTATGACCCCCGAAGTAGGCCAGCTCGATCGCCCGCCGCTCCTCGTCGGGCAGGCCCGACAGCGCTTCCTTGACGTGGTCGGCGACCGTCAGGTCCCACACCTCGTGCTCGAGGTCGTACCCCGAGGTGGCGGTGCTCCTGGCCTCCCGCTCCTCCCGCCGACGCCGCGAGGACTCGGCCCGCAGCAGGTCGACGGCCCGGCCGTGGGCCTGGGCCAACAGGAAGGAGCGCAGGGAACCCCGCTCTGGGTCGAACTTCTCCGGTCGATGCCACAGCCTGATGAACACCTCCTGGATGACCTCTTCGGCGGCGCTCACCTCGCCCAGGACCCGTCGGGCGAGGGCGTAGACCGCGCCCGCGTGGCGTCGGTAGGCCTCGGCGAGGGCATCCTCACGCCAACGGCCGATGGCGACGACGAGCGTGGCGTCGCTGGCTTCGGTCAGGTCGTAGGGATTCGTAACCGTTGTTCGACGCCGACCCTCACCGCGGATGACGATGGTTGTGCCCGGTTCATCTGGTCTAGAACAGGTGGTACCCGGCGGAACGAAAGGAGCGCGCAGTGCGACGTCTGACGAGTGTGGCCGCGACCGGCGCAGCTGTCATCGGCCTGGCCTCGGGGCTGGCCGCCTGCGGAGGCGGGAGCAGCTCGAGCAGCTCGAGCAGCTCGACCACCACCAGCACGACCAACACGACCCGGACGACCGCAAGCTCAGCCACCACCGGCGGGGGGGCGACGACCATCACGATCCAGAACTTCGCCTACCGTCCCGCCACGATCACCGTCAAGGCCGGCAGCACGATCACGGTGAAGAACCAGGACAGCGCGACGCATACCGTCACCGCCGACAACAACGCCTTCGACACCGGCAACATCAGTGGCGGCGCGAGCAAGACCATGACGGCGCCGAGCACGCCCGGCTCGTTCCCCTACCACTGCACGATCCACCCGTTCATGCATGGCACGCTCACCGTGACGAGCTGACGAGTCAGAAGGGGCGCCCCGACGGGGCGCCCCTGACGTGTCCGGACCCTTGCCGACTAGTACTCGGTGATCGCCTGGATCTCGGTCTGGAGCTGCTTGTACTCGGGAGCGTTGGTGAGCGGCAGCAGTGACATGAGCTTGGCCATGTTGCCCGTCACCTTGACCCGGCCCTGCATGAACGCGGCGTTGGCGTCGAGCTCGCCCTTCTGGATCTTCTGGGCGTCGTCATAGGTCTGGGTCAGGGTCACCTCGGCGTCGGGGAGATCGCCGAGCTTGCTCTCCTTGAGCTTGCCGTTCTCCAACAACCAGTAGTAGTGGACGTCGCCGTCGGGACCGCCTGTGACCACGTACTGCATGCGGGCCGACGCACCGGGCTCAGCCACTTCGACATGATGATCGTTTCCCCTCGCTCTGGTCGGTGTCGCCGTCGGGACGACCGGCATGCTACCGGCTGACGCGATCCCGCACCCCTGCGAACAGGTCCTCCTCGCGGGCGACCCCGTCGCCGCCCGGTCCCCCGACGACGGCACGGGCCAGTACGTACTCATCGTAGGGATGGATCGTCCGAGCCACCTCCGGGGGCAGGCCGAACCAGAACGGCGAGGTCGGATCGACCTGGGTGGCGTGGGCGATCAGGGCCTGGGGCCGCACGTCGGCGTGGTCGGAGACGTCGATGCTCGTGGTGATGTGCTGGTCGTCAGGCCGCCCGTCCGTCCACTCCTTCGGGAAGGGCGATTCGAGGCCCAGGTCGAGGAACTTCTGATGGGTAGCCAGGATGCGGGCCCGGGACCAGACGGTGTAATAGAGCTTGAGCGGCTGCCACGGCGGCCCTGTGCCCGGGTAGGCATCGGGATCGCCGGCGGCGTCGAAGGCGGCGAGGCTGACGTCGTGGACGCGGAGGTGGTCGGGATGGGGGTAGCCGCGCTGGTCGTCGCCATAGGTGACGACCACCTGGGGGCGCACCCGACGGATCTGCGCCACGAGGCGGCCGACGGCCTCCTCGAGCGGCGCCTGGACGAAGGATCGCGGATCCTCGTTCTCGGGCGTGCCCGGCATCCCCGAGTCCCGGTACCCGAGCAGGACGACCTCGTCGTAGCCGATGATCTCGGTCGATCGGGCCAGCTCCTCCATGCGGATCTCGGCGAGGCGGTCGCGCACCTCGGGGCGGTCCATGGCCGGGTTGAGAATGTCGCCCGACTCGCCGCCGGTGCAGCACACCAGCACCGTCCGCACGCCCTCCTGGTGGTACCGGGCGACGGTCCCGGCTCCCTTGGACGCCTCGTCGTCGGGGTGGGCGTGCACGGTGAGCAGGCAGAGCGACTCGTCCATGACAGCACGCTATTCGCCTCGAACGCCGAGGCCGTCCGGGATCAGCTCGTGGCGAGTGGTTGAGGCTCGCGGGCCCGCTTCCCGCCGCGCGACGATCGGCGGGATGGAGCAGCCCGCGGCCGGCGACCCACCGTGGGCCGCGCACCTGCCGCCAGGGCTGGACTCGGGCCGGATCGAGCTCCTGGAGGGCCAGAGCCTGGTTCGGCGCTGGACCCGGCGCTGGCTCGAGGAGCCCGGCCGGCCGACGCTGTGGGACGACCGACTCGGATGGCGCACCGCTGGCGACCTCGAGCGCTCGAGCCGGCTCGTGGCCGCCCGCCTCCATCGCGCCGGGTTGCGTCCCCGCGACCGGATCCTCTTCAGCGCTTCGCCCTCGACGACCGTTGTCGGGACCTACGTCGGCGCCCTCAGGCTGGGCCTGACGGTCGTGCCCGTCAACACCGCCTACCGCCAGGGCGAGGTCGCCCACATCACCCTCGACGCGGAGCCACGGGGTGCCGTGGTGGACGATCCCGAGCGCGCTGGCTGGATCCGCCAGGCGACAGGCGACGCCATCGTGGTCACTCCGGAGGTCGACCTGCCGGACGGACCGGTCCCCGATCTCGACGCCTGCGGCCCCGACGACCCCGCCCTGATCTGCTACACGTCGGGCACGACCGGCACCCCCAAGGGCGCCCTCCTGCGCCACGGCAACCTGCTGGCCAACGCCGAAGCCCTGCGCCTGGCTTGGCGATGGACTGCGAGCGACCGCCTCGTCCTCGCCCTCCCCCTCGTCCACGTCCACGGCCTCTGCGCGGGGCTCCACGGGACGCTGCTCGCCGGCGCCTCGGCCCTCATCCTCCCCCGCTTCGACGTCGAGACCGTGCTCGACGTCGCCCACCGCCACGGGGCATCGCTGTTCTTCGGCGTGCCCACCATGTACAGCCGGCTGGCCGCCTCGCCCCGAGTCGGTGAGCTGGGCCGGTTGCGGCTGTGCGTGTCAGGGTCGGCGCCCCTGCCGCCCGCGGTCTTCGAGCGGGTGGCCGAGGCATCGGGGCAACGGATCCTCGAGCGCTATGGGATGACCGAGACCCTGATGAACGTCTCCAACCCCTACGACGGTGAGCGCCGTCCCGGCACCGTCGGCCTGCCCCTACCCGCGGTCGAGGTGCGCCTGGCGAGCTCCCCCGAGGGCGAGATCCTCGTCAGGGGACCCAACGTCTTCGGCGGCTACTGGCGGAACGAGTCGGCGACGGCCGTCGTGTTCGACCACGAGGGCTGGTTCCACACCGGCGATGTCGGCGACCTGGACGAGGCTGGCTACCTGCGGGTCGTCGGGCGCAGCCGGGAGCTGATCATCACGGGCGGCTTCAACGTCTACCCACGCGAGGTCGAGGACGTGCTCCTCTCGCATCCCGGGGTGGTCGAGGCCGCCGTGGTCGGCACGCCGTCAGAGGAATGGGGCGAGATAGTGACCGCCGTGGTCGTGGCGGACGAGCCGCGGCCCGACACCGATGATCTCCTCCGGATGGCAGCCGAGCGCCTGGCCCCGTTCAAGCGGCCTCGTCTTGTCCGCTACGTCGACTCGCTACCCCGGAACTCCATGGGAAAGGTGCGGCGTGACCAGCTCTCCGACCAGCTCACGGAGGGGTGAGCACCAGCCGACGGTTCGCCGAATCAATCCGGTGCGGTCGCCGCCACCCCGTGGGCCTGGCCCGGGTTCACCACCCAGGCGAACGCCTCGGCCAGCTGGAGCAGCGACTTGGGGCTGCCGGCGTTCTCGGCCCAGCCGGTGATCTGGCCGAGCAAGGCCTTCTCGGCCGCCTGCACCGCCGCGACCCTCTCATCGTCATCTGCGTACGCCATGGCGGCGAAGGGTACCCGGCGTGGTGGCGGAGGATTGGCGGCCGCCGGCCGGCGCAGCGGGCTCGGGGTGGGCCTCGCTCAGCCGATGGCGCGTACCGCGAACAGGACTCCCAGCAGGATCAGGACGACCCCGGCGACCGGGAGAATCCAGGTCATCTCGGACGTGGTCGTCGACACGGCGGCCGAACCTCGGCGGGAAGCAACGCCCGATCGGGCCACCCGGGCGCCGGCGAGGCCAACGCCCACGACGATGAGGACGATACCCAGGAGGATGTGCTTCATAGGAGGCGCAGCCTAGACCCCGTCGATAGGCCCCTCTGACAACCTCGGTTGCCCGATTGTCCGAAAAGTACTAGTACGCAGGAACTAAACCTCCTGCTGGCGAATCTGAGGCCGTCGTAGGTCACCGGATCCAGCAGGGAGCCCCGTTGCGTACGAAGAGATCTGCCAAGGGGTCGCCCACTGGCGCCCCGATCCCAGGCGGACCTCGATGACCGACGTGCGGCTCGAGGACTGCGGCGCAATCGGCGAAGGCTGGGACGACTGGGTCGCCGCCCCGAGGTCCGTCGACCGGGCTGAGGCCGTCGAGCGCGCCACCTCGTCGCGGATCTTCTTCGTGCGGGCCGTGGCTCGAGCCCTCCTCGCAGTCGACGCCGGCCTGCTGCCCACCAGACGTCGGGCACAACGAGCCGGGCGCGGGGTGCTACGGCTGGCGGCGCTCCTGGCCACCCCGGTGACCCTCCCGCTGCGGGGGCTGGCCCGCTGCGTCTCGACCGCGCCGAAGTCGACCGGGCCCGAGGCGGCCGGGCCCGAGGCGGCCGGGCCCGAGGCGACCGGGCCGGTCCTACCCGAGGCGGCCGTGCCCAGGACCGTGGTTCCCGAGGCGACCGGGCCGGTCCTACCCGAGGCGGCCGTGCCCAGGACCGTGGTGCCCGAGACCGTGCATCTCGACACCGTGGCTCCCGAGGTGGCCCTTCGCCAACCGGAGACGATCTCCCGCCACGTGACCGAGGCCCTCGCGCCCGCTCCGTCGGTCAGCCCTGCTCGCCGGTCCGATCGGTTCGATGGTCCGCCGCTGCCGGTCCTCCTGGACCGCCTGGCGTGCCGAGCCAGAGTGCTCGGCACACGATCCACGGCCACGGCCGTCCTCGCCGATCTGACCTGGCCCGCTCGCGCCCTCGTGCCCCGCCACCCTGCGACCAGCGCCGTCGCCGCCCTGCGCCGGCTGCCCGACCTGGTGGCCGAGGCCAGGCGAGCGCCGTCCATGCTCCTCAAGGTGGCACTGGCCAGCTCGATGACCATCACGATCCTCGGCAGCAGCGCGGCCGCTGCGATCCACACCGGCGGCGCGGCGGGTGGCGTGAGCGGCCAGGTTCGGTCGGCGCTGCCCGGGACGTCGACGACCGGCGCCGCGGGTGCTCGCCCGGAGGCAGCCGGCAAGGGCGCTACCGGTCACAGCGCTCTGGCGAGCAGCGCGCCCGGGGGCCCGGCCAGCGGCACCCTCCCGCCGACGACAGTGCCCGCTCCGGCCGGTCCACCCGTCGTCCCGACGGTGCGGGCCGGGCTCCCGCCCGGCAAGGGCATGTGGATCTACGTACCGGAGAAGGTCGAGGGCGGCAACGTCACTGCCATCGTGTCCAAGGCCACCGCCACCGGGCTCCATTACCTGTACGTCCACCTCGGTTCTGGCACCGACGGGTTCATCGGCCAGGCCTTCCTCAACCAGTTGCTGCCTGCGGCCCACGCCGCCCACATCCGTGTCTACGGGTGGGACTTCCCGTTCTTCACGCCACCCGAAAATGACGTGAACCGGGCGGTGGCCGAGATCAACTACAAGACACCCAGCGGTGATCGCATCGACGGCTTCGCCCCCGACATCGAGGCCGAGCCGGGCGTCAACCTGGCTGGGGCCGGTACCTATGCGGGCGAGCTGCGCAACGCCGTGGGTCCCGGCTATCCGATCATCGGCGTCGTGCCCCGTCCCAACGGTTCCGGCTACCCCTACAGCGCGGTCCTGTCGCACTTCAACGCCGTCGCCGTGATGGACTACTGGCTCGACGCGGAACCCGGCGCCGACATCGCCCGAGCCGACGCCAACCTGGCCGGCCAGAACCTGGCCATGATCCCGATCGGCCAGGCCTACAACGGCGCCGAGAACGGCGTGCCCGGAAGCCCCTCCGGCGCTGCCATCTCACGGTTCCTGCAGGTCGCCGAGCAGACCGGGGCGGTCGGGGTCTCCTTCTGGTCGTGGCAGGACACCACGCCAGAGGAATGGGACGCCATCCGCACCGCGCCGCAGTTCAGCCTCCCGACTGCTCCGGCCCCGATGACGCCGGGGCAGATCCGGACGTGGCAGGTGCTGCTCACCAGCCTCGGCTTCCCCGCCTGGCCGACCGGTGTGTGGGACCAGTCGAGTGTCACGGCGGTGTCCAACTACCAGCGCGCCGCCAACTTGCCGGTCACCGGGGTGGTGGACGACGCCACGAAGGCCATCATGCTGACCCCCTTCCCGCCGCCCATCCAGCCCCCGCAGCCGCCGGCACCAGCCCCCGCGCCGACGACGACAGCGCCGACCACGACGGTGCCGCCCAATGCCCACCAGCTGCTGCCGTTCCTCTCCGCCTCTCAGGGCATGGGCACCCCGACGTCGGCACCGATCTCGCACTGATCACGGCGACTGGTCGAAGGCCGCCACCAACCAGGTGGCGCGCGTCACCTTCTCGGCCTGCTGGCGACGGGGTAGAACAGTGTCGTGGCGCGGCGGCTGGGGGAACCCGACGGCGAATGGATGGTGCCTCCCGGCACGGCCATCGAGCTGCCGGGCAGGGGAACGACCTTCGTCCGTGAGGTGACAGGGCCGAGACGAGCGCCGACGCTCGTGCTCGTGCACGGTTTGGCCGCCACCGCCGGCCTCAACTGGTTCGCCGCCTTCGGTCCGCTCGGTCGGCACTTTCGCGTCGTGGCGCTCGACCATCGGGGACACGGTCGAGGTCTGCGCGCTCCTGAACCCTTCAGCCTGGACGACTGCGCAGACGACGTCGTGGCCGTGGCCGATCAGCTGGGTATCGACACCTTCATCCCTGTCGGGTACTCGATGGGCGGGCCGATCGCGCAGCTCGTCTGGCGCCGCCACCCCGAGCGGGTCGACGGCATGGTGCTGTGCGCCACGAGCCGCGACTTCCGGGGCCGCTGGCACGAGCGGGTGCAGTACGCCGGGCTCGGGCTCGTCGTCAGTGGGCTGCGGCTGGCTCCGCTGCCCGCCGTCGAACGGCTCGCCGAGCAGATGCCCGAAGAGCTCGTCGACACCGCCAGTCGGCGCTGGGCTTTTGACGAGCTCCGTCGCCACGACGTGCGCAGCGTGCTCGAGGCGGCCGAGACCCTTGGGCGGTTCAGCTCCAGGGAGTGGATCGGCGACATCGAGGTACCGGTGTCCGTGGTGGTGACCTCGCAGGACAGGCTGGTGCCGCCCAGACGGCAGGTGAAGCTTGCCGAATCGATCCCGTCGGCCGTCATCCACGTCGTGGACGGCACCCACCTGGCGGCCGGCACGAACCCTGATCTGTTCGCGGCCACGCTGCTCGACGCCTGCCGTCTCGTGGCCCGACGGGCAGCCAAGCGTCGGCAGCGCCGGACGCGGCGACAGGGACCCGTGATGAAGCGGCTCGACCGGTGGAGGTCGCTCGCCCGCGGACGCTGGCGGCTCCGGCGCCCGGCATGAGCTCGGCCTGCCGTCGGTGATGGTCTGGGCCGCGCCCGAGCTCGTGGGCGCGGCGCCGTCAGCCGACGGCCTTGGCCTTCAGCCGCTCGAACTCGGCGTCTGTGATCACGCCGCGGTCCTTCAGGTCGGCCAGCCGGTGCAGCTCGTCGGCGGTGGAACGACCGTTGCCCGCGCCGGCGGCATTCTGCACATACTGACGGAACGCCTTGTCCTGAGCCTGGGCGGCTTCGACTGCCCGCTCGTGCATCTTCCCGCCGCGGAGCAACAGGTAGGCGAAGACGCCGAGGTAGGGAATGAGCACCACCAGCAGCACCCAGACCATCTTGCCCACGCCGCTGAGGTCCCTGCTGCGGAAGATGTCGACGAACACCGTGATCGCCAACCAGATCCAGATGATCCAGAAGAAGAAGACCAAGAACGACCAGAAGACCTGGCCATCACCGAAAGCTGCCAGCACCGGAAGCCCCCTTGTGTGTACCTTCCGGGTCGGGTTGCCCCGTGGTCAGGGCAAGGCGAAGACCGACCCTCATGCAGTGTGGCACGGAGCACGCCCGGGCGCTCGGCTTCTCCGAGCCGTCGTGGGACACGCCGCGATTCGGACGACCGGGCGCGGTCCCGCAGCCCGTGGTCAGAGGAAGAACTCGGTCAGCACCGGAATGAGCACGTCGTCGGCGACGCCGTGGCCTTGTCCTTCGAGGACCCGACTTCGGGCGTTCGGGACGGCCGCTGCGATGGCGCGCGCTGCTTCGTGCGCCCAGGCCGGACTATCGACGAGCGATCAGAGAACGCCCCCACGACGAGCACAGCGCCGGTCCCGCACCAGAACGGTCGAAGGCGATGGTGACGAAGCGATCGGCGCGGGGGCCACAACTGGCCCTTTCGAGACCCGAGATCGCGCTGTAGAGCTGACATGGTGGGTTTCAAGCTCAGGAAGCGACGCCCGGGGTGCGACGACTCGGAGGTCATCGGGTGCGGTTGGGCGACCAACCCGGGACAGCGGGCCGACAACCAGGATCGAGTCGCCGTGTCGTGTCGCTGGGCAATGGTCAGCGACGGGGTGGGAGGACAACGGGGCGGGGCCCGAGCCGCGCAACTCGCTGTCAGCACGGCGGCAGGCGTCTTGGGAACCCGGCAGGGGAGGCTCGACGAGCGCGCCGTTCGACTCGCCCTGGCTCGAGCAGGGGCAGCGGTGCACGCGGGTCGGCAGGAGCACGCTGGTCTGGCAGCCATGGACGCGACCCTGACCATTGCGGC
>VAWP01000145.1:31590-32471 GCA_005888295.1 Actinomycetota bacterium
CCGACCACAGCCTGGCGGCCGATCTGGTGCGGTCCGGCGTCATCCGCCCGGAGGACGCGAGCTCCCATGCTGGGCGGCATGTGCTCCTCCGCGCCCTCGCCACCCACGAGGAGCCCGAACCGGACCTTGCCCAGGTCACTCTGGAACCGGGGCAGGGGCTGGTCCTGGCCTCGGATGGTCTCATCGGCCCGATCGGCCTCACGGATGTATGGCAATGCTGGAAGAACAGCGACAGCGCTGCTTCGGCCGCGGAGCGTCTGGTCGGCGCGTCAGTGGAAGCCGGGGCCTCGGACAACGTGACCGTGGCTGTGCTGCAACACTCCCAGACGTGACTCTGCGCGCTCGTCTCCATCCTGCGGCGTGGACGAGCCGATACGAACGCGACCACGTGGTGCGGATCGGGAGGGCCAGAGACAGCGACGTACGCGTCGGCCACCAGCGCGTCCAAGGGCGATGGACCGTGTCACGGAACCACATCGAGTTGTCGTGGGACGGGAGTCGCTGGAGCAGCGTCAACGTGAGCGACAAGACGGGCCTCCTGCGCGTCTACGAGCCCGGCTACGAGGAGGTGCCCCTCGAACCCAGGAGGCCATGGGTTCACGTCCGCCACAGGTGGAGCTACAGCGTCGGCCGACCCGAGCACCCGTTCCACATCCTGTGCGTCACCGACGACCACCGCGGCCCGCCGGCTCCGCTGCTCCCACACCCGGAAACCGACGGTACCGAACGTCCCGAGGAGACCGAGGACGAGCCCACGGCCGCGCTGGACGAGCTCGTCGCGCTGCGGCTGACGCGCCTCGAGCTGGACGTGCTCCAGGCCTACTACTCGTCGTTCGCCTTACTGCCTCGCCCGCGCACACTCGAACCACGCTCGCACGACG
>VAWP01000050.1:0-3021 GCA_005888295.1 Actinomycetota bacterium
ATGTCCTCCGCGCCCTCGAAGAAGCGGGTGACCTCGTCGATGCCGTCGATGAACACGAAGCTGCGAACACGGGAGAACTGAGAGCTGATGGCGTGGGTGAGCTGGAGGGTGAAGCGCGCGAAGGCGGCGACCGACCCGGAGATGTCGGCGATCACGAAGATCTCGGGCTTCGCTGGTCGGGGGTAGCGGTACTTGGGCTCCGCCGGCACCCCGCCGTAGGAGAGCGAGTGGCGCACGGTGTTGCGGAAGTCGAGCGCGCCCTTTCGGCCGTGACGGCGCTTGCGGGCCAGCCGCACGGCCAGCTTTCTCGTGAGCGGGTGGATGGTGCGGCGGAGGGAGAGCATCTCCTCGCGCGACGCGTGCATGAAGTCGACGTCCTCCGGCAGGGGCTTGCGGAGGGTCTTCGCCACGGCTTGGGCCCCGCGGTCGGCCACCAGCCGGCGGCGGATCTCGGCTTCGACCTCCTTGCGGAGGCGATCGATGCGCGACTCGTACTCGTCCTTGGCCAGCCGCTCCTCCAGCGACGTGAGGCCGCCCGATGCATCCTGGGCGCCCTGCATCAAGCGGGCGAGGACGGCGTCGAGATCGAGCTTTCGCAGCGTGCGGTAGAGGTAGTACGTCCCACCCACGGGGCGCCCCGGCTCCATGCCCGAGAACCGCGTGACGGCCTGTCGGGCCACGGCGGACAGGACGGCGTCGTCGGCATCCATGAGGGCCCGGTAGAGGAGCTCGGCCAACTGCTCGGGGCTCATGGCGTCCATGGCCCCGCCTCCGGTTGGGTGACCCTCGGCTCCTGGGGCCTGCTGTCCGTCGCTCCGGGCGCCGTCTCCGTTGTCCTCCCCGGGGATGTCGAACTGGGGACCTCGCAGCGAGAAGTACACCTCGAAGACCGTCTCGAACGCCTTCCAGTGGGCGTTGCTCTTGACGAGGGTCGCGCCCAGGGCGTACTTGAAGGCCTCGCGGTCCTCCAGCGGGATGTGGCGCACCGCTTCGGTGGCGTCCAGGTTCTCGGTCAGGGAGACCGGCAGCCCCGCCGCCCGCAGCTCGGAGATGAACCCAGCGAGGAGATCGAGCACGGTCGCTGGCGCCGGCCGCTCAGGCGCCCTCGGCGACCGAGAGCTCCTTGGTCGCCTTCTCGATGTCGGTGCGGTACTTGAGCAGGATGTGCAGCGTGTCGCGGGCCTGCTCGGCTCCGATCGAGTCGGCCCCGAGCAGCACCAGGGTCCTGGCCCAGTCGAGCGTCTCGGACACCGAGGGATGCTTCTTGAGCTCGAGGCTGCGCAGCGACCGCACGATCCGAACGATCTGATCGGCCAGATGATCGGAGATCTCCGGAACCCTGGTCAGGACGATCGCCTTCTCGCGCTCGAGCTCCGGGTAGTCGATGTGGAGGTACAGGCAGCGACGCTTCAGGGCCTCGGACAGCTCGCGGGTGTTGTTCGACGTGAGGAACACCAGGGGCAGCTGGGTGGCGGCCACCGTGCCCAGCTCGGGGATCGACACCTGGTAGTCGGACAGAACCTCGAGCAACAGGGCCTCGGTCTCCACCTCGACGCGGTCGACCTCGTCGACCAGTAGGACCACCGGCTCGGTGGCGCGGATGGCCTCGAGCAGGGGCCTGGTGAGCAGAAAGTCCTCGCTGAAGATGTCCTCCTCGAGCTCGCTCCACGACCCGGTCGGAGCCGCCGCCTCGGCACCGCCGCCGTCGGCGGCATCGACCACCCGCTGGGCCTGGATGCGCAGCAGCTGCTTCTTGTAGTTCCACTCGTAGAGCGCCTTGGACTCGTCGAGGCCCTCGTAGCACTGGAGGCGGATCAGCCGGCTCCCCGTCATGGCCGCAGCGGCCTTGGCCAGCTCGGTCTTGCCCACACCGGCCGGTCCCTCGACGAGGACGGGCTTGCCCAGACGGTCGGCCAGGTACACGACGCCGGCGATGCCCTCGTCGGCCAGGTACGAGACGCCGGCGAGCCCCTCGCGCACGGCAGGTACCGACTCGAACCGCGGCCCCAACACTTTCACGTTCGTACCTGCCCTTCTCCGTGGATCACGTACTTGACGGTCGTCAGCTCGCGGAGACCCATCGGTCCCCGGGCGTGCAGCTTCTGGGTGCTGATCCCGATCTCGGCTCCGAGCCCGAGCTCGCCGCCGTCGACGAAGCGGGTCGAGGCGTTGACGAGAACGGCGGCGGCGTCCACCTCCCGTGTAAAGCGGGTCGCAGCGCCGAGATCCTCGGTGACGATTGCCTCCGAATGCCCCGAGCCGTAGCGACGGATGTGATCGACGGCGTCGTCGAGCGAGTCGACCACCGCCACGCTGAGCTTGAGATCGAGGAACTCGGCGGCGAAGTCGTCCTCGGTGGCGTTCTCGATGCCGGGGAGGATCCGTGTCGTCCGCTCGTCGCCCACCAGCGTGACGCCTTCGAGCGCTCCGCGGGCCCGAGGCAGGAAGGACTCGGCGACGTCCCGGTGCACGAGCAGCGACTCCGCCGCGTTGCAGACACTCGGCCGCTGCGTCTTGGCGTTGACGACGATTGCCAGGGCAGCGTCGAGGTCGGCGGCCGTGTCCACGTAGACGTGGCAGTTGCCGTCGCCGTCGATGATGTAGGGCACGGTGGCGTGCTCGAGCACCGAGGCCACCAGGGACCGACCGCCTCTGGGAACCAGGCAGTCGATGATCCCCCGCAGCCGCATGAACTCACGGGCCGACTCCCTGCTCGTGTCCTCGACCAGCACGACGGCGTCGGTCGGCAGTCCCGCCTTGGCGAACCCGTCCCTGAGGAGCCCGGCGATGGCCTGGTTGGAGCTGAGCGCCGCCGACGATCCCCGCAGAAAGGCGGCGTTCCCCGACTTCACGCACAGCCCTGCGGCGTCGCTGGTGACGTTGGGCCGGTTCTCGTAGATGATGCCCACCACGCCGAGCGGAACCCGGACCCGGCTGACCCGCAGACCGTTGGGCCGGACCCAGCCCTCCACGACCTCGCCCACGGGATCCGGGAGGGTGACCAGCTGGCGAAGTCCCTCG
>VAWP01000050.1:3114-32631 GCA_005888295.1 Actinomycetota bacterium
CGGCGTTCTTGGCCGCGGCGCTGGCCCCGGCCAGCTGCTGCGATGCTCCGACGGCGCGACGGCCCAGGTCCGCGAGCGAGGGAGTGGACGCCACTCGCCCAGCCTAACCCGACGCCCGCCTCGTCTTGACCGATCGGTCTAGGGGCCGGGAGGGCGAAATGCGCAAACGGCGGGATACGGCCCGGCGCAGCCGCCAACGACACGGCCATACTGGGGCGTGACGAAGACCGCCGTCAGGAAGGCGGACGCCGCCGACGTGCCGGCGCTGGCCGGCGCCCTGGCTCGTGCGTTCGACGACGATCCCGTGATGGCCTGGCTCTTCCCCGACCCGGCCAGGCGGACGCGCACCCTGCCGCGGTTCTTCAGCGCTCACCTGACCAAGATCGTGATGCCCCACGACGCGGTGTACACGAGCGCCGACGTGGCGGGCGGCGCGCTGTGGGAGCCGCCCGGCAAGTGGCGGCTGGGTGCGCGGGGACAGCTGCGGATGCTGCCCGACTTCATCCGCCTGTTCGGGCGACGGCTCCCGCTCGCCTCGCGGGGGCTCAACCTGGTCGAGGCGAGCCATCCCGAGGAGCTGCACTGGTACCTGGCCGTGCTGGGCACCGAGCCCGCCCGCCAGGGTCAGGGGATCGGCTCCTGCCTGATGGCCCCGATCCTCGAGCGCTGCGACCGGGAGGGGCTGCCCGCCTACTTGGAGTCGTCCAAGGAGTCCAACATCGCCTTCTACGGCCGTCACGGCTTCGGTGTCACCGGGGAGATCCAGCTGCCGGGCGGCCCGCTGGTGTGGCCCATGTGGCGCCCCGCGGCCTGACCGGCCAGAGCCCGAGAACCGGCACCGAGGGCGTAGCATCGCGAGCATGCCCAATCTGATCACCCGGTGGGGCCGCTACTGGAGCGCCCGCCTGAACAGCAGGTTCAACGAGAGAGCCGACCCCAAGATCCAGCTCGAGCAGGCGATCGGCGAGGCCCAGCAGCAGCACCGCCGGCTGACCGAGCAGGCGGCGAACGTGATCGCCAACCAGAAGCAGGCCGAGATGCGGCTGAACCGGTCGATGGAGGAGCTCGGCAAGATCAACAACTCGGCCCGTCAGGCCGTGCTGATGGCCGACGAGGCCACCAAGAAGGGTGACGCCACCCGGGCGGCCGAGCTCACCCAGGCAGCCCAGGCCTTCGCCAACCGCCTCGTCGCCACCGAGCGCGAGGTCGACTCGTTGAAGACGCTCTCCCTCCAGTCGGCCCAGGCCGCCGATCAAGCCAAGCAGGCCGTGGTCCAGAACTCGGCGGCGCTCCAGACCAAGCTCACCGAGCGCCAGAAGCTGATGTCACAGCTCGATCAGGCCAAGATGCAGGAGCAGATGAACACGGCGATGACCTCGCTGTCGGCATCGGTGGGCCAGGACGTCCCCACCCTGGACGAGGTACGAGACAAGATCGAGGCCCGCTACGCCCGAGCCCTGGGTGCATCCGAGCTCGGAACCCAGAGCGTGGAGTCCCGCATGCTCGAGGTGGAGCAGGCCCAGATCAACAGCGAGGCCCAGAACCGCCTGGACCAGATCCGCGAGCAGCTCGGGCTGCCCCCAGCCGGTGAGCCCGCCGGCCTCGAGAGCGGGACCAGCGCGGCCCTCGGTACGGGCGCCGCCGCAGCGGAGAAGGACGACGCCGGAGCTGCCGCGCCGGGCACGAAGCCGGAGACTCCGGCGCAGGCGCCTCCGGGCGAGAGCTCGCCGTAGGGCGTTCTCGAGCCCCTACGGTCGCCAGGGCTGGTGGCCGTGGCGGTCGAGGTGGACGACCTCGCCGACCGGCTTGCGGGTCGTCGGGCCGTAGCGCCCGCGGGGCCAACCCAGGGCCGCGATGCAGCACGGTTGCACCGTGAACGGCAACCCCAGGATCGAGCGGGCCGAGGCCGTGCTCCACAGCGGCATGGTGATGAGTGTGCCGCCGAGGCCCATGGCCCGCGCCGCCAGCAGCAAGTTCTGCATGCTCGGGTAGAGGACCATGGGAACGCGGTTGCCCCGCAGGCAGCCCACCACCAGGGTCGGGATATCGGCGAAGTTGTCCGCCTGCCACTGCACTGCCTGCATGATCCGTTGTGCGCCCTCGTCGCCGCGGGCGAGGAGCCGTCCGATCCGACCGTAGAGCGCCCAGATCTGGCTGTTGCGCTTGGCCAGACGCTCCTTGACCTCGCGGTCCTTGACGATCACGAACTCCCAGTTCTGGCCGTTGGAGCCGGTCGGCGCCTTGAGGGCGAGCTCGATGCATCGCAGCACGATGGCATCGTCGACGGGATCGGGCAGGAGGCGACGAATCGCCCGTTGGGTGCTCATGGCGTCCTGGAGGGGCATCCCGAGGCCGTGCTCGACGTCAGCCAGGGATCGGCCCCGCGATTCCGTTGCGCTGTCGGTCATGCGGCGCAGGCTACTGGCGCTCAACCCAACAGCACGAGGTCGTCACGGTGCACCACCTCGTGGGGCAGGTCCTCCGGCAGCTCGTCGGTTCGCCGACCGCGCCACTGGGTCAGCCGGCCGCTGGGTATCCGGGCCAGCCCTTTGGCGAAGACGCCTCCCTCGGCCGTGGCGACCTCCACCGCGCTGTCGGCGTCGAAGGTTCCCTTCACGGCCACGACGCCGGCTGGCAGGAGGGAGGTGCCCCGCTCGGTGAGGGCACGACGGGCGCCTTCGTCGACCACCACCGTGCCCGAGGCGTCGACGGCGAAGGCGATCCACAGCTTTCGGGCCGGGAGCCGGCGGTCCCGGGGCCGCACGATCGTCCCCACACCGGCGCGGCCGGCCACGGCGTCGGCGAGCACGCCAGGGCGGTCGGCAGCAGCGATGACCACCCGGATCCCGGACCACACGGCGATCTTGGCCGCGGCGAGCTTGGAGGCCATCCCGCCGCTGCCCCTCTCGCTTCCCGCCCCGCCAGCCATCCGCTCCAGCTCGCGGTCCACCTCGACCACCTCCTGGATCAGCGACGCCTCGGAGTCGAGACGGGGATCGGCGGTGAACAAGCCGGGGGCGTCGGTGAGCAGCACGAGGACGTCGGCCCGCACCAGGTGGGCGGTCAGGGCAGCCAGGCGGTCGTTGTCCCCGAAGCGGATCTCGTCGTCGGCGATGGCGTCGTTCTCGTTCACCACGGGCACGACGCCCAGCTCCAGCAGGCGGGAAAGCGTCTGGCGGGCGTGGAGGTACTGCTGGCGGTGGACGAAGTCGAGCGGAGCCAACAGCACCTGACCGCCAACCAGCCCGTGCGTGGCCAGCAGGTCGTCGTAGACGCGCATGAGGCGGCTCTGGCCCACGGCCGAGAGAGCCTGCAGGGTGGCGAGGTCGCTGGCTCGGGCTCCTGACCGGCGGACGTCGCGCATCCCCAGGGCCGGTTGGCCCGCGGCGATGGCGCCGGAGCTGACGACGATGACCTGATGGCCGGACTCGTGGACCGCGGCCACCTCGGCGCACAGCTTGGTGACCGCGCCCTCGTCGACCCGGCCGCCCGCGTCGGTGACCGAGGACGAGCCGATCTTGGCGACCACGATCACGAGCTGGGTCTCAACGATCCGGTTCGTAGGTGAACGTGAACCCTCCCACGTGGACCACGTCACCCTCACGGGCGCCGGCCCGGGCCAGAGCCCGATCGACCCCCAGCCGATGCAGGCGGTGCTGGACGTAGTCGAGGGCCTGGGCGTCGGTGAGGTCGCTCACGGCCACGGCCCGTTCGGCAGGCCGGCCACGGACCACGTACCCACCGTCATCGGACCGCTCGACGTCGACGCCGTCGGGCTCGGGACGGTGGACGACAACCGACTGGAGGGGTCTCGCCTGCGCCGCCCGGGCCTGCGTCACCAGCGTGTGCAGGCGGGCGACGAACGGTCCCACGCCGGCTCCGGTCACCGCCGAGATGCGCGCCTCAGGCTCCCAGCCCGGACGAGCCGGTTCGCCCGCCGGTGACGGTGCCAGGTCCGGACCCAGGAGGTCGACCTTCGAGCCGACGACGAGACGGGGGCGATCGAGCAGCTCGGGGCGATACCGGCCCAGCTCGTGCAGCAGGATCCGCTCCTGCTCCTCGGCCGGCGTGCCGTCCATCGGGGCCAGGTCGACCAGGACGACCAGGACACGGGCCCGCTCGACGTGGCGGAGGAAGCGGTGACCGAGACCCTTGCCGGCACTGGCCCCGGCCACGAGGCCGGGGATGTCGGCCACGACAATGTCGGTCTGGTCGGAGGACGGTGCGCGCACCACACCGAGATGGGGCTCGAGGGTCGTGAAGGGGTAGGCCGCGATCCTCGGGCGCGCTGCCGAGATACGTGAGATGAGCGTGCTCTTACCGGCGTTGGGTAGACCGACGAGGGCCACGTCGGCCATGAGCTTGAGCTCGAGATCGAGCCAGCGCTCCTCGCCGATCTCGCCCTGCTCGGCGAACGACGGAGCCCGCCGCCGGTTGGACAGGAAGCGGGCGTTCCCGCGCCCCCCGCGTCCGCCACGGGCTGCCAACCACCGGCCACCCACGGTCGCCAGGTCCGCCACGGTGTCGCCGGTGAGCGTCCGCACCACGGTGCCTTCCGGAACCCCCACCGTCGTGTCGGCGCCGGCGCGTCCGTGGCGCTTCTTGCCTCCGCCGTGGGTGCCGTCGGACGCGCGACGGTGCGGATGGTCCCGGAAGGCCAGCAGCGAGGCCACGTCGGTCGTGGCGACGAGCCATACGTCCCCGCCGCTCCCGCCGTCTCCGCCGTCGGGGCCACCCTTGCTCACGTGGGCCTCGCGGCGGAACGACACCGCGCCCGCGCCGCCGTCACCCGCCTTGACGTGGAGCTGGGCCTCGTCGACGAACCCGGACATCGCAGTCGAGCCTACCGGCGAGCCCTCACCGACCCCTGGAGGGCTCGGCTGGGACGGTCCTCACGGGCCTCGTCCGCCCACCGGCGCCGTGGTTCCTGGTGGACTTCGGAGTTTTGTACCGCCAAAAAGCGCTACAAACGGCAGATCCGTGTGACCAGACACCGTGGGCGGGCGACTCGAGGAGATCCGCCCCCGGCACTGTGTTTCCTGGTGGACCTCGGAGTTTTGTACTGCCAAAAAGCGCGACAAACCGCAGATCCGTGTGACACGACAACATGCGCGGGCGGCTCGGGAAAACGAGCAGGCGGCGCTCGCCGCCGGCGACTAGCTCTGGTCGGGCAGGATGTCGACCAGCTTGCGGCCCTTGCGGGTGCCGAACTTGACGGTCCCCTGGGCGGTGGCGAACAACGTGTCGTCACCGCCCCGACCGACGTTGAGGCCTGGATGGAACCGCGTCCCACGCTGGCGGACGATGATGGACCCCGACTTCACCGAGGTGCCGTCGAACACCTTTACGCCGAGCCGCTGGGCTGCCGAGTCCCGGCCGTTCCTGGTGGAGCCTCCACCCTTGGTCTTGGACACGTCGTCTCCTACGTCCCGCTGATGGCGGTTATCTCGATGGCCGTGTAGTGCTGCCGGTGACCCCAACGGCGCCGGTTGTTGGTCTTGGGCTTGTAGGTGAACCCCGTCACCTTGGGCCCCTTCTCCTCGCCGACGACCCGGGCCGAGACCGAGGCACCGGCCAGGGCGTCGGGCCCGGCCAGCACGGTCTCGCCGTCGACCACCAAGACGGGCGTGAAGGAGATCTCCTCCCCCTCGTCCAGCCCCAGGCGCTCGACCAGGACGCGCTCGCCCTCGGTCACGCGCGCCTGCTTGCCAAGACGATCCCCCTCCCGTTGCACGTGGGGCACTGTTGGGTGAAGGACTCGACCAGCCCCTCGGATACCCGCTTGCGGGTCATCTCGACCAGCCCGAGGTCGGAGATGTCCGATACCTGCGTGCGGGTCTTGTCCCGGGCCAGGGCTTCGCGGAAGACCCGCGCCACCTCGCCCCGGTTCGCCCGCACCTCCATGTCGATGAAGTCGATGACGATGATGCCCCCGATGTCCCGCAGCCGCAGCTGTCGGGCGATCTCCTCGGCGGCCTCGAGGTTGTTGCGGTAGACGGTCTCCTCCAGGTTCGACGTACCCACGTTCTTGCCCGTGTTGACGTCGATCACCGTGAGGGCCTCGGTGCGTTCGATGATGATCGAGCCGCCGGAGGGGAGCCACACCTTGCGGTCCAGCGCCTTGTGCAGCTGCTCGTGGATGTGATGACGCTCGAAGAGCGGAAGGGGCTCGGCCTCGGCGTCGTAGAGCTCGACCCGGTCGGTCAGCTCGGGGCTGATGCTGGCCACGTAGTCCCGCACCTCTTCGTAGAGGTCGGGGTCGTCGATCACCACACCCCGGTAGTGCCGGTTGAACTCCTCGCGGATGACCCGGACGGCGGTGTCGGGCTCGCGGTACAGCAGTGACGGGACCGCGACCCCCTTGATCTGTGACTCGATGGCCTGCCACTCGGCGACCAGGCGCTCCACGTCCCGGCTGAGCTCGGCCGCCGAAGATCCCTCCGCCGCAGTGCGGACGATCAGCCCGTGGCCGGACGGACGCACCTCGTCGAGGATTCGCCGCAGCCGCTTGCGCTCGTCGTCGTCGAGGCGCCTCGAGATCCCGTACGTCTCGCTGTTGGGAACCAGCACGACGAACCGTCCGGGCAGCGACACCTCCTGGGTCAGGCGGGCTCCCTTGGTCCCGATCGGGTTCTTGGTGACCTGACACAGGATGTGCTGGCCGGGACGGAGCAGCTGCTCGATCCTGGCCTCGGCCCGCTTGCCGCCCTCCAGGATGTCCTCGGGGTCGTAGCGGACGTCGCCGCGGTACAGCACGGCGTTCTTGGGCGTGCCGATGTCGACGAAGGCGGCCTCCATCCCCGGAAGGACGTTCTGCACTCGCCCGAGGTAGATGTTGCCGTCGATCAGGCTCTCGTCGTCTTGTGGACGAGACAGGTAGTGCTCGATCAGGGAGCGGCCCTCGAGCACCGCCACCTGGGTGGCGTTGGGTCGCACGTGCACGCACATGAGGTAACGACCGATGGGCCGACCGTTGCGCTCCCGGCCCCGGCCCCGCCCCCGGCGCTCGCGCCCGGCCTCGGCGCCGTCGACGGCGGGAGCCGGCGTCGCCTCGTCGGCTGGCTGAACCGTCCCCGCCGAGGTCTCCGCCCGTGGCGCCCGGCCCCGCCCGCCGCGCCGTCGGCGGTTGCGCTGGTCGCCGGCCGGCGCTGCTGCCGACTGCGCCGACGGGTCGCCCTCGGCCTCGCCGGGCCGACCTTCCGGGCCGGCGGTCTCGTCGGGCCGGCCTCCCCGGCCGGCGGTCGCTCTCCCGCCGCTCCGTCGCGAACCGCCACCATCCCGCCCTCTCGGCCTCCCTCCCGGCCCCCTGGTCCGGGCCGGCGGGGGCGCCGGCCGGGTATCTCCGATCCTCGGGCGGGGGCTGGCGGGGCCGGCAGCGGGCGGCGTCGTGGGCCCTGTCCCGTCAGCCGGCTTGGTTGCGTCCTCCGGCGCCGGGCCGGTGGCACCGGACACCGCCGGGTTGTCCGCCGCGGCCGGATCGCCCACTGCCGGACCATCGGGCTGGCCTCCCGGGCCAGCTCCCGGTTCCGGCTGGCCACCCGGGCCAGCTCCCGGTTCCGGCTGGCCACCCGGGCCAGCTCCTGGTTCCGGCTGGCCACCCGGGCCAGCTCTGTCGTCGGGCTCGTCCCCGGCGACGGTCCGACGCGGCGACCGGCCCCGTCCACCCCGTGACCCCCGACGGCGACGTCGGGAGCGGGCGTCGGCGGCCGAGTCCTCGGTCGGGCGCGTGCCTGCGCCGGAGGCGGACCTGGCCTCAGCGCCGCTGTCTGCAGACCGGGGATCGGCAGCTCCCTCGGAGCTGGTCCCGGGCGGCGGGGCCGACCCTTGGGAGGCCGGGCCAGGTTCGGGGGCCGGACCGGAGTCGGACCGGCCCGGCGGCACGTCGGGCATCGAGAGTGTCCCTTCTCATGACGCACGCTCCAAGGCGTGCGGCGCGTGCGTCGCTCCGGGCGGGAGTGGCTCCCACCGGGCGCCGTCGCGCTCGATCCATTGGTGAGTCCTGCGGACAACGCCCGCCTCGAGGTCAGGCCCGAGGGCCTCGAGAAGCTCGCGCGGACGGACTCCGCGGGGATGGGTGGCCAGCTCGGTGCCCAGCACGGTGCCCGCCTGCCGGGACTCGAGGAGGCCGAGGGAGATGATGGCCGGTCGCAGGTCGTCGGTGACCTGGCGGCCCTTGCGCTCGCGGGTGACGAGCAGCTGAGGTGCACCGAGCGCTTCCTCGACGAGGGCAGCCATCCGCGCCGGTGCCACACCGACGATCTCCACCTCCCAGGAGCACGAGGTGACGTCGTGCTGGAGCGACGGGACCCGGCCCTCGAGCACGGCCGCGCCGAGCACGTCGACGCCGTCGGGCAGCGCCTCGCTCAGCACGCCCGGCAGCCCGGCCATCTCGAGGCTGGGCGTTCCTTCCGGGCCGGCCATGTCACCGGACCCACCCTCGGCCACCTCGACGTCGAGGTACTCGGCGACCGACTCGTGGCCCGTCGGCAGGGCCAGCCCGAAGCTGACCCGGGGCCGGGGGGAGAACCCCTCGGTGTACGCAAGGGGGAGACGAACCCGCCGAAGGGCCCGCTCCCACATCCGTGCAACGTCGCGGTGGCTCGTCCACCGGACCTTTCCCGTCTTGGCGAAGCGGATCCGTACCTTCACGGCCTGATCCCCTTCGTCCCTGCCAGGCCGACGTCCTGGGCCACCCGGCTGGGGAGGAGCGCAACCGGCACGGCACCGCCGGTGGAGAGATCCTGACCGGTGCCCTGACTGCCACCGGCGGGCGGGACGGGCGAGGCCACCACGTGCTCGATCCCGTACCCGGTGCAGGCGCCGCAGTCGTAACAGGGCGTCCACCGACAGTCCTCCACGCCGGCTTCGGCCAAGGCGTCCTCCCAGTCCTGCCACAGGAAGTCGCGATGCAATCCGGCGGAGATGTGCTCCCACGGGAGGAGCTCGTCGGGATGACGGTGACGATGCACGTAGTCGTCGATCGACAACCCGTGGGCCGCCATCGACTCCTCCCACAACGGCAACCGGAAGTGCTCGGACCACTCCTGGAAGGTCCCCCCACGCCGCCACACGTCCTCGATGACCGGCCCGAGCCGACGGTCTCCCCTGCTGGCGATGCCTTCCACGAGAGTCGCCTCGGGGTCGTGCCAGCGGAGGCTCAGCCCGCGGTCGCGCCGGGTGGCGTCGCGCAACAGGCGAATGCGGCGGTGCAGCTCGGCCGAGGTCGTCTGGCCGAACCACTGGAAGGGGGTCTGCGGCTTGGGCACGAAGCCGCCGACCGAGGCGGTGACGGTCACGTTCCGGGCGTGACGTCGTCCGATGGCGACGCAGTTGCGGGCCAGCTCGGCGATCCCCAGAACGTCCTCGTCGGTCTCGGTGGGCAGTCCGATGAGGAAGTAGAGCTTCACCCGCTGCCAACCCTGGGAAAAGGTCGACTCCATCGCTCCGTAGAGGTCTTCCTCACGGATGAGCTTGTTGATCACCTGCCGCATCCGCCAGGTGCCGCCCTCGGGCGCGAACGTGAGACCGGTGCGGCGGACCTTCTGGATCTCGGTGGCGACGCCCACCGTGAAGGCGTCCACCCGCAGGCTCGGGAGGCTCACCGAGACCTGGCCCGAGCACATCGGATCGTTGATGATGTCGCCGACCACCGACTCGATGCCCGAGTAGTCGGCGCTCGACAGCGACGTGAGGCTGACCTCGTCGTACCCGGTGCGGGCGAGGCCATCGCTCACCATGCGCCGTACCTGGGAGGCGGGACGCTCGCGGACGGGTCGGGTGATCATCCCGGCCTGACAGAACCGGCAGCCCCGCGTGCAACCGCGGAAGATCTCGACGTTGAGACGGTCGTGCACCACCTCGGTGAGCGGGACGAGCTGCTGCTTGGGGTACGGCCACGACGCCAGGTCGGAGATGGTCCGCTTCTCCACCCGCTCGGGCACGTCGGGATAGCGGGGGGTCACCGCAGCCAACCGCCCCCCCTCGTAGGCGACCTCGTACATCGAGGGCACGTACACCCCGGGAACCCTGGACAACGCCCGCAGCACCTGCGCACGAGATCCGGCGGTGCGGCCGCTCGCCTTCCACTCCCGAACGACGTCCGTGATGTCGCCGACGACCTCCTCCCCGTCGCCGATCACGAACAGGTCGACGAAGTCCGCCAGGGGCTCGGGGTTGAAGGTGCAGTGTCCGCCAGCGGCGACGAGCGGATCGTCCGGCCCCCGGTCGGCGCCCCGCACGGCCACCCCGGCCAGGTCGATGCAGTTGAGGACGTTGGTGTAGACGAGCTCCGCAGACAGGTTGAAGGCGAGCAGGTCGAAGGCGTTCGCTGGGCGGTGAGTCTCCACTGAGAACAGGGGGACGGAGCCCGCCCGCATCAGGGCTTCCATGTCGACCCAGGGGGCGTAGGACCGCTCGGCCACGGCGTCCGGTCGCTCGTTGAGGATCTCGTAGAGGATCTGCAGCCCCTGGTTGGGCAGCCCGATCTCGTAGGCATCGGGATAAACGAGGAGCCAGGACGTGATTCCGGCCCCGTGGACCGGACGCTGGGCTCCGTCCTCACAGCCGATGTAGCGGGCCGGCTTGCCCACCTTGGCCAGGAGCGGCTCGATCCGCGGCCAGAGTGAGGTCATCTCCGTTCCGAGTGTAGCCAGCGCCTATGACCGGCCCGGGAGGGCCGCCCGAACAGGCAGCCGCAGGCTTGGTAGCGACTCTGGCCGGCCCGGGAGGCCGGCCCGAACGGACGGCCGCAGGCTCGGTAGCGACTCTGGCCGGCCCGGGAGGCCGGCCCGAACGGACGGCCGCAGGCGCGTGAGCGCCCAGGCCCGGCCCCCGACCCCGTCCGAGCGCAGGGTCACCTCGTCCCGTTTCCGGGCCCGGCGCCGCTGGCCGCATTGACGGGGACCACCGCCGGCAGGGGCGGCAGGGTCGCCGACGGGCCCGGCACCGGGTTGGCCAGGGGCCGGACCGGGTTGGCGAGCAGGTAGTCGTACACCGCACGGGCGACCGGCCCCGCCGCCTGAGCTCCGAACCCACCCTGGTCGATGATGACCCCCACCGCGTACTGCGGATTGTCAGCAGGGGCGAAGGACATGAACACCGACGTCGGCTTCTCGCCGATGTGGTCGGCCGTCCCGGTCTTGCCCGCCACGTCCATGAGGTTGAAGGGGAACCCGGTGAAGGTGCCTCCCGCCGTCCCGCCCGGCTTGGTGACACCCTTCAGCCCGGCCAGCATCGGGTCGCGGGTGCTCGGCGGGAGGTTGACGTGCCGGGCGGCGACGGGCTGGAAGCTCTTGACCGGTCGGCCCGACTGGTCGAGGGCATCGGCGGCGACGCGGGGTTGGTAGACCGTACCGCCGTTGGCGAAGGACGCGTAGGCGTTCAGCAGCTGTAGGGGGGTCACGACCGTCCCGCCCTGACCGAAGGCCATCTCCACGTTGTCGCCGACGTACCAGCCGCCGTTGGGGAACGCCTTCGGGTTCGCCGCGTGGAGCCGCTGGCGGACCTGGGGGCTGTCGACCCTGGACACTGACTCGCCCGGCAGGTCGATGCCCGAGGGCGTTCCGACGCCATAGGTGTTGGCCATGTCCTGGATGGGGCTGAGGCCGTACTTGGCCCGCTGGTTCCAGAACAGCAGTCCAAGGTTGTAGAAGAAGGCGTCGTCGGAGCCGGCGAGCGCCCTTGTCACGTTGACCGATCCCAGGCCCTCCGACGCGAGCGAGCAGGCCCCGACCGAACAGCCAGGGATCGAGAAGCTGCCGTTGTCGGTGTAGGTGAAGTCGGGTGAGATGAGCCCGGTGTCGAGGGCGGCGGTCGCCGTGAGCATCTTGAACGACGAGCCCGGCGTGTAGAGGCCGGCGATGGCCCGGTTGACGAGCGGGAAGTTGCCAGCCGGGTTCTGCAGGTTGGCGTAGGCGGCCGAGCTGATGCCGCCGATCCAGATCGACGGGTCGTAGCTCGGGAACGAGGACATCGCCAGCACCGAGCCGTCGCGAGGGTCGAGGACGACCGCGGCCCCTGTGTGGACCCCGCCCAGGCTGCCGATCTCCTGGGACAGTGCGCTGTCGAGCTCCTTCTGGAGGCCCAGGTCGACGCTGAGCTGCACGTCGTGCCCGGCCACGGGGGGCGTCTGGCTGAGGGTGCCGAAGACCTGTCCTCCGGCGTTCACCAACAGGCGGGTGGTCCCGGGCTGGCCCCGCAGCCACGGCTCGGCCGACTCCTCGACGCCGCTCTGACCGACGAGGTCACCGGGCTGGTACCCCTGGTCCTTGCGGGCGGCGAGCTGGGCCGAGTTGATCGGCGCGATGTACCCGGCGAGCTGTGCGGCCGTCGAGCCGTTGGGATACGACACGTCCGGCAGCGACTGTGCGTCCACCCCGGGAAAGTCGCTCTGGTGCTCCTTGAGGTAGATGGCCACGTCGTTGGTGACGTTCGTCTTGATCGGCACCGGCTTGAACTGGCTGTACTTCGGATCGCTGAGCCGCAGCTGGATCTGGGCCGTGGTCATCCCGAGCAGGACCGCCAGGCGGGCCACCACCTCGGGGTGCAACTTGGCCGTGTCCCGGCTGAGCGTGATGGCCTGGGTCACCGAGTCGTCCACGAGCACACGGCCGTAGCGGTCGACGATCCTGCCTCGGGGCGCGGGGTCGTAGACGTTACGAACGCCGTTGCTCACGGCGGCGCTCTGGAACCGTGGCGAGTCGAGCACCTGGAGGTACCAGAGACGCACGAACATGGCGACGAAGAGCCCGGCCACGACCAAGCCCACGAGTCCCAGTCGGAGCTTTGTCGAGTCACGCTCGCGTCCGCCGAACCCGACCGGCCTCATCGCATCGGGCTCCGAACGGGAGTGGACCAGCTACTGGAGCGGCCGAGATCCATCGCCCAACGGGCCAGCCGGACGGTCGGGGGGGCCAGCAGCCCGTTGACCACGGCGACGACGATGGTGATGGTGGCCAGGTGCTCGTGGAGCATCTGGCCCTCACCGACCGCGGCCCCGAGCCCGGCGTACAGCAGCACGCCGGCGGCGCTGGCCACCGTCGCCGTCAGTGGCGTCACCCACCAGCCGCCGCCGAGGCGGTCGCCCTCGCCCATCCCGACGGCGAAGCCGACCAGGGTGAACACCAGAGCCGACAGCCCGAACGGCGTGCCGACGAACAGGTCCGCCAGCAGCCCGGCGACGAAGCCCATCGCCGCGCCGCGCTCGGCGCCAGCCACGAGCCCGAAGGCGATGGGGAGCAGGAGCATGAGATCGGGGTGGGCTCCTCGGATCCGGAGCCCGGCCATCAGCGCCTCCTGCGCGGTCAGGACGACGGCCACCAGCAGCACGACCCGCCCGCGGAGCAGCGCGCTCACGACTTCGGCGCCCACTGCATGACGGCGACGAACTGCAGGCGGCCGAGATCTGCGACCGGAGCCAGCGTCACGGCCTGTTGGAACGAGCCCCGCGGAACGCCCGTGGTCAGCACGGTCCCGATCGGGACACCTGGCGGGTAGATGCTCTGCTGCAGGCCGCTGGTGCTCATGAGATCACCCTTGTTCACGGGCACCTGCGGCGGGATGAGGTCGACGCGCAGGGGTGCTCCATGTCCCTGGCCGGCCGCCACGGCCAGGTTGCCGGCGGGCCCGAAGCGCACGCCGACGTTGGACGTCGGGTCGGTGATGAGGAGCACGGTCGAGCGGGTCCTCGAGGCCACGACCACCCGGCCGACGAGGCCCGATCCCGACACCACCGGCATCCCGGTGTCGATGCCGGCGTCCCGGCCCTTGTTGAGCTGGATGCTGGACTCGAAGTTGGACGCGGAGTTGGCCACCACCTCGGCCGGCACCGTGGGGATGTTCTGGGCCCAGGGCAGGTTCAGGGTCTTGAGCAGGTTCTGGAAGGCGGTCTGGGCGTCGGCTGACTGGAGGGCCTGGGTCTGCAGGCGGCTGTTCTCCGCCCGCAGCCGGGCGTTCTCGGACTGGAGGGACCCGTAGTGCGCGGCCCCATCGAAGAAGTTGCCGATCGGTCGGGCGACGTCTCCGACAGCGGACTGCACCGGAGCGAAGGCGTCGAGCGCGTCGCTCTTGACCGAGTTGATCACCGAGTCGGCGTGGCCCCGGTACGCGATCGTGATGATCGTCACCGCCGCCAACACCAGCACCAACAGTGTGAACCTGGGCCGAGTCGAGCGTCGGGTCAGCGCCACGACGCCGCTCGCTACCGCGAGCTAGAGGAGATCAGGACCTGCTTGAGGGCCTCGAACTCCTCGAGGCATTGACCGCTCCCGATGGCAACAGAGTTCAGGGGGTCCTTGGCCACGACGATGGGCATGCCCGTCTCGCTTTGCAAGCGGGTGTCGAGCCCGTGGAGCATGGCGCCGCCGCCCGTGATCACGATGCCCTGTTCCATGATGTCGGCGGCCAACTCCGGTGGTGTCTTGTCCAGGGTCACCTTGACGGCGTCCAGGATCGACCCCATCGGCTCGTCGATGGCCCTACGGATCTCCTCCGTGGTCGTCACGATCGTCTTGGGCAGCCCGGTGATCAGGTCGCGGCCTCGGATCTCGGCATGAAGCTCCTCGGAGAGGGGGCAGGCCGAGCCCAGCGCGATCTTGATCTCCTCGGCGGTGCGCTCGCCGAGGGCCAAGCTGTACTCCTTCTTGATGAACTGGATGATGGCTTCGTCGAGCTCGTCGCCGCCGATGCGGATCGACTGGCTCGTGACGATGCCGCCGAGCGAGATGACCGCCACCTCGGTGGTCCCGCCGCCGATGTCGACCACCATGTTGCCGGTGGGCTCGTGCACGGGCAGACCGGCGCCGATGGCGGCAGCCATGGGCTCCTCGATGATGTAGGCGGGCTTGCGGGCTCCGGCCGACTCAGCCGCCTCCTGGACCGCCCGCTGCTCCACGCCGGTGATGCCCGATGGCACGCAGATCACCATGCGCGGCTTGGCAAAGCGCCGCTGGTGCACCCGGTGGATGAAGTACCGGAGCATCTTCTCGCAGATCTCGAAGTCCGCGATCACCCCATCCTTCAGCGGCCGGATGGCCTGGATGTGGCTGGGAGTCCGCCCGATCATCCGCTTCGCCTCTGCGCCGACGGCAAGAGGCCGACCGTCCTTGACGTTGACGGCCACGACCGAGGGTTCGTTCAGCGTGATGCCCCGATTGCGAACGTAGACGAGCGTATTGGCCGTACCGAGATCGACGGCCATATCGCGCCCGAACCACGAAGAGAAGAGATTGTCAGACATTGGAGAGGCGGCCTCCTCGGTCGGTTGGAGGTCGGATCACAGGGTAGGTGACTATGGAGGTGGGAACAAGGCACCTAGCACAGGCGGGGGAAGAAGACCTCGATCTCGCGCTTGGCGGACTCGGCCGAGTCGGAGCCATGAACGAGGTTCTCCGTCACCTCCAGCGCCAGGTCCCCTCGTATCGTACCCGGGGCGGCGTCGACCGGGTTCGTGGCCCCCATCAACGTCCTGACGACCCGCCAGACGTCGGTCGGGCCTTGCACGACCATGACGAGAGAAGGTGAACGGCCGATGAACCCCACGAGCTCGTCGTAGAAGGGCTTGCCCCGGTGCTCGGCGTAGTGGCGGGAGGCGATCTCGGCGTCGATCGTGCGCAGCTCGGCGGCGACGATCCGCAGGCCCTTGGCCTCGAGGCGCCCGAGGATCTCGCCGACGAGACCTCGCTCGACGGCATCGGGCTTGCAGATGACGAGGGTGCGGTCCATCGTGAGGCGAGGCTAGCGGTGGTGGGCCGGGATCAACCCCAGGCACCCCGCTCGACCAGGACGCTTCGGGCGGCGCCGACGGTGTACAGGGACCCGGTCACCAGGAGCATGTCATCGGGGCCGGCGCGAGCCCGAGCCAGCGCGACTCCTTCGGCGACCGACCCCGTCGCCTCGGCCGCCAGGCCCAGGTTTGCGGCCGCAGATGCCACCTCTGCCGGGGGCAACGCCCTCGGCGACGGTGGCGGAGAGGCGACGACGAGGACGATGTGGGAAGGGTCGAGCGCCTCGAGCATCTCGGCCGGGTCGCGTCCTTTCAACAGGCCGAGCACGACCACCCGACGGTCGGCGCCGGCGAACTCCTCGGCCAGCGTGGCACCCGCAGCTCTGGCACCGGCGGGATTGTGCGCGCCGTCGAGCAGACACAGCGGGCGTCGTCCGACGACCTCCATGCGACCGGGGTTGCGAACTGCTCCGAGCGCCGAGCGAACCAGGTCGTCGGGAACCGGCGCGCCGAAGAAGGCCTCGGCCGCGGCCAGGGCGGCGGCGGCGTTGTCACCCTGGTAGGCGCCATGCAGTGAGAGGAACACGCCCGGGTAGTACGCGCCCGCGGTGCGGAGATCCAACAGTCGCCCCCCGTGGGCCAGCCGGTTGTTCTCGCAGCCGAAGGCCGACCCGCGCTCCCAGACCTCGGCCGCACCGGCCCGGCGGAAGACGGCAGCCAGCACGGGGTCGGTCTCTCCCAGCACCAGCGTGCTGCCCGGCTTGACGATTCCCGCCTTCTCGGCCGCGATGTCACCCAGGCCCGGGCCGAGGATGGCCACGTGGTCCAGGCTCACGTTCGTCACGACCGCCACTCGTGCGTCGGCGACGTTGGTCGCATCCCAGGTCCCGCCGAGGCCCACCTCGATCACGGCGACGTCCACGGCGACGTCGGCGAACCAGCGGAAGGCGGCCGCCGTCACGATCTCGAACCACGTCGGCGGCCGCTCCATCAGCGGCTCCAGACCGGCCACGGCGGCGAGCACCTCGGCCAGCTCGTCGTCGGGGATCGGCTCGCCGTCCGCCGTCAGCCGCTCGTTGATCCGCTCGAGGTGGGGGCTGGTGTACGTGCCGACCTTCAGGCCCCGGGACCCGAGCAGCGACGTCAGCAGGCGGGCCGTCGACCCCTTGCCGTTGGTGCCCGTGAGGTGGACCACGGGATATGCCCGCTGGGGGTCGCCCATCAGCTCGGTGAGCCGCCTGATCCGGTCGAGGGTCGGCGTGGCGTCGGCTCGGCCACGTTCGATGGCCTCGAGGTTGACGTGGTGGTCGAGCCAGTCGAGCGCCTCTTCGAGCCGAGCGGGGGCCCCGGCTCGGCCCGTCACCCGAATCCGGCCACCCGCCGGGTGCGGGTCCGTCGTGCCCTGCCGGCACGCTCGACGGCGTGCACGACCCGGGGCCGGGCGGCCTCCACCGCCTGCTCCACCCGGGGCCGCGCCACTTCGACTGCCTGCCCCACGCGGGGCCGGGCGACGTCCACGGCGTGCTCCACGCGGGGCCGGGCGACGTCCACGGCGTGCTCCACGCGGGGCCGGGCGACGTCCACGGCGTGCTCCACGCGGGGCCGCGCCACCTCGACCGCCTGGCCTACGCGGGGCCGGGCGGCCTCGGCCGCCTGGGTGAGGACGTCAATCGCCTGATCGATGGCGGGAGCGGTGGGGACCGTCACGCCCGCGATCCTCCGGACGGCTGGGGCCCGCCGCCGGCGGCGTCGGTCGACGGCCAGGCCGAGCACCCCGCCCGTCGCCGCCATGGCCGCTCCCATCCGGGCGGCCCGAGCGAGCGCCATGTCGACCGTGTCGTCGCGCCGGTAGGACCAGGCCACACTCACGACCACGCCGGTCGCACCACCGATGACGGCGCCTCTCCAGATCATCTTGCCCATGCTGGTCCAGCCAGTGGCCTCGGCCTCAGGAGGCGGCTCGGCGGGGCCGATCGACCTTGTCGCGGTCGCTGCGGGGCACCAGCGTCGGGTTGACCCGGTCGAGCACCACGGAACGGTCGATGACGCACTTGCCGATGTCGGTCCGACTGGGCAGGTCGTACATGACCTCGAGCAGCACCTCCTCGAGGATGGCCCGCAGGCCTCGGGCGCCCGTGCCGCGCAGCAGCGCCTGCTCGGCCACCGCCTCCAGTGCGTCCTCGCCCAGCTCCAGCTCCACCTGGTCGAGGTCGAAGACCCGGCGGTACTGCTTGACGAGGGCGTTCTTGGGCTCGACCAGGATGCGCACCAGCGCCGTCTGGTCGAGGCTCGAGACCGCCCCGATCACCGGGAGCCGGCCCACGAACTCGGGGATCAGCCCGAACTTGAGCAGGTCCTGGGGCAGCACGTGACGCAACAGCTCTCCGTCGTCGTGCTCGCCGCTGCGGTTCACCTCGGCCCGGAACCCGATGCCCTTGCGGCCGATGCGGGCCTCGATGATCTTCTCCACGCCGGCGAAGGCGCCTCCGCAGATGAACAGGATGTTCGTGGTGTCGATCTGGATGAACTCCTGGTGGGGATGCTTGCGCCCCCCCTGGGGAGGCACCGACGCCGTGGTGCCCTCGAGGATCTTGAGGAGGGCCTGCTGCACGCCCTCTCCGGAGACGTCGCGGGTGATCGAGGGGTTCTCGCTCTTGCGGGCGATCTTGTCGATCTCGTCGATGTAGATGATGCCCGTCTCGGCCTTCTTGACGTCGTAGTCGGCGGCCTGGATGAGCTTCAGCAGGATGTTCTCGACGTCCTCGCCGACGTAGCCGGCCTCGGTGAGCGCCGTGGCGTCGGCGATGGCGAAGGGAACGTTGAGCATGCGGGCCAGGGTCTGGGCCAACAGCGTCTTGCCGCACCCTGTCGGCCCGAGGAGCAGGATGTTGGACTTGGCCAGCTCCACGTCGGCGTCGTGGTAGGCCCCGGCCTGGACCCGCTTGTAGTGGTTGTAGACGGCGACGGAAAGGATCTTCTTGGCGTAGTCCTGGCCGATCACGTAGTCGTTCAGGAAGTCGAAGATCTCCCGGGGCTTGGGCAGCTCGTCGAAGCGCATCTCGGAGGACTCCGCCAGCTCCTCCTCGATGATGTCGTTGCACAGGTCGATGCACTCGTCGCAGATGTACACGCCGGGGCCGGCGATGAGCTTCTTCACCTGCTTCTGCGACTTGCCGCAGAAGCTGCACTTCACGAGATCGCCGCCATCACCGAACTTCGCCACCGTCTCCCCCCTTGCTACGCGACACCTGCGGCTTGCGGGACACCTGCCAGCTCACGAGTCGTGATCACCTCGTCGATGATGCCGTACTCCTGGGACTCTTCCGCGCTCATTATGAAGTCGCGATCGGTGTCCTTCTGGATCTTGTCGATCTCCTGGCCCGTGTCCTGGGCCAGCATCTTGTTCAGGAGATCTCGCATACGGATGATCTCCTTGGCCTGCAGCTCGATGTCAGTCGCCTGACCGGCGGCCCCCCCGTATGGCTGGTGGATGAGGATCCGGGCGTGCGGCAGGGCGAAGCGCTTGCCCTTGGTGCCGGCAGCCAGCAGGACAGCCGCCGCCGAGGCGGCCTGGCCGTAGCAGAACGTCGACTTGGCCGGCTTCACGAACTTCATCGTGTCGTAGATGGCGAACAGGGCCGTGATGTCGCCACCGGGCGAGTTGATGTAGAGGTTGATGTCTTTGTCGGGGTCCTCGTACTCGAGGAACAGCAGCTGAGCGCAGACCAGGTTGGCGACCGCGTCGTCGATCGGTGTGCCCAGGATGATGATCCGCTCCCGGAGCAGACGGGAGTAGAGGTCGTAAGCCCGCTCGCCGCGATTGGACGACTCGATGACGGTCGGGACGAGGTAGTCGTAGGCAGGCTGCATCATGCTGAGGTCTCCACGCTACTCGGCTCGCCGGAGCCACCTTGACCGCCGGGATCGCCGCCGGCCTCGGGCGCGTCACCCGGCGGGGATTCGGACCGGGACGGGAAGAGGACGGCGCGATCGACCGGCTTGCCCTCCTCGTCGACCAGCTCGACGTGGTCGACCAGCCAGTTGAAGGCCTTTCCCTTGCGGATGTCCGAGCGTAGCTCGGGCATGCGCTCCGCCTGCTCCAGCTGCCGGCGCACCTGCTCCGGTCGCTGGTCGAGGCGCTCTGAGAGGGCGGAGATCTCCTTGTCGACGTCGGCGTCGTCGACCTCGACCGACTCGGCATCGGCGAGGGCTCGAAGAGCCATGTCCGCCCGCACCGCCTGCTCCGATGCCTGACGCAGCTCGGCCAGGAGCTGGTCCTGGTCCATGCCGGTGGCTTCGAGGTACTGGCCGAGGGTGGCACCCTGGGACTCCAGCCGGTGGGAGAGATCGTGCAGTCGTCGCTCCATCTCCTGCTCGATGAGCACCTCGGGCATGTCCTCGTCGACCAGCTCGGAGAGGGCCTGCATGGCCTGGTCGCGCAGCGCCATCTGGGCCTGCATCCGCTTGAGCTCGCCCAGCCGGTTGTGCGTCTCGGCCCGCAGCTCCTGGACGGTCTCGAACTCCGACGCCTCCGAGGCCCACTCGTTCGTGACCTCCGGCAGGATCTTCTCCTTGACCTCCTTGACCAGGACCTGGAAGCTCACGTCCGCCTCGTCGACCGTGGCGTTGAAGCGGAAGATGTCCCCCGCCTTCGCTCCCCGGAGCTGCTCGTCGAGCTCGGGCACGATGGAGCCGCTGCCGACTTCGTAGAGTAGGTCGTCGGTCGTGAGCGGCTCGATGGTCTGGTCGTGGCGGTAGCCCTTGATGTCGATCGTGAGGTGGTCGCCATCCCGGGCCGGTCGGGAGGCGACGGTCAGCTCTCCGAACTGGTCGCGCAGCCGGTCCACCTGGCGGTCGACATCCTCCTCGGTGACCTCGAACGGTGCCACCGTCAGCCGCAGCCCCTGGTAGCCAGGGATGGTGACGACCGGACGCACGGGCACGACGGCGTCGAAGACCACCGGGCCCGACTCCTGTCCGGCCGTGATCTCGATCTCCGGAGCGGCGATGGCATCGACGTCAGCGTCCTCCAACGCCCGGGCGTAGAAGTCGGGCAGCGACTCCCGGAACGCCTCCTGGCGCAGCACGCCGGTGCCCAGCCGAGCCTCGAGCAGCCGGCGCGGCACCTTCCCGGGACGGAAGCCCGGAACCTTGACCTCACGAGCCATCTTGCGGAAGGCGTCGTTCAGCGCCCGCTCGAACTCCGCTTCGTCCACCTCGACCGAGAGCTTGACCTTGTTGTCCTCGAGGGGCTGCGCCGTGGCTCGCATACAGGTGGCCGAGTCTACCGGGCCCACCTCCGATCACCGGACGACGGGTCGCCTCCCCCATCCCTCTCACGCCGGGCCGGGCTTCTCGGCCGCCTGCGCCGCCCGGGGAGGCCGCTCGGAGCGGGTGGGGACCGCCGCTTACCTGGTCTGTCGGAGCGGCTGGTCCCGTGGGGGCGTGGCGACGCCCCGCTCAGCGTGGACCACGGCGAGGAAGTCGGCCACGGCGGCCACCACGTGGGCGGTACGGATGGAGGGAAAGATCTCGAAGGCGTGCTGGGCCCCGGGCAGCTCCGCATAGGCGACCGGAGCCGCGGACGATCGCCGGAGCCGCTCGACGAAGTGGCGGGCCTCACCGGCGGGGACGAGGGTGTCGTTGGCCCCGTGGACGACGAAGAACGGCGGGGCGCCGGCGTTGATGCGGTCGACCGGCGATGCGCGCTCGTACGCGTCCCTCGAGGCCTCCAGGCTCCGCTTCATGACCGTCCTCTCGAGCAGCCTCCCCAGCCCCCGGCCGCGGAGGCCGTCCCGGTTGGTGAAGTCGTACACGCCGTAGAACGGCACACAGGCGGCCACGGACGTGTCAGCATCCTCGAAGCCCGGCTGGTACTCCGGATCCCGGGGCGTGAGGGCGACCAGCGCGGCCAGGTGGCCCCCGGCCGAGCCGCCACCGACGACGACGAAATCGGGGTCTCCTCCGTAGTCCGCGATGTGCCCTCGCACCCAGCTGAGCGCCCGCTTGCAGTCGACGAGGTGCTCGGGAAACGCGACGCGGGGGCTCAGCCCGTAGTTGGCGGTGACGCACACCCAGCCGCGGCTTGCCAGGTAGTCCATGAGCGGCAGGCCCTGCTCCCGCTTGTCTCCGAAGATCCAGGCGCCGCCGTGGAGATAGAGGAACACGGGCGCGCCGTCGACTGACCGACGCGGACGATAGATGTCGAGACGGTGCCGGCGGGTGCCGTCGTCCCAGTAGGCGACGTCACGCAGGCGTTCCACGGCCGGTCCGGGTCGCGGGACCGGGACCACCAGGCCGAGGTGGGCCCGCTCGGGAGCACCGGCGTGCTCGTGGGCGGGATCCCGCCGGTCCGGCCACCCCTCGCCGAGTCCGTGGTCCAACGCGACCTGGACGACGCCACGGGCCCGCCCGGCCTGCACGGCGAGCACGATCAGTCCGCACCACTGCGCCAGCGCGATCCCGAGGCCCGCCCAGCCCGGCCACCCTCGGAAGGCGCCCAGGGCACCGAACACCACCGTCGCCACAACCTGCCAGGCCAGATGGTGGAGGGGAAGCTCCGAGGTCAGCCACCCGGCAAAGAAGCTCGGCACGGTGAACGGCTCGATCCTCACCGGCCGGAAGGCGTTGGCCGTGAAGCAGGCCCCGACGAGCGTGACGGCGAGGAACGCCCAAGCCATGGCTCTATCCTGACCCACCGTCAGTCGCTCGAAAAATCGCGAACACGGGTCGGCGGGGCGTCGGCTGGTGCGGGACGCCCCGCCGAGACGCGCGCCCTCAGGAGTCGATGTCGAGCTCCTCCAGCCTCTTGGCGACGTCCTCGGCCGTCGGTGGACGATCCCCCGGCTCAGCGGCGAGGCAGGCGTTGACCAGCTCGGCCTCGGGAGGGGACAGCGAAGGGTCCAGGACCGGCTTGGAACCGAGGACCCGGCGGAGGGCCAACAGCGGGTCGTCGCTCGGGAGCTCGCCATACACGCCGCGACCGGTGATGGCGCGGTGGATGACGACGCCGAGCGACCAGATGTCGGTCGCTCGAGACGCCCGCCCACCGCTGATGAGGACGGGATCGATGTACTCGACCGAGTCGATTGGTCCCATCCCGGTCACGGTGAGGCCTGGGGTGAGGAGCTGGGCCATCCCGAGATCCGAGAGCTTCGCCCCGCCCTCGTGCAGCTCGATGTTGTCCGGCTTGATGTCGCGGTGGGCAACACCGGCTTCGTGAAGAGCATGGGCAGCACGCGCCGCGTCGGTCACGGCGCGCAGGACCTCGGGACGCTCCAGGGCCCTCGACGGCGCGGCCAGCGAACCCATCGGGAAGTGCTCCATGGCGTAGAAGAAGCTGTTCCCGTCCTGACCCGCATCGAAGAGCGTGACCAGGTACGGCGACTCGATCGAGGCGAAGACGCGCAGCTCGCGGGTGGCACGCCGAAAGCCGTCGTTCGACGTCGCCCCGTCCAGGACCTTGACGACCACCAGGTCCACGTCGAGCGCCAGCCGAGGCGGCGTCTCCGCCAGGTAGTAGTTGCCATGGTTCCCCTCGCCCAGCCAACGGCGGAACTTGTAGTCCGCGATCTGGTCCATGTTGGCCTGCCCGTCGTCACCCGCCATCGGTCAGTCGGTCACCTCCCCCGCGCCTGACCCTGAGCTGTGAACATGAACGTGCGGTTTCCCAGACGGACCTCGGTGTCCGGAGAGATCGTCGTGGCGGCTCCCGGCGTCAGGGGATGCCATGCGGAGTCCCGCGGACGGCGGATCGCCGTACCGTTGGCCGAGCGCAGGTCGATCAGCTCGACAGCACCGCCCTGCAGCACGATCCGAAGGTGGAGACGCGACACCGATCGCTCGGTGTCGGTCACGACGAGCGGTTGGGCATCCCCGGAGGCGACCCGCGGGTCACCGTCGGGCTCGCGGCCGACGACGACCTCCCCGTCGAGGCTGAAGGTGGTGCCGTCGTCGAACAGGAGCAGACCGAGAGGGGGCGCGACGGCCGGCTGGTCGGCCGGCGGCTCACCACCGATCGGGAGGGGTGCCCTCGGTTCGTCGAGCGTGACGCCACGCAGCGCGATCGTCCGAAACGAGCTCGTTTCCTCCTGAGACACAGGCGCGGCGCCAGCAGCCTCGGCGTCGACCAGCCCACCGCGAACCTGTCCGAGGTCCTCGGCGGCACCGTCCAGGGTGGTCTTGGCCCGCGCGACCTTTCCGGCCGGCTGGGCAACGGGCCCCGGCTCCGACGGCGCGCGCGCAGGGGCGGCGGCCAGGAGCAGGCTGCCCGCGGGGACGATGCCGGCTCGAAGGTCCAGCCGTTCGTCCAGCTCGCGTGTCCCTGCGCCCTCCGCGGCGACGGCAACGAAGTCGATCGGTTCGTCGACGATCCGGTCGACCCACGTGGCCACGTGCCGACCTGAGACGAGCTCGTCCTCTCCGGACCTCGTCACCGCGACATCCAGGTCCCCGTGGACGAAGACGGCAAGGCCGTCCTCTGCCTGCGCGAAGGCCGCGAACGTCGGCACACCGGCGGGGTCCTCGTAGGTCAGCAGACCGGCAAGCTGGCGACTCAGCGCCCGGCCGGGAGCCCGCTGGTCTCCGGCCCGCTCGACGACATCGAGTATCTGTTCGAGCACGGCGCGCTGGCCCGGTTGCCACGAAGGCACCATCGCTACGACACTGCCGAAGCGGGCGGCCATTCCTTCGCCAGGACCTATCCGGCAGCCGTACTCATCCAGGCTGGCCATCGTGCACCGACCCCCTGGCCGAGCTTCGTCGGCCGACGAGCCGAGAATATCGCGGTGGCTGGTGCCCTGGTCGGGCGCCATAGCCCCGCCTGAGCCCGGCTGATAGCGTCGCCGACGATGGGTGAGCGTCTGTGCTTGTTGACCGTTCATGCCCACCCCGATGACGAAGCGTCCAAGGGGGCGGGGACGGTGGCGCGTTATCACGCCGAAGGCGTCCACACCGTCCTCGTCTGCTGCACCGGCGGCGAGGAGGGCAGCATCCTCAACCCGGCCATGGACCGCCCCGAGGTGCAGGACCGGTTGCAGCAGATCCGCATCGAGGAGCTGACCAGGTCGGTCGAGATCATCGGTTACGACGAGGTCGTGATGCTCGGCTATCGCGACTCGGGGATGCCGGGGGCGCCCAGCAACCAGCACCCCAAAGCCTTCGTGGGCACCTCGTTGGACGAGACAGTGGGACGTCTGGTGGCCGAGATACGCCGGACCCATCCCCAGGTGGTCGTCACGTACCACGAGGACCAGAGCGGATACCCGCACCCCGACCACCTCCGGGTCCACGACATCAGCGTGGCGGCCTTCGACGCTGCCGGAGACGCCGACGCATACCCGGAGATGGGAGCTCCGTGGCAGCCCCTGAAGCTCTACTACACCGTGTGGTCGCGGGCGCAGATGACCGCCATCCACGACCGGTTCGTCGAGCTGGGGCTCGAGTCGCCGTTCGGAAGCGCCTGGATGGACGGGCCGGACAAGGACGCCGACATCACCACGCACGTCGACATCTCCGAGCACGCAACGGTGCGACCTCGCGCCCTTCTCGCCCATGCCACCCAGTTCAGGTACCCGCGGGGAATCGTGGCCGCCTCGGTGCTCGGCGACCCGACGTCACCGATCTGGTTCGGCCTCAAACCCGACGTGACGACGGTGCACGCCCACGACGACTACGTGCTGGCCCGGAGCCTGGTCGGCGGCGCGGACGACGAAGACGATCTCTTCGCCGGCATCCGCGACCGCGTCATGCCGTAGCCTGGCGGCGACCGCCGTTCGGTCACCGATCCGAGTTGTGTGTGCTACCTCGGTGCCGACCATGTCCGGCCGCGGCTGTCCGGTAGGGAAATCACGCCGACTCGCTCGTCCCTGCACATCTCGAGCAATTGCGGGTCGGACGAAGCAAGCAGGCGCCCGGCGGCGCGCGCGGACTCGGCGGCTACGCAGTCCGCAAGGCTGACGGCTGGAGTTGTGCGGTTGTAGTGGCGAGCCCGAAGCGGACTCGCCGAGCCCCAACCAGGACAGCAGCCTCAACAGTGTGTCGTGTCCTACGGCGACCTCTTGCACGGCGGTCGGGGGCCTCATCGAGTCGTGGAAGGGCACTGCGTGGTCGGTCCAGGTCGCGGCCAAGGATCTGCTCCACCTCGCTCGCCGCTGGTTCGCCCTTGAGTAAGGCCAGCACTGCGTATGCGTCGAGGATCGTCACCGCCCGGCGCGGGCTGACTCATCCTTCCGGGCCTGCCGCCGAGCTCGATCCGTGCTCGGCCCCCGGCCTCGGTACTTTCCGCGCAGTTGCCCGACTGGGTCAGGTGGAAGAGGCCGCAGGACCACACGGTCGCCGAGGTCGACGACGACTACTTCATCGGCTCTCCACCGGGCGCGTGCCTCGGCCGGGATGGACACCTGACCATTCGAGGACACTTTCATCACGTAGCTGGTTGACACCCGACGACCCTCTCGAGGCGTTGTATGGTTTGCTTAGTCCATTGTACAGTCGATGTCGAGCGCACCTGCGTTGGGGCTAGCGAGCGCCTCGCGCTGCGCCCACAACGCGTCTGACCTGGTGTTGGCCGAGCGAAAAACGCCGAGTCATGTGTGCTGAACCGGCGTGATATCCCCGGTGTCGAGGGCCTAGGACTCGGACTCCACTAGACCGCTTCGCGGACTGCCTGGAGTGTTTGGCGGACTGGGGTCGGTATAGTCGACCCCTACGGCCGTGCAGGTGCTGGCTGAGCTGCAAGAGACACCTTGCAGTAAGGAAGCTTCAGCACTCGCTGCATTCGGAGAAGGCTGGATAGTCCACGCGGCACCGTTCCACGCCTCGATGAGGGTGAAAGCGCTATTCGATGATGTTCCCGGATTGCCTCCGTTTGAGGTGTAGTAGCCGACCGCCGTGCAAGAACTGGCCGATGCGCAAGACACAGAGTTCAGAGTGCTGGTGCTGCCGCCTGGAGGGTTGGTGGCAACGACTGGGTTGGGAGTGGGCGATATTGCCCACGACGTGCCATTCCATGTCTCTGCCAGGGTGATCCCAAGGCCATTCACGTCGCCCACGGCCATGCAGTTGTTCGCCGAGGTGCAATCGACCGAGGAGAGAGTGCCGTCATTGCCAATCCCGGGGGCGCTGGCCGTCGACTGCATCGACCACGATTTTCCGTCCCAACGCTCGGCGAGGGTGGACCCGTCCTGGCTGCCCACCGCGATGCAGTTGCTGGTGGACGTGCAGGAGACCCCGTCGAGAGCGACGTAGGTCGCGCCTGAGGGAGTGACTGCCTGCCTAATTTTCCAGGAAGAGCCGTCCCACACCTCGGCCAGAGCGTCCGTGGCGGGCCCGACGGCGGGGTGGTAGAAACCCACCGCCACGCAACTGCTCGCCGAGGTGCACGACACCCCGGTCAGCTCGGCGTCATTGCCAGGGCCTCCCGGATTAGGCGAGCTTTGGATCGACCATGAGGTGCCGTTCCACGCCTCCACCAGGGTCGAGGTATTAAAGGGCCTCGCCGAGTAACCCACCGCCGTGCAGGCGTCGACTGACGTGCACGCCACGCCGGTGAGCTCGATCCCCCCGGCGCCTGCAGGAATAGGGACAGGTTCGAGAGTCCAAGTAGTGCCGTTCCAAGCCTCTGCCTGCGAGGAGCCGTCCCCCACCGCGACGCAAGCATTGGCCGCAGGGCACGCCACCCCGTCGACCGTGGAGACGCCCGGGCTCGGGGTGTTCTGGATGGTCCATCCGCTCGCGGCGGTCGCCGTGCCGGCCGAAATCGTCAGGCCGGTGACCAAAGTCGCCGCGGCGGCGATCGCCCTCCAAGGGCGGTGTTTCGACATTCGGCCCCAGCCTTTCTCGGTGCCCCGAGGGGAAAGCGCGGGGCGCGCGCAAGATTCCAGCCTGACGACCCCAGCTAGACGAACCATTCCCTACCTCAGCGTGTAATGCGGGGACGGTACTTACATCTGCGCAGCGAGCTCTGTCAAGCGGGCCGAATCAGCGTTCCCGTGCTTACACCGTTCTTGACGTTGTGCAGGCCGACGTTTGTTACTGCTCGGGCCCCGCTGGAGGAGGTCGTGATGGTGAGGGCGTCACGAAGACGACACCGTGAGGGCTGGACCCGACCTGGCGTAAGACTCCGGTGGCTCTCGTTCCTGCACCAGTTGACCCGCTCTCGTGCTGCGGGAAGGGTCGCCCCGATTGACGTCTCCGGCGGCGATGAACTAGGAACCCCCACCACTTGAAGCCTGGGGACTGACTTGGAGCGCTGGGACCGGTCTCGAAAGCCCGCATCGCGCCGTCTCTCGATCCCCAGACACATAGCTGGGGAGGTAGGCATGCGACGGGTCGCTGTTGGGGCGATGGTCGTGCTGGCATCGCTGGTGGCGACGCCCGGGACCAGCTGGGCAGCCAAGCCGGCCTGGAAGCTCGTGACGACACCGACCGTGTCGGGTTCGGGGGCTCAGCTGAGCTCGGTCTCGTGCGGCTCGCAGTCTGCCTGCGTGGCGGTCGGAGACTTCAAGGACGCAGCCGGCAACGATCATGCGCTGGCCGAGTCCTGGAACGGGCGAGCCTGGGTGATGCAGCCGGTGCCCGAGCCGCCCGGCGCCGTGGGGTCCTGGCTGTACGGCGTGTCGTGCCCGGCAGCAAACCCCTGCATCGCCGTCGGCTACTCCTCGACCACGACTGCGAACTCGACCACGACTGTGGACTCGACCCTGGCCGAATCCTGGGACGGGACGGCGTGGAAGATCCTGACCACTCCCAACCCGTCCAGCGCGAGCTTCTTCAACTCGGTCTCTTGCGTGTCAGCCTCGGCGTGCGTGGCCGTCGGCGGCTATCAGAGCTCGACTACGAACCCCTCGACGCTGGCCGAGTCATGGGACGGGAAGACCTGGACGCTGGAGTCGCCCCAGGACGGACATGGATTTGCGAACTTTCTCGACGGCGTCTCGTGTGTGTCTCCATCCCTTTGCACGGGGGTGGGATATTCAGGCGGCGCGACCGGCCTGTCCAGTCTGGCCGAGCTTCGGGTGGCTTTGACCTGGACCACCGAGGACTCGCCGAGCCCCAACCAGGACAGCAGCCTCAACAGTGTGTCGTGTCCTACGGCGACCTCTTGCACGGCGGTGGGGGGACTCATCGAGTCGTGGAACGGCGCCCAGTGGTCGGTCCAGCCGACGGCCGTCAGCGGCAAATTATGGGGCGTCACGTGCGCTTCTGCGAGCAGCTGCACGGCCGTTGGGTCCGCCGACACCTCCGGGGGGTCGACCCTCGCCGAGGTCTGGAACGGGTCCAGCTGGACGGTGCAGCCGACACCTAACCCCCGCGAGACGTACCCGACGCTCGCAAGCGTGTCGTGCCCCTCGGGGTCCTGCATGGCCGTCGGGTCGTACCTCGACAGCTCGGGCATCTATCAGACCTTGGCCGAGCTTCGGAGCTGACGCCTCGTTTTTTGGGCTAGCGAGCGCCTTGCGCTGTGCTCACAACGCGTCTGACCTGGTGTGGGCCGAGCGAGCGAGCTTCTCCAGGTCGCGTACTCTTGGCTTCGATGCGGCCCCTGATCCGCGCTTTGGCACCTCCGACACATATAGCCAAAGCCGCAGGTCAGTGGCCGAATCCGCGACGGGGAGTGGCGCAGTGGTAGCGCACCTGCTTTGGGGGCAGGCGGTCGGGGGTTCGAATCCCCCCTCCCCGACCAGCTGACGGGGTCCATGCACTCGGCCGAGCCGCCCGTTGACCCCCGCCATGCGGCTGTCCATTAATCTGCGTTGCACCTCGTGCGCGGGTGTAGCTCAACGGTAGAGCCCCAG
>VAWP01000182.1 GCA_005888295.1 Actinomycetota bacterium
CACGCGTCGCAGTCCTGGGTGCTGAAGGAGGTTCGCCGGCGCGCCCGGCACGTCTACTGGCTCGATCCCGAGCCCCGCTCCTACTGGGACACCGGGGACTCGATCCTCTCCGAGTACGCCGCTCACTGCGACGGCACCTACGAATGTCGCAACCTGCGCCAGCTCGAGCACTTCGTCCAGGAGCTCGATTGACGGAGACGGCGGCGTCGACCCATCTGGTGCTGGTCCGGCACGGAGAGGCGGACTGCAACGCGCGGGGAATCGTCGGAGGACATCGGGGTTGTCGCGGCCTGTCCCCCCTTGGCGTGGCCCAGGCCGAGGCGCTGCGAGCCCGCTGGGAGGCGACCGGCGAGATGCGCCAGGCCAGCGCCTTCTACGCCAGCGTGCTCCCCAGGGCGATCGAGACGGCCGAGATCATCGCCCCGGCGCTGGGCGATCTCGATCTCACGACCGACTGCGACCTGTGCGAGCTGCACCCGGGGGAGAGCGACGGGATGACCTGGGAGGAGTTCGCCCGCGTCTACCCGCGCCCCGACTTCGCGCTCGACCCCGACCGTCCACTTTCCCCCGGCGGTGAGAGCTGGTCCGGGTTCCTGCAGCGCGTCAACACGACGCTGCGGTCCGTGGCGGACCGCCACGACGGCGAGACCGTTGTCGTCGCTTGCCATGGGGGCGTCGTCAACGCCTCGTTGGTCGCCTTCTTGGGTCTGGCGCACGATGGGACCCGACTGGACCTGCGCACCCGCAACACCTCCATCACCGAGTGGGAGCGCGAGGACGGCAGGTGGCGGCTGCTGCGCTACAACGACAGCGCCCACCTGGCGACCGTTCCCGCGCTCGACTGAGCGCAGCGGCTCGGCGCCGAGGGGCGGGTGAGTGAGTGGCACCCGCCGCTGACCGCCCTTCTACGAAAGGGCGGGCACCGGCGCTGCCACTCCCTCAGGCGGGTCCGAGGATCATCCCCGCCCCGGCGGTGGCGTTGGTCGCCTCGTCGACGAGGATGAAGCTGCCGGTGGCCCGGTCGCGCCGGTAGTCGTCGAACATGAGCGGCGCCGTCACCCGCAGGTGGAGCCGGCCCATCTCGTTGAGCGCGAGGGAGACGCAGTCCTCGTCACGGTGCAGGGTGTTGATGTCGAGGCGGTAGCGGAGCTCCTTGACGACCGCCCGGGCCGAGCGCGTCGTGTGCTTGAGGGCGTAGCGCCCGTTGGGCTGGAGCGGTCGATCGGTCAGCCAGCACACCATGGCCTCGATGTCCTGACCGACGGTCGGCTGGTTGTGGGGACGACAGAGCAGGTCGCCCCGGGAGACGTCGATGTCGTCCTCGAGCCGTACCGTGACCGACATCGGTGGGTACGCCTCGACGACGGGTCCGTCGTAGGTGTCGATGGCCGCGACCTTCGAGGCGAGACCCGACGGCTGGACCACGATCTCGTCGCCAACGCGGAGCACGCCGGCGGCCAGCTGGCCCGCGTAGCCCCGGTAGTCGTGATGTGCGTCGTTGTGGGGCCGGATGACGTACTGGACGGGGAAGCGCACGTCGACCAGGTTGCGGTCCGAGGCGATGTGCACCTCTTCCAGGTGGTGGAGGAGCGGGGTCCCCTGGTACCAGCCCAGGATGAACACGATATCGGTAACGTCGAAGCGGCTGGCGAAGGCGCGGAAGTCGTCCTTGATGGCCTCGAACGCTCCCTGGTCCCAGTCGACGAGATCCATCTTGTTGATGCACACCACGAGGTGGGGGATGTGCAGGAGGTTGGCCACCACGGCGTGGCGGCGGCTCTGCTCGGTCAGGCCCTTGCGGGCGTCGACGAGGATGAGCGCCAGGTCGGCCGTCGAGGCGCCCGTGACCATGTTGCGGGTGTACTGCACGTGCCCCGGAGTGTCGGCGATGATGAACTTGCGCCTGGGCGTGGCGAAGTAGCGGTAGGCGACGTCGATCGTGATGCCCTGCTCCCGCTCCGCCCGGAGCCCGTCGGTCAACAGAGCCAGGTTGACGTAGTCGAAGCCCCACTGGACGCTGGTCCGCTCGACCGCCTCGATCTGATCCTCGAACAGCGACTTGGCGTCGTACAGCAGGCGACCGATAAGGGTGCTCTTGCCGTCGTCCACCGAGCCCGCGGTGGTGAAGCGCAGGAGATCAGCGCGCATCTAGAAGTACCCCTCGCGCTTGCGGTCCTCCATGGCCGCCTCGGTGACGCGGTCGTCGGCGCGGGTCTCGCCCCGCTCGGTGATGCGGGTGGCGGCGATCTCGTCGACGACCGCCTCCAGCGTGCCCGCCGCCGACTCCACGGCGCCGGTGCAGCTCATGTCTCCCACGGTGCGGTAGCGGACGGACGCGGTGAAGGGCTCCTCGCCGTCGATCAGCTCGAGGTGTGGGCTGACCGCGTAGAGCATCCCGTCGCGCTGGAACACCTCGCGCTCGTGGGCGAAGTAGATCGGGGGCACCTCGAGGCCCTCCTCGGCGATGTACTGCCACACGTCGAGCTCGGTCCAGTTGGAGATGGGGAAGACGCGGACGTGCTCGCCGCGACGGATGCGGCCGTTGTAGAGGCTCCACAGCTCGGGGCGCTGGGCCTTGGGGTTCCACTGTCCGAAGTCGTCGCGGAAGGAGAAGATGCGCTCCTTGGCCCGGGCGCGCTCCTCGTCGCGCCGCGCCCCGCCGAAGGCGGCGTCGAACCCGTGCTCCTCGATTGCGTCGAGCAGCGTCACGGTCTGGAGGCGGTTGCGCGAGGCTCGCGGGCCGAGCTCCTCGACGGCGCGGCCCGAGTCGATCGACTCCTGCACCGAGGCGACGATGAGCCGCTCGCCGAGCTCGCCCAGCCGCCGGTCGCGGAACTCGAGCACCTCCGGGAAGTTGTGCCCGGTGTCCACGTGCATGACGGGGAACGGGAACCTGCCCGGCCGGAAGGCCTTCTCGGCGAGGCGCAGCAGCACGATCGAGTCCTTGCCGCCGGAGAACAGCAGAACCGGCCGCTCGAGCTCGGCGGCGACCTCGCGCATGACGTGGATCGCCTCGGCCTCGAGCGCGCGCAGGTGGGAGAGCTCGTACGTGGCGGCGTTCATGCCCGCTCCGGAGTTGCCGCCACGCGCGACAGGGGCTCCCGGCGTGCACGGATCACCAGCCAGGCCGCGACGCCGACTGCGGCCGGCACACCCACGATCGCGCCGACGGGCACGGCGACGCCGGCCTTGCTGAGCACGCCGAGGGCCGAGCCCAGCAGGACGCATCCCAGCACCGGGCGCAGCCCGGCCGCGGGCATGCGCATGACCAGCTGGGACCCGATCAGCACGCCGGGGATCGAGCCGACGAGGATGTTCCCCATCAGCGAGAAGTCGACGTTGCCGCTGACCCAGTGAGCCAGCCCGGCGACCCACAGCAGCACGGC
>VAWP01000146.1:0-1631 GCA_005888295.1 Actinomycetota bacterium
GTGAACGTCGTCTACCCCCGGCCCTTCTGGCGCGACCAGGGCCTGGCCGGTCAGGTCACCAGTGACAGCGGGGCCGTGCGCGCCACCTTCGACAACACACCGCATCCGGATCCACAGACGCCGCAGGTCACCCCCGGAGCCATCCTGGGCTTCATCGAAGCCGACGAGGCTCGCTACTGGTCGGCACGGACGCGGGAGGAGCGCTACCGCCAGGTCGTGACCGACCTGGCCAACTACTTCGGGCCCCAGGCGCTCCAGCCTCTCGGGGGCATCGACGGGTACTACGAGGCCTTGTGGAACCGCGAGGAGTTCAGCGGCGGCGGGCCGATCGGCTTTCCGACTCCCGGCACGCTCGTCGACTACGGGTCCGTCCTGCGCCAGCCGCTGGGGCTGGTCCACTGGGCCGGGACCGAGACGGCGACGCGATGGGCGGGCTACATGGACGGCGCCGCCGAATCGGGTGAGCGCGCCGCAACGGAGGTGGCCGCTGCGCTCGGGTCCCGGGCGCCTACGCCGGCATGATGACGGGCTGGGGGTCGCGGCAACACACCCGGGCTCGGTCGGTACAGTCTCCGGCGCGTGGCCCTGATGATGGACCGGGCCCGCCAGCAGGGAGTTAGGACTTCGACGTGGCCAAATCAGGACGAACGTCCTCGCGTGGAGGACCGAGCCGGCCGCCGCCGAGCCGCGCCAAGCCGGCCCGGCCGGCCCCCTCCCGCCCGGCACCGCGGAGATCGTGGACCTGGTGGCCGTGGGCCGCGGGCGGGCTCGTCATCGCGGTCGTCGTGGTCATCGTCGCCGTGGCCGTGACGAGCGGTGGCTCCAAGGCGACGGCCACGACGCCGGCGCCGGCTGACGTCGTCCAGGCGACGACCAACGTGCCGCCCGACAAGCTGGCGGCCGTCGGTGTCGGTGCCTCGGGGATCCAGCCGCCGAAGGCCACCACGGGCAACCAGCCCGCCCTCGTCAGCAACGGCAAGCCCGAGGTGCTCTACATCGGGGCCGAGTACTGCCCGTTCTGCGCCGCCGAGCGCTGGCCCATGGTGGTGGCCCTGAGCCGGTTCGGCACGTTCTCGAACCTCGGAGCGACGGAGTCGGCGACCAGCGACCAGTTCCCGGGGACCAAGACCTTCAGCTTCTACCGCTCGACGTACTCCAGCCCCTACCTGGTGTTCACGCCGGTCGAAGAGCAGAGCAACCAGCGGTCGGGCAACAGCTACACGACACTGCAGAAGCCGACGGCTGATCAGCAGAAGCTCTTCCAGCAGTTCGACACGCCGCCGTACAGCCAGAGCTCGGGGGGGATCCCCTTCGTGGACTTCGGCAACCGCTCCATCGTCTCGGGCGCCAGCTACAGCCCCCAGGTCCTCCAGGGCCAGTCCATGGCGGCGATCGCGGGCAGCCTGGTCGACCCCTCGAACCCTATCGCCCAGAACGTCAACGGCACGGCCAACATCCTCACGGCGGCCATCTGCCAGCTGACCAACAACCAGCCGGCGCAGGTCTGCAGCAGCCCCACGATCACAGCGGCCAAGGGCAAGCTGGGCGGCTGACCCGATGAGCCCGAGGCTCGAGGTCGACCGCCCGGCAGCGGCGAGCGACGACGACGTCCTGGAGCCCGCCGGCGTGAG
>VAWP01000146.1:1868-10271 GCA_005888295.1 Actinomycetota bacterium
TGGTCCTGGCCGTCGGAGGCATGGGCTTCGCCCTGTACCTCATCTCTGCCGAGCTGCTCTCGATCAAGGCCATCTGCCTGTGGTGCACCACCGCGCACGTGCTTACCTTCGGCCTGTTCGTGCTGACGCTGGCGGGCACGTCCCGCCTGGGGCTGACCGTCGCCCCTCGCGGCGCCGTCCGCTGACGCCGGATCCCACGGACGGGGTGGGTTCGTCCGCCCCTGCCGGCGGCTCGAGGTCCCGCTCGTCGCTGGGCTGGCTGGGCACCGGGCTCGTCCTGCTGGTCACCCTGGCCTGGCTGAGCGCCGTGCCGTACCTGCTGGTCGGCAGCGGCCTGCGCTCGCCGCTGCGCCTGGCGACGGCTGACGCGGTCCATCTCTACGTCGGCTCGGCGATGGTCGTCTTCCTCGTGGCCAAGGTGGCCAGGGTCGGCCTCCGGACGGCGGTGCCAGGGGTGCCGGGGCTCGTGCTCTGGCAGCGCTGGCTGTCGTGGTCGCTCGGGCTGGGGTACGGCGCGGTCATCGTCACCGGCGCCCTCGCCTTCGTCCCGTGGTCGCCCCCGGTGCGCGGCGACCTGGCCGACGCCCACCTCATCGCGTCGGTGTGGATGGTCGTGCCGACCACCTGGCACGTCGTCCATCATCGNNGCCCCGGTGGGTGGGACTGGTGGTCCTGCTGGTCCCGATCGGTGCGGCCGCGCTCCTCGGTCGGGCCGCCGCCCTGCCGACGCAGACCGGTGCCGGCGCGGCGTGGAGGCCGGCGGGACCGCAGGCGTTCCTCGATCGGCTGGCGCTGACCCCCGACCGGCGGCACCTCGTCGCCGGCGGGGCCGGGCTCTTCGTGCAGCGTGTCGGCGATCCGCACTGGCGTCGCGTCGGCCCGTTCGGCGCCGACGATCCCGTGCTGGGGCTCGAGCTGCCAGCGCGAGGTCCCTATGCGGTCCTCGCCGGCGCCGTCGACGGGCTGTGGGGTGCTCGGCAGCTGGACGGACCCTACGAGCGGCTGCCGGTCCAGGCCACGGACGTCCACGCCGTGGCGGTTGATTTCGCACAGACGGACACCGTGTGGGCCAGCTCCGACCAGGGGATGTGGCGCACGACCGATGGCGGGCACCGGTGGGAGCTGCTCAGCTCCGGCCTCGCCGATCCCGCCAGCGCCTGGTCGCTGGCGTGGCGCGGGCAGAGCCTGTTCGGCAGCGACGGGCAGGCCGTCTACCGCTGGACCGGAGACCGCTGGGCGCGCAGCTCGAGCCAGTACGGGGTCGTGATGCTCGACCCCGGTCCCCGCGGTCAGCTGGTGGCGAGCTCCATGGGCGACGGCGTGCAGGTGTACGACGGCGGCTCCTGGCGCCGGACCCAGGCCGGGCTCACGGTCCACAACCACCGTTCTGGTCCGACCGGCGTCCACGTGGTGAGCGTGAGCTTCGGCGCCGGCGGACGGGCGTACGCCGGGACGATGGAGGACGGCGTCGACGCCAGCCTGGACGGAGGCCGCACGTGGAACCAGAGCTGGCCCCAGCTGGCGGGCGACGGGGTCACCTGGCGGGTGCTGCCCATGGGGTCACACCTCGTCGCCGCGACCGACCACGGGCTGCTTGACTACCGCCTCCCGACGGCGGGCGGGGCGGGATGGTGGTGGTGGGTGGGCCTGGCCGGAGGCGGCGGCGTCGTCGCCGTCTTCGCCGTGTGGGTCAGTCGCTCGCCGATCGTCGCCCCAGACGGTAGAGCGCGACGAGCGATGCTCCGACGCCGACCCCGGCCACGAAGATGATGCCGTGCTGGAGGTCGTGGTCGAGCTGACTGGACTCGGCCCACGACGACAGCGCGAACTGGGCGACGAGCGCCAGCGCGACGCCCGCGACGAGGACGCCGAGGGCGACCACAGGGAGGCTCAGCCCTTCTGCGCCGCCCTCGCCGCCGGAGACCGGGCGAGGTACTCGAGCGCCATCTGGGTCGAGGCCTCCTGGATCGGATGGTGTCCCGGACGGAGGTACCGCGGCGCCGCACCGTACAGCAAGCCGGGGGAGGGGACGCGCTCCTGGCGGGCGGCCCGCAGCCAGTCCCTCCATCGGGGCTTGGCGCCACCGAGCGACGGGTCGTGGCGCATGAGGAACTGGACGCCGAGGACCCAGAAGAGGGACAGGAAGAAGACCACCTCGGCCATGGTGGTGGCTCGCTGCAGATAGCTGCCCGAGACCTCGTTGTGGACGTCGAAGACCAGCGATCGGTGCTCGACCTCCTCCGCTCCGTGCCAACGGAGGAGGTCGAGCATGACCGGATCGGCGCCCGCCCGCTCGAGGCCGTCGTTCTCGATGACCCAACGGCCGAGCACGCACGTGTAGTGCTCGATGGCGGCGACGACGGCGAGTCGGCGATTGAGCCACCAGCGCTGGAGCCACTTCGGCCAGCGCGGGTGGTCGGCGAGCACTCGGCCGAACCACTGCTTCTCCAGTCGCTCGGTGTACGCCGTGGTGTCGATCCCCTGCTCGGCCAGGTGCTCGAGGACAACGGTGTGGGCCCAGGCGTGCCAGCTCTCCTGCTGGACGAAGGGCTTGATCCGCTCCTGCAGCTCCTCGTCGTGGACGAGGGGTCGGGCCTTGTTGACGACGTCGATGAACCACCGTTCACCTGCAGGCAGCAGCAGATGCAACACGTTGACCACGTGCGTGGTGAACGGATCGTCCGGCACCCAGTGCCGCTGGGTGCCGGACCAGTCGAAGCGCACCATGCGGCGCACGATCGGGTGTCCCTCGGGGACGGTTTGGCCCTCGGCGATGACGACGGGGCTCTGTACGGCCATGCTGATCACCTCGCTTCCGCCACAGCTGGGTGAGGCGTCTCGGAACGGGATGGCATGGGATCGATCGACGAGAAGTGCCTGGTCCCCACGCCCGTTGTCGCTGATGTACCCCGTCGGCCCCGGTGGCAATCCCCTGGTCAGGGGAGGTGGGCGGGCTCCGCCTCAGTGCTCGGCCAGGCGGGCGCCGTTGTAGGACCGGATCTTCGGAGGTCCGAGGCGGACGGCGTCGAGCAGGCGCTCGGCACTGGCGTCGTCCATGAGCGCCAAGACCTCGTCGGCGGTGAGCCATCGTCCGGCTGCGGCCTCGACGCGGCGGTCGACGTCGTTGCCGATCAGGCTGCACCGGAAAACGAGCGCCACCTCGCCCTTGTCCATGTCCTTGTACACCCCGGTGAGGATCACGGGCCGCACCAGCAGGCCCGTCTTCTCCCAGACGGTGCGGCCGACGGCCTCCTCGACGGTCTCGTCGCGCTCGAGGTAGCCGCCCGGCGCGTCCCAGCGATCGGTGTCGTGCCGGCACACGGCAAGCAGGCGGTTGCCATCGCCCGGGATGGCCGCGGACACGACGACAGGATGTCGCGCGGGAGGAACCTCGCCCTCCTCGGGTTGAGGACAAATGGCGCAGCGGAGTATAGAAGCGAACTACGGAGCCCGTCCTGCCCGCCGGACGGCCTGGCTGGCATGATCGAGCGCAGTGAAGGGGGCGGTTCCCGGTGAGCGTGGAGAGCTTCGTGCGGGACGTGCCCAAGGCCGAGCTGCACCTCCACATCGAGGGGACGCTGGAGCCCGAGCTGATGTTCGAGCTGTCGGGGCGCAACGAGGTCTCGCTGCCGTACCCCGACGTCGACGCGGTCCGCCGGGCCTACGTGTTCGACAATCTCCAGTCCTTTCTGGACATCTACTACGCCGGGTGCGCCGTGCTGGTCACCGAGCAGGACTTCTACGATCTGACGTCTGCCTATCTGCGACTGGCTGCGGGCCAGGGCGTCCGCCACGCCGAGATCTTCTTCGATCCCCAGACCCACACCGAGCGGGGTGTCTCCTTCGAGACGGTCGTCACCGGGATCCACCGCGCCCTGGAGGACGGGCGGGCGAGCGTGGGGATCTCGTCGCGCCTGATCATGTGCTTTCTGCGCCACCTCAGCGCCGAGGCGGCCATGGAGACGCTCGAGCAGGCCGGACCCTTCGTGTCGTGGATCAGCGCCGTGGGCCTCGACTCCTCCGAGTCGGGGAACCCTCCGTCGAAGTTCGAGGCCGTGTACCGGCAGGCCCGGGAGATGGGCCTGCTCGCCGTCGCCCATGCTGGCGAGGAGGGTCCGCCCTCGTACATCTGGGAGGCGCTCGACCTGCTCGGCGTGCGTCGCATCGACCACGGGGTGAGGTGCCTGGAGGACGACCGGCTGGTTGCCCGCCTCGCGAGTGAGCAGGTGCCGTTGACGGTGTGCCCGTTGTCGAACGTCAAGCTCCGCGTCTTCCCGTCGTTGCGGGAGCACAACCTCCCGTTGCTGCTCGACCGGGGGCTGCTGGTGACCATCAACTCCGACGACCCGCCCTACTTCGGTGGTTACGTGGAGGAGAACTTCCGTGGTGTCGTCGAGACCTTCGGCCTGGGGGTGGGTGACGTCGCCCAGCTGGCGCGCAACTCGTTCGTCGCCTCCTTCCTCGACGACTCGGCCAAGGCCCGGCACCTGGCGACCATAGACGCGGCGCTGGCGGCCGAGGGGTGAGGCGTGTGCGCAGGCTGGCTCCGTGGCGAGTGGTTTCGAGCGGGTGGAATTAGAGTTGGACCCGCTCCTCAGCTGCTCGAGGCCCCCGTAGCTCAGAGGATAGAGCGTCGGTTTCCTAAACCGTGCGTCGGAGGTTCGAATCCTCCCGGGGGCGCAAAAGTCCTGGTAGTGGGCCTGACCCGGCCGCTCCACGGCTTTGTCCGGCTGGGATGGTCAACAAGTGCTTTGAACTCTTCGGACGGATTGGACGGGGGAGGCCGATGCTCAGTGAGCTGGTCTGACGAGACGACGTAGATCCATTAGACGGACGGAGCAATAGGCGACGCCGACCACAATCGCCCGGGAGCCGGCATGAAGATATGCAGTGTGCTGGTTTAGCGAGGGGTCCGCGCCCAGGCGTCGTCAGGCGCGCCAGTCGAGGATGATCTCTGGCGGTGGTCCCTCCGGCTCGGCGCCGAGGTCGACACCGCTGACCTCCTGCACACGGCCACGGAACCACACGTCGAAGGCCTCCGAGGACTGGGCCAGCGTGGCGAACGCCCTCTCGACATCGGCCGCCTCGAAGTGCACGAGCACAAGCGATCCCATAGGCGACTGCTGGAGCGACCACTCCTCCTTGGTCACCCCGCCGCGCTTCTGCGATGCGGAGAACTCCTCGCTCCGGCCCATTGTCTCCTGGGCGAACTTCCGGGCCTGGTCCTCCTTGCCCGGCAAAACCGGGAATGCTCCAATGAATGTAGCCACGTCGAAACCCCCTTCTTGCCCGCACGGCGAGCTTACGACTTCTAGTGAATAGCTGCAACCAGTGCTCGTTCAGGGCTGGGGCGACCGTATGTGGCCAAACGCCCCTCAGAGTGTCGGCTACGAGTCGGATATCGCCACGCGGTCAACGTCCTATGACGCGCAGCGTCCTTGCCGGCGGTCCGCGATACAGAGGAGGTCTGGGGCAGCCGCGCGTTCTGGGACGCGTCGCCCACCTCCGCGTGAGCGACCAGATCGCCGAATCGGGCGCGGTGATCGAAGGTGTGGACCACGGCTGTATGGCTGTCGGAGGATTAGCATTGGCAGATGACTGCACGGATCTCGCTTGAAGGGAAAGTCGCGGTTGTGACTGGCGCCGGCGGCGGGTTGGGACGGGCATACGTCGAACTGCTCGCTGAGCGCGGTGCCCGAGTAGTGGTGAACGACCTCGGCACCGACGTATCAGGGTTCGGGAAGGACTCGACGATCGCGGAAGACGTGGCCGACCTAATTCGGTCACGTGGAGGTGAGGCGATCGCGAATAGCAGCGACGTTTCTACCCCCGACGGTGGCAGCAACCTGATCGCAACGACCATCGAGCACTTCGGCAGAGTTGACCTTCTCGTGAACAACGCTGGTATCTGCGGAAGCCAGCCATTCGTCGACGCCACCCTCGATGATTTCGACCAGTACTGGCGCGTCCACCTCGGTGGCCCTGTCAACACGGTGAAGGCCGCCTGGCCGCACATGGTCGCCCAGCGCTACGGGAAGATCGTCCTCACGACGTCAGTCGCCGGCCTGTTTGGAATCCGGGGCCAAGCTACCTACGCGGCCGCCAAGTGCGGCGTGGTCGGACTGATGCGCATTCTTGCAATTGAAGGTGCGGAGCACGGGATTCTCGTGAACACGATTTCGCCCGCCGCGTACACAAGGATGCACCCGGCCGCGGGGTCCCGCACGCCGGAAGCCGAGGGAAGGCGCACCATGCCCGTTGAGGCGGTTGCGCCAGCCATTGTGTGGCTGGCGAGCGATGAATGTTCGGAGACGAACAGCATCTACAACGTGGAGGCCGGAGCAATCCAACGCATCGCGATCGTCATGGGACCTGGGTTCTCCGATCCACATCTGACCCCGGAGAGCATCGCCGAGAACTTCGCAAAGGTCCAAGCGATCGAGGGCTTCTCCGAACCGGGTCCGATCGAGCCCGGTACGTAGATACCGACACCTGCAACTGACTGAGCCGGGCGCCCTCGTGTGCGTCTCGGGCATGGCGGAATCATCTCGCCGGACACCGACGCGATCAGACGGCTCAGGTTGGACCCGACGAGGGCGGCGGTGTCCCAGAACACGCGCTCCAGAACCCGCCTCGCGCTGCTGCCAGGCGCGTGGCCAAAGTGCCGTACTGGGATGCGCGAGAGGAGGCGCGATCATGGTCGCTATACCGCCCGGGATGACGCCGTTCTTGGACCGTGAGCCCACACCCGGCTCAATCATGCTCCTCCGAGGCCACCTAGGAGCCGAGAATCGAACCTGGTATCCGGCTGCCAGGTCGGTCCCTCCTTTCGTGACCCACTTGGCTGCTGCCACCGAACGAACGAATTCCCGATCAGCCCTCTTCGTACCGAACGGGGTTCCTTGCAAACCGCTCGAGGCAGTTGGCTGAGCAGAAGGAGAGTTCTTCGGCGTGCCAAGTCAGCGTTGCCTCGATGGTGTCGACATCAAGCTCCATGCCACAGACCGGATCGACGGGCCGCAGCCGACGATCGGACACCGGTCGCACCTGAAAGAGCTCGACCTCCTCGGACACGCCCTTCATGCTCCGTAAGCCGATGGAGCTGAACTCGACCCCCGCCAACCCGTCGGCCTGCTCGCGGACTGCCTCCGTCACGAGCAACTCGTGGCGAGCGGCGGCGGCGGCCACTCGGGCGGCGAGGTTGACGTTGGCGCCGATGTAGTCGCCCTCCCGGTAGAGCAGCGACCCGGCATGGATGCCGATCCGCACCGCAGGAACCGTTCGGTGCCGCGGATCAGGAACGGCCCGCCCCCGATTTAGTCTCGCCGGCTTGTCGGAGCGACGCACTGGGTTACTGCTCTTCGTGCGCGGCCGAAGGCGCGGACTCGTCACAGCTCGCGGTCGCGAGTCTGACGGTAGGAGGGCGCCATTCCAATCCGTACTAGTCCTCTCGTACTACCTGAAATCCCCCGTTCTTCCCATAGCATCACTGTCACCGCCGCGCGATCATCGCTGGCGCCATGTTGAGGCCGGCGGCATCAGCATGTGCCACTGGCAGGACAGGGGAGGGTCTCACCGATGGCGTCTTTTCCCAGTGGAGCTCTCACGGCGCCAAGGCGGGCCGTCGTGCTCCGAGCATGGGCTGACGAGCGGGCCGCGGCGCGCTCCGCCAGAACGCGTGGCGACTTGTCCGGCGAGTGGAGCCACCTGGAGCGTGCCAACACCCTGAGCCAGCCGATGGCAGGCCCGCACGTGCGGACACACCTGGCGATGCTCGGCTGTGGGCTCCGGCGACGCGACCGTCGCGAGGTGCTCGGCCAACTGCTGCGCCTCGTGGTAGCCGGCCCTGGTTCGTGGACTGGGCGCTATCCCGTCGGCAACACCGGCGGTGCCGACGTTAGTGCGCTCCAGCCGATGCCCGTACCCGACGACCTCAAGGCCATCCTCGAAGACCTCTCGGAGACACCGCAATGAGCGCTCACGATTCACCAGTCCACACGTCGACATTCTCTACAGACACCTCTGGCCTCGAGGAGTGTCTCCCGCCGCCGCTGGTGGAGCTCGCTGACGGCGATGCGTTCGACCTGCGTATCGCGCCCGTCGTCAAGCAGCTCGACAACAACCGCGTGCGCATGCTCGCCTACAACGGCTCGATCCCCGGTCCGACGCTTCGGGTTCCCCAGGGGTCGGAGATCAGCGTTCGCGTGCACAACGACGGGGACGTCGAGGCGACCGTCCACTGGCACGGACTACGCCTCGACAACGAGTACGACGGGGTGCCGCACGAGACCCAGGCGCCGATCCCGGTTGGCGGCGAGTTCACCTACCGGCTCCGCTTCCCCGATGCCGGTCTCTACTGGTCCCACCCCCACATCCGCGAAGACTACGGCCTGGACATGGGCC
>VAWP01000146.1:10346-11528 GCA_005888295.1 Actinomycetota bacterium
TCCATCACGCCGGGCCCACCCATGTCGCCATGGGTCGCTTCGGCAACTTCATGCTGACCGGCGGTCAAGCGAGATTCAAGCTTGAAGCCAGTGCCGGCGAGGTCGTGCGCTTCCATTTGACCAACACGGCGAACACCCGGATCTTCAACGTCGCCCTGCCGGGAGCACGCATGAAGCTGGTGGGCGGCGACAGCGGGCGACACGAGCACGAGACCTTCGTCGAGGAGGTCCTGCTGGCACCGTCAGAGCGAGCCATCCTCGACGTGTTGTTCGACACGCCGGGACCGGTCTCGCTCGAGCATCGCACCCCGGGCCACGCCTACGACCTCGGTACCGTTGTAGTCAATGACGAGCCCATCGAGCCGTCGTTTCGTGGCGACTTCGAGGAGCTCCGAACCAGCGCCGAGCTTGCCGTCGAACGGGTGAGGGTCGACGCAGCTCGTGAGCGACAGCCAGATAAGACGCTGGCCTTCAAGTCACTGATGCCACTCCTTTACGGCGACGAGAGCACGCAGGCTTCATCCTGGACCTGCCCAATGCACCCCGACGTCGTCACCACCGAGCCCGGTACCTGCCCGACCTGTGGCATGAAGCTCATCCCACAAGAGCCGACGTCCTGGACCTGCCCCATGCACCCCGATCTCGTCACCACCGAGCCCGGCACCTGCCCAACACCCATGCCCACGACACGGCCGACGGGCTGGAGTGGGAGGATCTCATGCCCGAGATCAACGCCAGGACGGACTCGAGCAACATGATTTGGAAGCTCGTGGATCAGGACACCGGCAAGGAGAACTGGGAGATCGACTGGGCGTTCCGAGTCGGTGACCAGGTGAAGATCCGCCTGGTCAACGACATGGAGCAGGACCATCCGATGCACCACCCCTTCCACATCCACGGAGCCGGGCGCTTCCTGGTCATCTCTCGCGACAGCGAGGCCGAGCCCAACCTGGTGTGGAAGGACACCGTGCTGGTTCGTGCCGGCGAGACCGTCGACATCCTCCTCGACATCTCCAACCCCGGCCTATGGATGGCGCACTGCCACATCGCCGAGCACAACCAGAGCGGCATGATGTTCAGCTTCCCCGTCTCGGCGAAGGAAGGATCGTAGCCATGCAGATCGCTCTCGCCCTCTACCCGCGATTCACACTCCTCGACATCATCGGACCCTTCCAGGTGCTG
>VAWP01000051.1 GCA_005888295.1 Actinomycetota bacterium
GGTTCCGGCGACCTCAGCCGCCCCGGGGACCACCGCCTGTCGCCGCTGCCCTTCGCCCACGTGGGCTACATGACCAAGCCCTGGGACGAGCTCGTCAACGTCATCACCACCGTCATCGTCCCGAGCCCCTGGAAGGCGGGTGAGGCGTTGCGGCTCATCGAGGCGGAGGCGGTCACCGTCGCCCAGGGCGTGCCGACCCAGTGGTCGCTGATGCTGGCAGACCCTCGGTTCGACGCCACGGACGTCTCCAGCCTGCGGGTGGCCGGTACGGGCGCGTCGACGGTGCCGCCCGAGCTGGTGCGGGAGATGCGGCGGCGGTTGCGCTGCCCGGTGGTGGTGGCCTACGCCAGCACCGAGGCCGCCATCACCACCCGGTCACGGATCGGCGACCCCGACGAGGTCGTCTCGGGCACGGTCGGCAGTGCCTGCGAGGGTGTCGAGCTCGAGGTGGTCGACGACGACGGCCACCCGACGCAGGACGTCGGGAGGGTCCGTTGCCGCTCGGCGGCCGTGATGCGGGGATACTGGGGAGATCCGGAGCGAACCGAGCAGGTGCTCGACGCGGACGGCTGGCTCACCACCGGCGACCTCGGGCGCCTCGACGAGGCCGGCAATCTGCTGCTCGCCGGCCGCCGCAGCGAGATGTACATCCGCGGCGGCTACAACGTCTACCCGGCCGAGGTGGAGGCCGTCCTCGATGCGCACCCCGGCGTCGACAAGGTCGCCGTCGTCGGCGTCCCCGACCCGGTGCTCGGCCAGATCGGTGCCGCCTACGTCGTCCCAACCGCCGGGCCCGCCGGCCGCCAGCCCGACCTCGACGACCTGCGCGCCTGGTGCACGCAACAGCTGGCCGACTACAAGGCCCCCGACCGTCTCGTGCTGCTGACCGAGCTCCCGCTGACCTCGATGCTCAAGGTGGACAAGCAGGCGCTCGCCGCTGGCGCAGCTACAGAACCAGCTCGGCCATCGTCTGCATCGTCGGGACCGAGGTCCCGCCCAGCAGGATCGTCGTGACCCTCGAGGAGGTCCACGCCTCGATGTCGTCCTTGATCTTGGCGCGCGGGCCGATGAGGGCCACCTCCTCGATCAGCTCGGTGGGCACGACCGCGGCGGCCTCGTCCTTGCTGCCGTCGAGGTAGAGCTGCTGGATCTTGTTGGCCGCCTCCTCGTAGCCCATGCGCACGAACACGTCGTAGTGGAAGTTCATCTCACGGGCGCCCATGCCGCCGATGTAGAGGGCGAGGGTCGGGCGCATGAAGTCGGCCGCCCGCTCGACGTCCTCCCCCATGATCACGGGCACCATGGCGAGTATCTCGAAGTCGTTCGGCTGGCGCCTCGCCCCAGGTCGAGCAAAGCCCTCCGCCAGCGCGTCCCGGTACACCTCCTCGCGACGCGGGGAGTAATAGATCGGGAACCATCCATCGGCGATCTCTGCCGCCAGCGCCACGTTCTTGGGCCCCTCGGCCCCGAGCACGATCGGGATGTCGGAGCGCAAGGGGTGGACGATCGACTTGAGCGGCTTGCCGAGGCCCGTTCCGCCTGGATACGGCAGCGGGTAGTGCTCGCCAGCCGAGGTCACCGGCTCCTTGCGGGCGAGCACCTGGCGGACGACCGACACGTACTCACGGGTGCGGGCGAGCGGCTTGGGGAACGGCTGGCCGTACCACCCCTCGACGACCTGGGGCCCCGACACCCCGAGACCCAGCACGAACCGTCCACCACACAGATGGTCGAGGGTGATGGCAGCCATGGCCGTGGCCGTCGGCGTGCGGGCCGACATCTGGATGAGGTCGGTGCCCAGCCGTACCCGGCTGGTCGTCGATCCCCACCACGCCAGCGGCGTGAGGGCGTCCGACCCGTAGGCCTCCGCCGTCCACACCGAGTCGAACCCCAGTCGCTCCGCCTCGGCGATGGCGCTTGTCGCGTCGGCGGGCGGACCTGCGCCCCAGTAACCCACGTGCAGCCCGAGCTTCATGGCACGACGCTAGCCGCACCGCCGGCGGTGGAGGTCAGGCCACCAGCTGGGAGAGGTCGCCAGCCAACCAGGCGGCCGTCTGGTGGTAGCCCGAGTCGATGAGCTCGGTCGTCCGACCGAAGTCGAAGACCGAGTGCCCGGCCCTGGGCGGGGCCGGCACCACGTGGAGGGGGACCCGTGACGAGACCTCGGCCCGCCGGCCGGACTCACTCTGCCGGAGGGCGAGCTCTATCGCCCGTTGCACCATGTCCAGGGCCCCGCGAGGCGCAGTCTCGTCCTGGGCCGACGTCGACAGCAGGTAGATGCTCGTGCCCCCGAGCTGCTCGGCCTGCTCCACCGGCGCGTCGGCGGTCACACTGCCGTCGATGAGGGCCCGGCCGTCCACCTCGACGGGAGGAAAGGCCCCCGGCATGGCCGCGCTGGCCATGAGGGCGTCGATCACGTCACCCCGAGACAGCACCACGGGTGTACCGGTGCTCACGTCGGTCGCCATCGCGTGCAGCGGGACGGGAGCGTCTTCGAGCCGATCGAAACCCAGGTCGGCGCGCAGGATGAGCGTCCGCAGGCCGAGGGGATCGAAGAGGTGGTTGCGCCAGCCAAGGGCGCCGGCGACCATGCGCCGAGGGCTGATGGGGAAGATCTCGGTGCGCTTGATCGACTCCCACAGGCCGGCCAGCGCCTCGACGCCCTCGAGGCTCGGATGGCCAGCCAGGTAGGCGCCGTTCAGGGCGCCCACCGAGCTGCCAACCACGAGGTCCGGGCGCACGCCCGCCTCCAGGAGGGCGTACAGCATCCCGACCTGGACGGCCCCCAGGCTGCCCCCACCGGTGAGGACGAAGGCTGTCCGGTCGGGACCCGATCCGTTGCCCTCCATCAGGCCTCCGGCTTCTGGAGAACCGCCTCGACCTCCAATGTGATCTGGATCTTGTCGCCGACGACGACGCCACCGCCCTCGAGGGGCATGTTGAAGGCGATCCCGAAGTCCTTGCGGTTGATCTCGGTCCTGGCCGAGAAACCGGCCCGGGTGCCGCCGAAGGGGTCGGGCCCGAAGCCGTTGGGCTCGAGGTCGAGGGTCACCGGCCTGGTCACGCCGTGGAGGGACAGCTCACCCTCGACGACATAGCCGTCGCCCCTGGGCTTCACCGAGGTGGAGGTGAAGCTCATGGTCTTGTGGTTCTCGACGTCCAGGAAGTCGGGCGAGCGCAGGTGGTTGTCGCGGGTCTCGTCGTTGGTGTCCACCGACGCCAGGTCGATGGTGGCGTTCACCGAGGAGGCCAGGTGGTCCTCGCCGGTCGTGATCTGGCCCTGGAACGACCCGAAGCGGCCGCGGACCTTGCTCACCATCATGTGCCGTACGGAGAAGGAAACCTCCGAGTGGACAGGGTCGATATCCCACGTTCCGGCCACGTAACCGGGGGGGATCTGGGTGGCGACATTGGACATGTGTGGGCTCCTTCCGTCGGGCTCTGCAGGATTGAACCCGAGACTAGGTCCGTTTATTTCAGCGCTCAAGGGAACGGCGCCCGGGTCCGGTAGACTGGGGCTGTGAGCGAGATCCGCTGGCTGGACGACGAGGAGCAGCGCACCTGGCGCGCCTTTCTGTCGGCCACCCGGCTGCTCTGGGCCCAGCTGGACCGGGAGCTCCAGGCCGACCTGCTCTCCGAGGCGCCCGAGCGGGCGCTGCGGATGAACGATCTGGCCGAAGCGACGCAGTCGTCCCCCAGCCGCATGTCACACGCCATCGGCCGCCTGGAGAAGGCGGGCTGGGTGCGCCGGGAGAGCTGTCCCAACGACCGGCGCGGGTGGTACGCGGTGCTCACCGACGAGGGCATGGCCACCCTGGAGGAGGCTGCCCCCAAGCACCTCGTGAGCGTGCGCGCCCACCTCTTCGACCAGCTGTCGCGCGAGCAGCTCTGCCAGCTGCGGCAGATCTCGGAGTCTCTGCTGTCTCATCTCTCCTCGATCGACGGCGTCGACAAGTGCGTGACCGCCGCCGCGGTCCCGCCAGCGGAGCTGTAGGACACCGGCTGACCGCCGCGCGCGTGCGACATCCGCACGACACAGACGTGCTTGCACAGGAAGCCATCAGGATGTATCACTCGTCGCAGTGAGCGGCGGAGCGGACCTCCTTGGTGGCGGCGACGAGGAGGCGCGCCTGCGGTCGGTGACCGACGAGCTGATCAGGCGGTACGACCGGGCGATCCGTCCCATTTCCGCCGACGAGGTCGAAGCGCAGATGGACGCGGCGGTCAACGCCTACGCCGACGCCCGCATCCGCGACTTCGTGCCCATCCTCGCCGAGAAGGACGCTCGGGCGGTTCTCCGCCAGCGACTGCTGGCGGCGGAGTAGGGGTCACGAGGGGGGCGTGGCCGGGACCCCGACGAGGTCCCGGCCACGACGAGCTCCGGTTGTCTAGACGTCGACCTCGCAGGTCTCGTCGATGCCGAGGACCCGCAGCAGCCGGCCGAGCCCGAGGAAGGTCGCGATACAGACGGTGAGGTCGAGGATCTCGGCGTCGCTGAAGCACTGCCGCAGCCGGGCGAAGAAGTCGTCGCCGATCCGGGTGTGGTCGAGCACGAAGCGCTCGGCGTACTCGATGGCCAGCCGCTCCTGCTCCGAGTAGTCGTACCCGTGCTGGTCGGCGACGTGGCGGTAGAAGTCTTCGGTGAGTCCCTGCTGCGTCACCGACGCAGCCCGAAAGTTCAGTCAGATGGGACAGTCGTTGAGCTGGGCGATGCGCATCCGGGCCGCCTCCCGCACCCGGACGGGCAGGATGCTCTTGTTGTAGGCGGCGTCGCTCAGCTTGGCGACGGCCCCGCCCATCTCCGGGCGAAGCGACCACACCTGGACGGCGTCGCCGCCCTCACCGGCGGGGATGTCGATGCGAGCCATCGCGGAACTTTAGGCGACGGGCACGTGCTCCTCGGTCAGCTCCGGCCTCCTGGGGGATCGGAGCCTGGGGTGGCTCGGGGCCGGTGGAATGTGTTCTACTCGGGCCATGAGCGGCATCTGTGACGGTCGGGTGGTCATCGTGACGGGCGCTGGCCGGGGCATCGGCCGCGGTCACGCCCTCGAGTTCGCCCACCAGGGCGCCAAGGTCGTGGTCAACGACCTCGGGGCCGAGGTGGACGGGACCGGGAGCTCGTCGGGGGTCGTCGGCGAGGTCGTCGACGCCATTCGCGCAGGCGGCGGCGAGGCGGTGGCCAACGGCGACGACGTGGCCGATTGGGAGGGAGCCCAGCACCTGGTCTCGACCGCGCTCGAGACGTGGGGTCGTCTCGACGTGGTGGTCAACAACGCGGGGATCCTGCGAGACCGGATGCTCGTGAGCATGACCGAGCAGGACTGGGACCTTGTCATCCGGGTCCACCTCAAGGGCACGTTCTGCGTCAGCCATCACGCCGCTGTCCACTGGCGCGAGCTGGCCAAGGGCGGCCAACCGGCCGACGCCAGGATCATCAACACGAGCTCGGCGGCCGGGCTCTTCGGCAACGTCGGCCAGACCAACTACTCCACGGCCAAGGCCGGTATCGCCGCCTTCACACTCGTGGCCTCGGCCGAGCTGGGTCGCTACGGCGTGACCGCCAACGCCATCGCCCCCATGGCGCGCACTCGCATGACCGAGTCGTTGTTCCCCGACATGATGGCCAAGCCCGAGGAGGGCTTCGATCGCATGGCAGCCGAGAACGTGGCGCCGCTGGTCACCTGGCTCGGCAGCGCCGAGGCGAAGGGCGTCACCGGGCGGGTCTTCGAGGTCGGCGGTGGGCTGATCGCGGCCGCCGAGGGGTGGCGGCGGGGACCGTCCGTCGACCAGGAGGACCGTTGGGACCCGGCCAAGCTGGGACCGGTGGTGCGGGACCTGGTCGAGGGCTCGCAGGCGCCGAGCGTGATCGGAGGTTGACCGGAGGCTGACCGCTAGGGAGCCTCGCGCTCCTCGGCCAGCTTTCGCAGCTCTTCGATCGACTCGGTGAAGCCGGTGGCGATGTCCCAGAGGTCGGGGACCATCTCGCGGCAGGCGATGGCGCCGAAGTCGACCGAGCCCATGTTGGACAGCACTGTCAGGTTGAGCCCCGCGCCCTCGAGGATCGGCCCGAACGGGTAGACGGCCAAGACCCGGGCGCCGGCGCTGTAGAGGGGTACGGGCGGTCCGGGGACGTTGGAGATGACGAGGTTGTGCACCACGGGGTGGCGGTCTGCGAGCTTGCTGGCCGAGTAGAAGCGGGCGGCTCGGGCGAACACCGCCGGCGCCGCGAACTCGGCCCAGTTCTGCAGGGCATCGGCGCCGATCGCTCCGTGCACCTCCTTGGCCGACCTGGTGTCGCCCCGGATGTTCAGGAGCCGCTCGACCGGGTCCTCGATGTGCACGGGCAGGCCGACGAACATTGCCGAGAGCTGATTGCCGGGTTCGTCCGGGCTCTCCTCGGTGCGGATCGAGACCGGAACGGACGCCACAAGAGACCTGTCGGGCAGGTCGTGGTGGGCGACCAGCCACCGGCGCATCGACCCGGCGCACGCGGCCAGCACCACGTCGTTGACCGTCGTGCCGTAGACCTTCTTCACCAGCTTGAAGTCGTCGAGGGAGGCCTTGCCGAAGGCGACCGCCCGATGAGGGGTGATGGAGCCACTGAACCGCGTGCGGGGAGCGGTGAACGGCAGCGTCGCACCCGGCCCCTCGCTGCGCCGGACGACGCGGAGCAGCTCCAGGGCGGAACGGCCGGTCCGGGCCACCGTCGGGAACACCTGGGGCCAGTGCCGGACGCGGGACACGACCGAGTGGCCGACGAGCTCGAGATCGGACGGCTTGTGCTCGGGCTCCCATTCGTGATCGGGAGGCTCCACCTGGGTGTCGGGCTCGAGGTCGAACAGGTGCACCATGAGATCAGCGCCCGAGACGCCGTCGATGACGCTGTGGTGCATCTTGGCGACGATGGCGACGTACCCGTGCTCCAGGCCCTCGGCCACCCACATCTCCCACAGCGGCTTGCTCCGGTCGAGGGGGCGGCTGGCGATGTTGCCCACCAGCTCCGCCAGCTCGTGCAGCGTGCCCGGCGCGGGCACGCCCACCCGGAAGAGATGGTTGTCGATGTCGAAGTCCGGGTCCTCGATGAGAACGGGGTGCGCCAGCTGGAAGGGCACGGTCATGATCCGCTCGCGGAACGGCGGCAGCAGGTGCATCCGGCTGGTCAGCATGTGCCGGACCGTGTCGATCGAATAGCCACCCGGCATGGTCGACGGGTCGAGCAGGATCACTCCTGTCACGTGCATGTGCATCGACGGTGTCTCGGCGTACAGGAAAACGGAGTCGAGACCGGACAGTCGCCTCATCTATGCCCCCTTTGTCGATGCGGCCGGCTCGACCGCGCGGTCGCGGGCCCAGCGGTAGTCGGCTTTGCCGCTCGGCGATCGAAGTACCTTGTCGACCACCACGACCTGGCGCGGCACCTTGTAGCCCGCCATCCTGGTCCGACTCCAGGACTGGACGTCGTCGAGCGTCGGGCGCTCGCCGGGGCGGGGCTCGACCACGGCGACGACCGCCTCGCCCCAACGCTCGTCGGGAACGCCGACCACGACGGTGTCGAAGATCGCCGGATGGCTCTTGAGCGCGGCCTCGACCTCTTCGGGGTACACCTTCTCCCCGCCGGTGTTGATGCTGCCCGAGCCCCGACCGAGCAGCACGACCGTGCCGTCCTCCTCGACCTTGGCCATGTCGCCGGGCAGCACCCAGCGGACGCCGTCGACCTCGACGAACGTGCTCGCCGTCTTGGTCTCGTCCTTGTAGTAGCCGAGCGGGATGTGACCCCGCCGGGCCAGGCGGCCCGTCATGGCCGAACCGGGAACGACCGGCCGGAGCTGGTCGTCGAGCACGGTCGTCTGCTCGTTCAGGGTGAACCGGGGCAGGTCGTCGTCGCCCACCGTGCCCGGCAGGCTCGAACGGCTCCCGACGGTGCCGGTCTCCGAGGCGCCGAAGCCGTCGACGAGGAGCGCGTTCGGGACCAGGGAGGACAACTTCTGCTTGGTGGACGGAGAGAGGATGGCGCCGCCCGAGCCGATCACGATGAGCGTCGACGTGTCATGCCGGCCCTCCCGGTGGGCGTCGGCGAGTGGGCGGGCCATGGCGTCGCCGACGATGACGAGGACGTTCACCTTCTCGTCGCCGATCAGGCGCCACACGGCCTCGGGATCGAAGCGGCCCTGTGGGGTGACAACAAGGCGCCCGCCGCTGAACAGCGACACGAACGCCAGCCAGTGGGCGCTGACATGCATGAGCGGAGGCGTCGCCAGGGTGACCATCCCGGGGTCGAGCAGGCGGTCGACGATCTCCTCGGGCCGGTCGATGAAGTTGCCCGACTGGAGCGGGTCGCCGCCGCCCATGGCGGCGAAGAAGATGTCCTCCTGCCGCCAGAGCACGCCTTTGGGCATTCCGGTCGTACCGCCGGTGTACGCGCAGTAGATGTCGTCGCCCGAGCGTGGACCGAAGTCCCGCTCCGGTGGCGCGCCCGCCAACGCGTCCTCGTAGCCGACGGCGCCGGGAGGTGGCGGCTCGCCGGAGCCGTCCTCGACGACGACCAGGCTGCGCAGGAGCGGAAGGTCAGGCTTCACCGCGGCCACGCGAGGGGAGAACTGCCGGTGGAGCACGACGGCGACGAGGTCGGCGTCGTCGAAGAGGTGGGCCAGCTCGGCGTCGACGTAGCGGTAGTTGACGTTGATGGGGACGGCCCTGATCTTGAAGGCACCCAGCATTGCCTCGACGTACTCGGTGCCGTTGAGGAGCTGGAGTCCCACGTGGTCGCCGGCGCGCACTCCCGCCGCCAGCAGGTGATGGGCCAGCCGGTTGGCGCGGTCCTCGAGCTGTCGGTAGGTCAGGCGCCGTTCACCGGCGACGATCGCCTCTCGCTCCGGGATGGCGTCGGCCACCAGCTCGAACAGATCACCGAGATTGAACGTCGACGATGGTCCTGTTCGGTCCCCAGCGTCCTGACGTACCATCAGGTGCATGCTAGTGGCTGATGATCCGGGGGACGCTGGGCCTGGCGGGCCTGCGGCAGGTCGGCCGCTGCCGGCGGAGCTGTACCGGCGTATTCGGCGAGCCGCCGACCCGCCTGTCCGCATCGCCATGACCGCACCGCGCACCGCTGCCTTCGTCGCCCGCTCCTGGGCGCGCAGCCGGCAGGACGCGACGACGGCCTACCCGCCGACGCCGCCGCCCAGCGCCGGGCTGGCTGCCCAGGTTGCGATGGACGAGCTCCTGCTGGCCGTGATGAAGAGCCCCAGGCGTTACCCGCACCGCGCCGACTACGAGCGCGTCGGGCGCGAGGTCCTCGAAGCCGCCGACCTCTTCGAACGCCGGGGGTGGGTCGCCGACCCCGCCTCCTACCACCCCGATCCGCCGGCGCTGTCGTCGCCCGCCATCGAGGCGTGCCGGCCCTTCGACCTGGCGTGGACGCGGGGGATCCCGTACGAGCACCTGTCGTTCGAGAGCGGCTACGAGCCGCACGCCGACGAGCCGGGGCGGCAGCGCTGGCTGGACGGGACGCCGAACCGGACCGCCCACGCCTGGGTCCTGCGCCACCCCGGCCGGCCCCGTCCCTGGCTGGTGTGCCTGCACGGGTTCGGGACGGGAAGCGCCATGCTCGACCTGCCGGCCTTCCGGGCCGTGCGCCTCCACCGGGACCTCCAGCTCAACCTGCTCCTGCCGGTGCTGCCCTGCCACGGCCCCCGCAAGCTCAGCCGGCTGGGCTCGGACAGCCTGCTGTCCTTCGACGTCCTCAACAGCATCCACGGGATCGCCCAGGGCGTGTGGGACGTGCGCCGGCTGCTCGACTGGGTCAGGCGCGAGGGCGCGCCCGCCGTGGGCCTCTACGGCATCTCCCTGGGCGGCTACATGGCGGCCCTCATGGCCGGCCTGGAAGACGGCTTGGACTGCGCCATCGCGGGCATACCGGCGACCGACCTGCCGCGCCTGTTCTTCCACCATTCACCTCCGCACATCCGCCGCCGGGCATCCGAGCACCATCTCGCCGGCGAGGAGGCGAACCGCATCCACCGGACCGTCTCACCGCTGGCGCTCGAACCCCGCGTCCCCGAGCGGGGTCGGTTCATCTACGCCGGGCTCGCCGACCGCCTGGCCCCTCCCGGGCAGGCCCAGCGGCTCTGGCTCCACTGGGGCCGCCCCAGCATCCACTGGTATCCGGGCAATCACGTGGGGTTCTTCTGGACGCGCGAGCTCGGCGACTTCGTGGACTCGGCCCTCGCCGCATCGGGCCTGGCCGAGCTGCCGGCGGTCCCGGCCACGGCCACGGCCTAGCCCGCCATGGAGCGGCTCACCGGCATCGACGCCGGGTTCCTCTACATGGAGACCCCGACGCTCCACATGCACACCCTGAAGATCTCGATCGTCGACCCGACGACGGTCCCCGGCGGCTACTCGTTCGCACGGGTCGGGGAGGTGCTCGGGGAGCGGCTGCACCTGCTCCCACCCTTCCGGCGCAGGCTGGTCGAGGTCCCCGGCGGACTGCACCATCCCCTGTGGGTCGAGGATCCCGATTTCGACCTGGCCCACCACCTCCACCGGGCCGAGATCGCCGCGCCCGGGGGGCCGCACCAGCTCGGCGAGCTCATCTCCGACATCGCCAGCCGCCAACTGGACCGGAGCCACCCGCTCTGGGAGCTGTGGGTGGTCGAGGGCATCGAGCACGGACACATCGGCTTCGTGGCCAAGATCCACCACGCCGCCGCCGACGGCGTCGCCGCCGCCGCCATGCTCGCCAACGTGCTCGACGCCGAGGCCGACCCGGGAGGTCGGCCCCAGGACGAGGCCGACCCGGCCGACGCGGGAGGCCCCCCCCAGGACGAGGCCGACGCGGCGCCGGTCGCCCCACCGTCCCGTCCCTGGCGACCGGAGCCCATCCCGACCGGCACCGAGCGCCTGGTCGGCGCGCTCCGCGACCTTCTCCGCAACCTCGCCACGCTCCCCGGCCTGGTTCGCAGGACGGCGGCCGGGCTCACCGCCGTGGTCCGCCGACGACGCTCGGGCGCGCTCTCGCCGCCGCTTCCCTTCAGCACGCCGCGCACGTCGTTCAACCGGGCCCTGACCCCCAACCGGTGGTTCGCCATGGCGTCGCTCCCGCTCGAGGAGGTCAAGGCCGTCCGCGGCGCCTTCGGCGTGACGATCAACGACGTCGTCCTGGCCCTGTGCGCCGGCGCCCTGCGACGGTACCTGGACGAGCGGGGCGAGCTGCCCGAGCGGCCTCTGCTCGCCGGGGTGCCGGTGTCGACCGGCTCGCCCGACCAGCCCGAGGGGCCACGCCTGGCGGGCAACCGGGTCTCCAACCTGTTCACGTCGCTGCGGACCGACATCGCCGACCCCGTCGAGCGCCTGCACGCCATCCACGACGTCACCCGGGCGGCGAAGGAGGTGCAGGACGCGCTGGGCCCCGAGATGCTCGTCGACTGGAGCGAGGTCACCCCGCCGCGCATCTTCTCGGCTTGGATGCGGCTGTACTCACGCCTCAAGCTGGCGGATCGCCACCGCCCACCCATCAACCTGGTGATCTCCAACGTGCCTGGTCCCCGCCAACCCCTGCACATCGCCGGCGCGCGCCTGCTCGACCTCTACTCGATGGGTCCGATCCTGGAGGGGATCGGGCTGAACATCACCGTGTGGAGCTACGTCGACCGTCTCGGCTTCGGCCTGGTTGCCTGCCGGGAGACCATGCCCGACATCTGGGACCTGGCCGACCACCTGCCCGACGCCCTGGCCGAGCTGCGCAAGGCCGCTCAGGCGGTCTGACCGCCAGTGGTGGGAAGTCCCGCCGCCGCCCAGGCCCGAAATCCTCCGATCACGTCGGTCGCGGCCCAGAGACCGAGCGCCTGGAGGGACACCGCGGCGAGGCTCGATGCGTAGCCCTCGGAGCAGAGCACGACGACAGACTGATCGGGGCCGGAGACCTCTGGGACGCGAGCGTTGCTCGTCGGATCGAGACGCCACTCGAGGACGTTCCGCTCGACGACGAGAGCGGCGGGAACCTCGCCCTCGCGGTGGCGCTGCTCCGCCGGGCGGATGTCGACCAGCAGCGCTCCCGCCTGCACGGCAGCCCTCGCTTGTCCCGGGTCCAGGCGCCGAAGCCGGGCCCTGGCCTCGGCGAGGTGACGATCGACGTTGCAACCGCTCATGTGAGCGTGTCCACCGGCTCCGACCGGTCCCGGAGCAGCCGGCCCGAGCGTTCATCGATGCGGTAGTAGGTCATGGCCTCGAGGCGCGGCCCGTAGACGTGCAAGCTCACCGCCGGCACTGCGCCGCTGTTGACGATGTCGTGCACGTGATCGGGGCCGAAGGCGATGGACCCGCCTGCCTGGATGGTCCGCACGCGGAGGCGATGCGAGCGCGGGGTGCCGCTGGTCTCGACCAGGCTCCCGTCGAGAACGTAGATGGCTCCAGAGGCGCCGCCGTGGTCGTGAAGATCGATGTCGCCTCCGCAGGACCACCAGAGGAGCCACGCGTCGAGTCCCTCCTCGGCGAAGAGGGGCTCGTACCATCGCTTGCTCGTACCCGTCGGGAGAAGCCCGCGGAGCGAGCTCGTCTCGGGGACTCCGCCGGTCCGAGCCAGGCGACGAACGGCGGCCAGGAGCTCGGGCGGACCGAGCTGCGAGCGGGCGACCACGGGATTCTCTACTTTGTTCATCAGATTAGTGGACTTTAGCACCCATGAGGCCGCTGTGAAATCGACGAGGGCGGGGTCGGCGCTTTCTGGCGCGCTCAGGCAGCCTGACGCCCGGCGGGCGGGCGACCCCAGATGTCGTTGCACTCCTCGCAGACGCTCTCGGGAATGACGCCGGCCCGCATCAGCAGGGCGAAGATCCTGCAGCCCAGGCAGTAGCCGAGGAATGCCTCGAGGCTCGCCGCCACCAGCAGGCCGCCCATGACGGAGTAGGCCGCCCCCCGCAGTCCGAACCCGAGGGCGAGCACGGCGGCGGTGACGCTGAACGCCACGCCCATGGCCTGGGCGAACCGCTTGGGCGGCCCCGGAACGAGGCGGGGCGCGACGCGCAAGCGAGGCGTGATCACACGGGTCACCAGCTGGCCGAGGGGGCTGAGGCTCGGCCCGGTGAGGACCCTGGCCACGAACCCATAGGCGACGACGGCCAGGAGCCAGGGCTGGTCGGCGGCGATGGCGACGACGGTCGCGACGATGACGCCACCGGCCACCAGCCGGGCAGAGACCTCGTTGACCGGGTTGGGGAATGAGAACAGCTCGGTGAGCATCTGCGTTGCGTCTCTCAAGCAGGTTGGAACGACGACAGGGTCGCGGTCAGGTCGTCGTCATAGGTAAACGTGAAGGGCCCGTAGGGCTGTTCCCCGTGCTCGCGCTCGGTGTACTTGACCCACAGGGCGCGGGTGGGGTCGTACCAGTAGGTGCGGCTCCGGGTGATCTTCTGCGACGACCCCGGCCTGCTGACCCGGTCGATGGTCACCTTCCAGGTCGGCACGGCCTGCCCGGCCACCGTCAGGGTCTCCTGGTCGACCACGTGGACGGTCCAGTCCTCGGTGCGCTCGGTCGACCCGTCCGACGCGATCACCTGGCTCGTGCCGGTCACGGTCTGCCCCGGGGAGAGCTGGCCGGGCACCTGGACCATCGGCGGCCGGTAGTCGCCCTGGTTGTTCTGGGACACCCCACCGAAGGTCACCTGGCCGCCCTCGAAGTCGAACGCCAGGCCCGAGGCGGTCCGGTCGAGGATCTCCCGCTCGGTGTGGTCACTGGAGTAGGTGATGTCGAGGACGACCTGGCTCGGGCCGAGCCCGTTGTCGCCGTGGGCGACCATCGTCATCTGGTTGGGAAAGGAGCGGCTCCCGAACCCCGTCGCCGTCTCCGTCCCGCTGACTGCCCACGTGTAGGTTCCGAGGCGCGGGACCGTCGCCGCGGCGCCAATGGCTCCCGACCTGGGCCCCGGACCCGCGCCGACGCCGCGGCCGCTTGGCAACGCGTTGTTCGATGTTCCACCCGTTCCCGGCCCGGCGGTGATCGTCGTCGGAGCGACAGCCGGGGCCGGCGCGGCCGGCGTCGCTCCCACCGGGCCGGCACCAGGTCCGACGGGCGCCGACTGGTCGAACCTGCCGCCCCGCAGGAAGGTCGGGGGCCGGTGGCTGCGCACCGCCAGCTGGTAGGCGACGCCTCCCTGGAGCACGGCCAGGACAGCCAGGGAGGCGAGCACGCCGCGCGTCCAGAGCCGGCGGCTCCGGTGGGTCAGCTGCGGCACCACTCGGAGGACGATGCCCGCTTTGTACCCCTTTGGTCTTGACAGAACCGTTCGCGCCATCACAGGATGCAGCATATTGTCCACCAAATTGATGGACAAACTCAAGATTCGACGTTTCGAGGAAGGCAGACGACCGACGTGAGAACGCTGCGACGAGTCAGATCACTGCGCCCGTCCCTCTTGATCGCCCTCGCCGTGGCCCTGGCTGGCGCCATCCTGGTCGGGGCGGGGGCGGGGTCCGCCCAGGCCGCCACCAAGGTCCAGGTCAGCCGGTCCTTCGTGAAGGGCAGCGACGGACAGCTCTACTGGGTGACCAACCACCTGGTCGGCGGGGTCAAGGCGCCCAAAGTGAAGGCGCCGAGCCGGTCGGCAGCGGCGACAGCCGCTCCGACAGCGGCGGGGGGCGGCAAGGAGTACCTCGTCGTGTGGGCCGGCGACCAGAACGCCGCCGACACCAAGGGCTCCGACATCAAGGACGCGCCGCTCGCCGTCAACCCGGTCAAGACCACCAACGAGGATGCCGTCACCGATCCCCCGGCTCCCGACTTCCTGGCCGTGATCGACGCCACGCCGTCCTCGTCGACCTACGGCAAGGTCGTCAATACAGCCACGGTGGGCCCGCTGGTGGAGAACGAACCCCACCACATGCAGTACCTGTACCACAAGGGAGACAAGATCTTCGCCGGCGGCCTGTTCAGCTCGGCGACCTACGTCTTCGATGTCTCCAAGCTCCCGACCGTCAGCCTGTCGGGCGTGAGCCTCCCGACCGACACGCGCGGCGGATCGATACCAGACGCCTTCTGGACTCTCCCCGACCACACCGCCTACGCCACCTACATGGGCGGCCCGGTCGTGCCCGGTCCGTACACCTACAGCGACGGCGAGACCCGCATCGGCAACGGCTACGGAGGATCGCCCGGCGAGCTCGTCCACTTCGACACGACGGGCAAGGTGCTGTCGGAGACACCGGCGGCCAACGCGACGACCGAGGACCCGGCCACCTGCCCCAACTACCCACCCATCCCGGGCCAGGCGACGTGCGCCAACCCCCACGGCATCCAGGCCCGCCCGGACCTGCAGCGCATGGTCACCAGTGACTACGCCGAGCCCCGCAACATCGTGCTGGACCCGGTGAAGCCGTGGGACCCCAGCACCTTCCGTCCCACGGTCCGGATCTGGGACATCAGCAAGGAGAACGCCCCCAAGGTCGTCTCCGACACGGTGCTGCCCGACGGCCCTCGGGTCGAGCAGAACCCGGGCCACGAGGAGGAGCGGGGGATCATGGAGGCCAGCGTCACCAACCGGCCCCAGGACAAAGGCGCCTTCGCCGAGTCGATGTGCGGCGGCGTGATCTACTACTCGCCCGATATCACGGCCGCCAAGCCGGTGTGGCGGGAGGTCTTCGACGACACCGCTGCCTCGAAGGTCCTCAACCCTGACATCACCGAAGGGGGCGGCTGCGACGGCGGCGGCTGGGTGCAGACCGATCCGACCGATCACTACCTGTACCACGCAGTCATCGGCCGGAACCCCGGGTCCCTCGACTCGTCCGACCCCGGCGTCCCGAAGATGGTGTACGCCCTCGACATCAGCAAGCTGATCGCCGCGGGCGAGAGCCCGGCCTGCAACGTCAACACCATCGACCAGGTCTACGACGGCGGCTCGGCGCCCGACTGCCCGACGGTCGCCAGCGTGCAGTCGCTGCCCGACGGCACCTCTGGTGGACCGCACTGGGGGACCGAGGACAACTTCGTCAAGGGGCCGGACGGTCTCTACAGCGAGACCGGCAACATCACGCGGCTGGCGGCATCCAACTACTTCGTCGCTCGTACCGGCGTCGACGGCAACCACAAGCTGTGCATGCTCAACGTCGGTCCCGGCGGCAAGCTCAGCATCGACCGCAACTTCCGGGACGAGAACGAGGGCACGCCCTGCGTGGACTTCAACCGCAACAGCTGGCCACAGGGCAAGAACGGCAATGCCAAGCCCCACTCGGAGCTGTTCGTGGTGCCCGACGCCAGCCTGAAATAGTGCCTCGCCCGAGACGCCTGCTTCTTGCAGCGGCGGCGGTGGCGACCTCGACGGTCGTCACCGCCGCCCCGGCATCGGCGCACTCCCACGCCGTGCTCGCGGGCCCGGAGGCAGGTCTGGTCGTCGTCTACGGTCAGCTGGCTGCCGCCGTCCTCGTCGCTTCCACGGTCGTCCTCGTGGGTCTCGTCTTCGCCCCACTGGTCGCCGGTCCGCCCGTGGGGCCCGGTCGCACCAGGGCAGTCGTCGCCGCCGCCGGCATCGCCGCGGCCGCCGCCGACGTGGCCACCCTGGTCTGGCCCGCCCTGGCCCGCAATACGTTCGGCGGCTGGCCGGCTCGGGTCGCCCTGGCCCACCTGCTGCTGGCGAGCGCCGTGGTGGTCGGGATGCGCCAGGCCAGCCTGGCGGCGACGGCTGTGGCGGGGGCGCTGCTGCTCGTTGTCCTCGTGCTCAGCGAGGACCACGACGGGTCACTGCACATCCTCGTCGCGGGTGCCCACCTGTTCGCTGCCACCGTGTGGGCGGGCGGCGTCCTCCATCTCGCGCTCGGGTGGTCCCGGGCATCAGGGCAGCGAGCGGCTGTACGTCAGGCAGCCCGCCGCTTCGGACCGACGGCTGCGGTAGCGGCCGTGCTGACGGTGTCGAGCGCCGTCGCTGCCACCCACCTCCACGTCCCGCGGGCCGCGGACCTGATCGGCACCGGCTACGGCCAGCTCGTGGTGCTGGAGATCCTCGTCGCCGCGGTCGTGCTCGCCGTGGCCGCCGCCGTCCGCCGGGGCGGCGAGCACCACGAGGGTCGACGGGCCTCTCTCGTGAAGGTGGAGACCGCGCTCGTCAGCCTGGCCGTCGGCGTCGGCGCCGCCCTCTCGGTCCTGACACCACCCGCGCCCCTCGTGCAGCTCGCGGAGTACCGCCCCCCGGTGGCGAGCGCCGCCTGCACGAGCCGTCACCTGGGCCATCTTGCCGGGCTCCTCGCTGCCAACGACGACAGCCCGGCGCGCTACCGGCTCGAAGCGCTCAGCCAGCGAGGGGCAACTGCTGGGGGGTCGACGTGGTCGACGTGCAGCATGGCCGAGGAGTCGACGCCCGATCCCGGTGCGGCCGCCCTCGGGTCGGCGTACGCCTCCTTCCTCGATTCGGTGGGCGTTCACCAGGCGACGATCTTCAGCGACGGTTCGCCGGGGTCACAGGAGCTGACGACTGCCCTCGTGGGCCGTGCTCGTTCGGTCGGATGGGCGGTCACGGTCGCCCCTGACTGGGAGCCGGGTCAGCCCTACATCGGCGGCGGCGACGCGGTCGTCATCGCAACGAGCACGGAGCGGGCGGCGAGCGTCCTGGCCGCGGTCGTGGCCTCGCCGTCCCGGCCGACGCGGGGAGTCTTCCTGGCCCCGTGGTTGCTGAGCCCCGAGCTGCTGACGCCGGGGCTGTCGACGAACGGGGTGCAGGTCAGCATCGGTCTGGGCTTCGACCCGAACTCGAACGCCGCCGCCAGCTACATCGACCTCCTCGCCCGGGTGGATGACGACGCCCGGCCCACCGCCGCCGGGCTCGAGGGTTACCTGGAAGCGCTCGCTGCGGCCGAGCGACGGAAGGTGCCACGGCCGACGGGGCTCCGTTTCTACACCGCATCGGAGGCCAACTTCCTGCCCGCTTCGGTCTCCGAGGGTCACCAGGACAACAGCGCCGCCACGTGGATCCCGCAGCGCCCGAACGCCAACCTGCTGCCAGAGAGCGGCGTCATCGCCCTTCCGGGGCCATGAGCTCCCGCTACGCTCGAAGTGATGGAGCGACCCAGCATCAGGACCGCCCTCCGCAACTTTTCCTCTTACGACGCCCCGATCGGCACCAAGCTGCGGATGACGGTGACCAACAACCTCACGAAGCTACGCGCCCGATCGGAGTGCTGTGGGCACCCCGGCCAACCCGGGTGTTGAAAGGGGTCACCGGGGCCCCGTGAGGGCCACGACGACCACCACCACGATCACTGAGCGTCAGGCGTGAAGAAGGGTGCGGTGACCGTCCGGTCGATGCCCGGGAACGAGAGCGGCCGGAACACGACCCGGACCGGCAGGTCGAAGGTCAGGCGCTCGGGCTCACAGTCGACGATCCGGGTGACGATGCGCACCGCAGGGTCCTCGTCGAGCGCCACCAGCCCGGGCACGTACGGGACGGCGTCCGAGAACTGCGGCAGGAAGGCGTGGTGGACGATGGTCCAGGCGAACAGCCGGCCCCGGCCGCTCATCATCGTCCACGTGAAGGACGACTGGCCGCACGCCTCGCACGTCTCCCGCGGGTACCACGCGTAGGCGCCGCAGGAGTCGCAGCGGGGCACGGCGAGCTCTCCGCGGGCGGCCGCCGCCCAGTACTCCCGCGTCGGCTCCCAGTCGGTGTCGGGGAGGGGGAAGTCGGGGCGCATCGCGACGTCACACCCGGCGCAGCACGAGCGTTGACGCCTGGGGACCCGTGTAGCCGCCGTAAACGCCCACCCGGGCGTCCGGCACCTGGGCGGCCGCCTCACCGCGCAGCTGGCGGACGACCTCCACGACGTGGGCGATGCCGAGCACGTAGGCGTGGGACAGCAGGCCACCGTGGGTGTTGTAGGGCAGGACGCCGCCGTCATGGTCGAGGGCCCCGCCCTCGACGAAGTCGCCGCCCTCGCCCTTGACGCAGAAGCCCATGTCCTCGATCTGCATGATTGCGTGGATGGTAAAGGGGTCGTACAGCGTCAGCACGTCCACGTCTGCGGGTTCCACCCCGGCCATGGCGAACGCGCCCGGCGCCGCGAACACCTGCGGCGTCGACGTGAAGGCCCGCTGCTCGGCCCAGTGGACCCCGGTGGCGGAGTTGCCGAGCCCGATTCCCGCCACCTCGACGACCGGCTGGCGAAGGTCCTGGGCCCGATCGGACGCCGACATGATGTAGGCGGCGCCGCCGTCGGAGATGAGGCAGCAGTCCTCCTTGCGGAAGGGGTCCACGATCACCGGCGAGTGCATGTAGGCGTCGAGGGTGAGCGCACGTCCGTGCATGACCGCGCCCGGAGTGAGGTTGGCGTGGCGGCGGCAGGCCACGGCGACGGCGCCCAGCTGCTCCTGGGTCGTACCGAACTCGTACATGTGCCGTTTGGCGATGGTGGCGAAGTAGACCGGCTGGGGAAACCAGCCGAACGGCACTTCCAGGCTCTGCTTGAACAGCTCCTGGGCGTGGGACTCACCCGGGCCGCCGACCATCTCCGAGCGGCGGGTCGCCCAGGCCACGGCGAAGGTGTTGAGCACGTGGCGGGCCCGTCCGTCGCGGATGGCGAGAGCTGCCTCGTGCGCGGCGGTCGCCGCCCACACCATGCCGCCGCCCCGCTTCGAGACCCACATGTCGTGCGAGGTGCCGAAGTGGCGGTGGAAGGCGGCCTCGTCGAACTGGTCGCCGGCGAACGGCGCGTACATGATTCCGTCGATGTCCGACGGCGCCAGGCCGGCGTCCTCGAGCGCCCGCTCGACCGCCTGGGCCGCGATCTCCCCGGAGGTGCGGCCCGACGCCCGGCTGTGGTCCGACTCGCCCACGCCGACGACGGCGACCTCGCCGCTCACGTTCTCGCAGGCGCTGGCGACTCCCCAGTCCCGCCCGGCGGTGGACACCGTCACAGCCCCACGGGACGGTCGCCGATGATCCCCTCCGCCCGCAGCGCCTCGATCTCGTCCTCGCCCATGCCCGCGGCGTGGCGCAGCACCTCGTCGTTGTGCTGGCCGAGCGTGGGCGGTGGCGACCGCAACCACCCGGCGTCGTGTTCGCTCAGACGAAACGGCAGTCCCGGCAGATCGTGGGTGCCCACCACCGGGTGAGCGATGCTCTCGAAGAAGCCTCGGGCCTGCAGCTGCGGATTGCTGTCGATGTCGCGCGGCGCGACCACCGGCGCCGCCGGTACCCCGTGCTCGGCGAGGAGCTCGACGAGCTCGTCCCGGTCGTGGCCCGAGCACGACCGCGCCAGGTGCTCGTCCAGCCGGTCGTGGGCGCCGCGTCGGCCGGCAGCTCCGGCCAGAGCAGGGTCGGCGGCCCAGTCGGGATCACCCAGCGCCCGGCGCAGCCCTGCCCACTGTTGGTCGGTGGCCACGGCCAGAGCGAGCCACCGCTCGTCGCCCTGACAGGCGTACACGCCCTGGGGGGCCGCGACCGGCCCGCGGTTGCCGTCCCGGTGCAGCAGCGTCCCGTAGGCGGACCGCTCGATCACCTGCTCGGCGGCGGCGTTGAGCGCCGCCTCGACCATGGTCATCTCGACCATGGCGCCCTTGCCCGTGCGCTCGCGCTCGTCGAGTGCGACCAGCAGGGCGACGACGGCGTGCATCCCCGCCATGGGGTCGCAGGCCCCTCGCGGTATGAGGGGTGGGCCGTCGGCGAGCCCGGTGATCCAGGCCATGCCGCTGACCTGCTCCATGGTCTGGGCGAAGCCGGTGCGGTCCCGCCACGGGCCGCTCAGCCCGAAGCCGGGCATCCGCACCATGATCGCTCGCGGGTTTGCCGCCGCTACTGTCTCCCAGTCCAGACCGAAGCCCTCCATGACCCGGGGCGTGAAGTTCTCCACCACGGCGTCGGCCCAGGCGACCAACCGCTTGGCGACAGCCAGGCCCTCGGGACGGGTCATGTCGAGGGTCACGCCGCGCTTGCCGGCGTTCGCCCCGTTGAACACCGGGCCCCACTCCCACCAGCCGTCCACCGAGGGGCGTGCCGTGGTGGTGAAGCGCATGCCGTCGGGTCGTTGGATCGACTCCACCTTGATCACATCGGCGCCGAGAGCCGCCAGCATGTGGGTGGCCGCCGGGCCCGCCCAGAAGGCGGTGAAGTCGAGCACCTTCACGCCCTCCAACGGCAACGGGTCGTGGCTGCCGTCAGGCTGTGCCCCCGCCCGTCGACCGTCCCATTGCACCTGCCCGGTGTGCTCGCCCAGGGTGGGTGCCGGCCGGAACGCTGGCCGTGGTCGGTCACCGACGCGGTAGGGGATCCTCGGCTGCACGAAATCCCCGTCGGGGTGGCTCACGAACGTCCCCCGCTCCCGGAAGTGCTCGAAGCCGGTGACCGTCTCGCCGGTGCCGATCGGCGCCACCGGGATGCGCAGCAGGGTGGCGAGCTCGATGATCTCGTCGGTGGTGTGCCGCCGGGTCCACGGGTGCACCGCGTCCACGAACTCGCGCATCCGTCGCGTCCGCCCGGGTGCAGACGCCAGGTCCTGGTCGTCCAGGAGGTCGGGACGCTCGATGAGGACGAGGAAGTCACGGAACTGCTGACCGGTGATCGTGCAGAACCCGACGTAGCCGTCCGCCGTGGGCTCGATGGACGGGAGCTCAACGGTCCGGGCCGGGCCACTCGACTGCTTCCAGCCGGTGAAGCTGGCGAACAACGGCGCGTAGGTGTTCATGGACAGGCACATGCATTCGAGCAGGGACAGGTCGACGTGCTCGCCCCGCCCGCGCCGGCGGCTGCGGGCCACACCGGCCAGGGCGGCGACGCCGGCGTAGGCACCGCCCACCCACTCGCCCAGTCGTCCGCCGGCGTGGAGCGGCGGGCCGTCCGGCACGCCCCTGGCCCCGGTCGAGCCGCACCACGCCTGGAGGGTGAACTCGGTCGCGGCCCGGTCCGACCACGGTCCCCGACGGCCGAAGGGGGAGATCGACAGCACGGTCAGGCTGAGGTTCGCACGCTGCAGCGCGTCGACGTCGACGACGCCCGCCGCCGCGCTCTCGACGACGAGGTCCGCGGCGGCGACCAGCTCGTCCACTGCGCCGTCACCCAGCTCGCCCACCACCGAGCGCTTGGAGGTGTTGAGAAAGCGGAACAGGGCCCCGTCGTCGTCGCCGAGCTTGGCCCCCGACGCCGTCCACGACCGCAAGGGGTCACCGTGGCGGGGCTCGACCTTGACCACGTCGGCGCCGGCGTCGGCGAGCAGCTTGGTGCAGTAGGGACCCGCGATCTCGGTGGACAGGTCGACGACCCGCAGGCCTCGGGTCAAGGCAGCTACGCGAGGCCGTAGAACCGCTGAGCGTTGGTGCCCGCGATCTTGGCCCGGTCCTCGTCGCCGATGTCGTCGCGGCTGCGGAGGTGCTTGGTGCTCTCGGGCCAGTCGCCGTCCCAGTGGGGGTAGTCGCTGGCGAACATCACGAAGTCGGCACCGAGCACGTCGATGACACCCGGCAGGATGGGCTCGTCCGGTTCGCAGGTGACGTAGACGTTGCCCGCCCGCACGTACTCGTAGGGGTCGCGCTTCCAGCCGCCGGGGATCCAGTCGCCCCGCTTCTCGTAGTGCTCGTGCATGCGGTCCAGGAAGTAGGGCACCCAGCCCACGCCCGCTTCGAGGAAGGCGACCCGCAGGCCCGGGTGGCGGTCGAACACCCCGCCGCTCACCAGTGCGGTCATGGCCGTCATCTGGTCGAACGGAAAGCTGACGCAGTGGACCTGGATGTAGTTGTCGAACCGGTCGACGCCGATCTTGGGCAGGTGGATCCCCGGCGCCCCGTGCACGGCGAGGGGCATGTCGAGATCCTCGGCCGCGGCGTAGAACGGATCGAGATCGGGATGGTCGAGGTTCCGCTGCTCGAGCGCGGGCGGGATCATGGTGGCGACGAGGCCCTGTTCCTTGGCGGCGCCCATCACGTCGATCGCGGTGTCCGGCCACTCGATGGGAGCGACGGCGACGCCGTGCAGGCGCGCGTCGCCCTCGGCGCACCATCCTGCCAGCCACTCGTTGTAGAAGCGGGCGAAGCCGGCGGCGAAGTCCGGGTCCTCGAGGCTCGGCGCGCACAGCCCCATGCTGGGGAAGAGGACCATGGTGTCGATGCCGTCACGGTCGGCGTCCGCCAGCACACCCTCGATCGTGGTGGGGTTGATGCCGGGGGCCCGGCTCAGCCCGTGCTCCGGTGGGCATCCAGCGCCGGGTCCCTCGGGCTCGGGATAGTTGCGCCCCTCGATGACGAGCGCCGGCTTGCCGTCGGTGCGCAGGGAGACGCGCTCGGGCCACCGCTCGAGAACCCCCCGTCCCAGCGAGGTTCCCTCCGCCACGTGGGCGTCGGCGTCGACGAAGATCATCTCCTGCTCCCGTCGTGCGGCGTCAAACGACAGTCAATCACGCGGCGCCGGGTCGGGCGCCACCTCGCCGGTGCCCTCTCCACCCGCTTCCTCGTCGGGTGGGAGGCAGATCCGGCACGGGGTGCGGCCCTTGGCGCCCGCTCGCACGGAGCGAAGATCGTCGGCCGAGCGGTCGGCGACCACCAGGCAGTCGGGGCGGTGATAGAGGGACCCGGTGAGGGTCGCGACGAACTCCGGCCGCGTCGAGCTCAACGGCGGCCGGGCGGGAGCGGTGGCTGCGTCCCTCGTCGGAGGCGTCGAGCCGTTGGCGAGGTGTCCCTCGATCCGCTCGAGCGCCTCGAGCAGCTGGTTGGTCTGCTGACGTTCGTCGGACACCAGGCGCGCCAGCCAGTAGCCGAAGTAGCAGAAGCTCCCTGCGATGACCAGCACCAGCCCGAAGCCGAACCAGCCCAGGATCACGAGGATGGCGCCGAGCGGCACCATGACGCTCCCGGCCACGAGGAGCCAGCGCTCGGTGGCGACCAGCTTGGTTCGCCGGCGCAGCCTGGCCAGGCTGTCGGCCAGGCGGGCCTGCTCCCCGGCGGCTCGAGCCGCCGGGTCGACCGACGCCTCGAGATCGGGTGCGTCGGGGCCGGCGGTGCCGTGCCCGCCGTTGCGGACCGAGGGTGAGGAGGTCGTGGTGGCCATGGCTGGCTCCTGCTAGCTGTCGAGGGGGCAGGTGGTCGCGGTCCGCCGGGTGAGGAGGTCGTCGGACAGCCGCTTGGCGCCCAGCCCGCCCAGCGCGGCGCCGGCCAGGGTCAGCACGATCCACGCGCTGCCGATGCCGCCGAAGAACGCCACCGGGGAGGTCCCCACGGACCCGGCCGGCTGGGCCTGGCCCGCAGTGCCGGCGGGCGCGGCGGCGCCCGACGCGGGTCCGGCGCCGGCGAGCGGGCTGGCGCCGCTCAGGTCGGGCGAGCCCGCGCTGCCCGCGTCACTCCCTGCCGGCGCCGCCGCTGCTCCCGCACCGGTGTCAGCGCCCCCGCTGCCGGTGTCGGTCGTGGCGCCGCTGTCGAAGCTCGGGGTGGCGTTGACGGCCACGCGGGCGCCGCCGAGGGTCACCGTGAAGACGTTCTGGCTGGGATTGTTGGGCGGGGTCCAGATGAAGACGAGCGATCCCGCCGTGTAGCTGGCTGTCGCCCCGCTGGTCTGGCTCTGGGGCGCGGCCACGTAGGTCTTCATACCGAAGCCGGCGAGCGCCTGGTTGAGGGCCTGGTCCGCCGCCGCGTTCACGGGCTGGCCGGCCGAACCGGCGTGCACACCGGTCTGGTCGAAGTAGGCCCGCTGGCCGCCGATCGTCATGTCGGCCACCGTCGTGCCGCCACCCGTCGTCGCTTTGGCGCCGTCGCTGGTTGCCTGGGCCGTGCTGATCACCGAGGCGATCTTCACCGCTCCGCCGGCCAGGGCGATGTTGTCGACGGTGCTGTTGGCGACCGCCTTGGCCTCGTTGTCGGTCAGCGTGCTGGCGCTGTCGGAGCGCATGGTGCCGTAGGTGGCGCCGCCCGGCTGTTCTGCCCCTTTCAACTGGGCCACGCCCTCGACACGGTTGGCGTCTGCGTGGGCGGTGAGGTCGGCGGCCGGTATCTGGTTGTAGGAAGCGTCGGGGCTCTGGCCGGTGCGGGCCTCGGCCCGGATCGGGTAGTTGACGAGCGCGGCCTCGCCCTTCACCAGCCCGGTCACGGCGTCGGGCACCGGGACCACCTGGCCGAGGGGCCCGGGGAAGAGCAGCCCGACGAGCTGGCCCCCGTTGGCGCCGTACGAGCCCGGCCAGGCCACCGTCGACAAGGCGTACCCCACCGGCCCCGACGACAGGACCGACGAGGTCTCGGGCGCCGCGCCCTGACCCTCCGGGTGGGCCTGGGCGCTGGGCTCGTCCTCGGCGCCCTCGACACCTGGGGCCGTGGCCGTGATCGAGTACCCGCCGAACTTGGACGTCCCGGACTGGTCGGCGTGGGCGGTGAGCGTGGTCGCCAGTCCCACGCCGCCGGTGACGAACAGCGCCACGCCGGCCCCGAGCATCAACCGCGTCCGCCGTCTCTTCGAGCTCATGCCACCTCCCCGAAGTAGGCGCCGGAGACGGCGTCGGCCACGTCGGCCGGCTCCCCGACGCACTCGATTCGGCCCTGGGCCATCACCGCGGCGAAGTCGGCCACGGCCATGGCGGTGCGGGCGAACTGCTCCACCAGCAGGATGGCGATCCCCTCGGCAGCCAGCTGGCCGACCAGGTCGTACAGCTCGGCCACGATGCGCGGAGCCAGGCCCATCGAGATCTCGTCCAGCAGCAGGAGGGCCGGCTCGGTCGTCACGGCCCGCGCCATGGCCAGCATCTGCTGCTCGCCCCCCGAGAGCGTGCCCGCCAGTTGGCTGCGACGCTCGCCGAGCCGCGGGAAGCGGGCGAAGGCGCGCTCCTCGACGTCCTTGGGCCGCAGGTTGTTGCGGTACGTCATCATGCGGAGGTTCTCGGTCACGGTGAGATTGGCGAACACGCCGCGGCCCTCGGGGACGGTGCACACGCCGTGACGAGCGAGGGCCTCGGGCGATGCGCCGTTGACGTGCACGCCGGCGATGTGCACGCAGCCGCTGGTCGGCTCCATCTGGCAGCCGGCCACCTTGAGCAGCGTCGACTTTCCCGCCCCGTTGGGGCCGAGGAGGGCGAACACCGAGGAGCGCGGGACGACCACGTCCACCCCGTGCACGACCTCGATGCGGCCGTAGGCGGCCCGGACGTCGCGCAGCTCGAGGGCGGGCGCCGTCACCTGACCCCCGCCTCCTCGAGGTCCTCGTCGGCGTCGCCTTCCTCCGCGCCCAGGTAGGCGGCCTGCACGGCCGGGTCGGCCTGGACCTCTGCCGGCGTGCCCTCGGCGATGAGCCGCCCGAAGTCGAGCACGTTCACGCGGTCACACACCCGCATGACGAGCTCGACGTCGTGCTCGACCAGCAGCACGGCCATCCCTTCGGCTGCCAGGTCGAGCAGCAGGTCGCCGAGCACGGTCGTCTCCTGCTGGTCGAGGCCCGAGCCCGGCTCGTCGAGCAGGAGCAGCGACGGGCGGGTGGCGAGGGCGCGCGCCAGCTCGACCAGACGGGCCGTGCCGGTCGGTACGGCGTCGACACGCGACTCGGCCACGTCGCGAAGGCCGATGCGGTCGAGGAGCTCCTCGGCCACCGCGGCGGGACGCGAGCGGTCCCGCGCCCAGGCCTTGCGGATCTCGGCCGCCACCCGGATGTTGTCCCGCACGCTGAGGGTCCCGAAGACCTCCAGCCTCTGGAAGGTGCGGGCCATGCCCTTGCGCGCCCGGGTGTGCGCCTTCACCCGCGTGATGTCCTTGCCGTCGAGCAGCACTCTGCCCTCGGTCGGCGGCTGGAGGCCACCGAAGACGTTGAAGATGGTGGTCTTGCCCGCGCCGTTCGGTCCGATCAACCCGGTGATGGCCCCCCGCTCGACCGACAGGCTCACCCGGTCGACGGCGACGACCCCGCCGAACCGGACGCTGACCGTCTCAGCCTGCAACGCCGGCAAGGGTCTCCTCCTCCCGCGCCTGGTCGGACGGCGCCGGCTCGAGCTCCGGCGCGCCCGCTGGTCTCGGCGCCGCTCCCCGCGCCGCCCACCACCTGCGGAGCCCGTCACCCGCCGGCGCCAGCTGGCTCATGATGCCGTCCGGGTTCCTCGCCAGCCCGAGGGCGCCCAACCCGATGGCCAGGAACTGCAGGCTGGGGATGCCGGGCACGTGGGACTGGATCACCGGGAACAGGGCGTAGGTGAGCCCGGCGAGGAGCACGCCCGTGACCGAGTCGACGCCCCAGATGGCCAGCAGGAGGAGCAGGGAGAGGCTGGCGAGCATCGTGAAGTCGTTGCTTCCGACCGAGCCGCGAAGACCGCCGTAGAGCACTCCGGCCGCCCCGGCCAGCCCGGCGGAGAGCGTGAACACGGCCAGCTTGGTCCAGGCAATGTTCATCCCGAGGGTGGCGCAGGCCGCGGCGCTGTCGGACATGGCCGCCAGCCGGCGACCGAAGGACGCCCGTCGCAGTGCGAGGACCCCGACAGCGGCGGCGGCGAAGACCGCGGCACAGGCCATCAGGAAGGCGCGGTCGCTCTCGAGCGAGATGCCCGGCAGGTGGAACCGGGCCACCGCCAGGGCTCCGCCCTGGCCGAACACGTTGTTGTTGTCGAAGAAGACGTAGACCATGGCCTGGGCGAAGGCGACCGTGGTCAACGCCAGGTACAGTCCCCGAACCCGTAGGGTCAGCAGCGCCACCAGGGCGCCGGTGCCCGCGCTCAGGCCGACGGCGGCGAGCACGCCGAGCAGCGAGCCGCCATGGCCGAGCTGGCCCATGGCGAACGCGCCGAGGCCCACGAAGGTCAGCTGCGCAGCCGAGATCTGGCCTCCGTACCCCGTGAGCACGAGCAGCGACAGCAGGACGAGCGCCACCACCAGCCCCTCGCCGGCGGTGATCAGGTTCGTCACCGACAGGTGTCCCGAGACGACCCAGGCCAGCACCACGAACACCCCGGCAGCGATGAGCGTGGTGCGCAGCGCCGGGACCCGGGTCGTGCGCCGCCCGGCCGCCCGGCCCACCCGCAGGCGGTCCTGGGGCAGTATCAGCAGGACGACGAACAGGAAGATCATCGGCAGGGTCGGTCGGATCTGGCTGAGCAGGCTCCCGGGGACGTAGCCGACGGCGTACGACTCGAACAGGCCGAGGAGCAGACCACCCGCGAACGTGAGGGGGAGGTTGCGCAGCCGGCCGACGATGGCGGCGGCGTAGCCGTTGATGACGAGCAGGGTCAGCAGCAGGATGTCGAGCGTCACCAGGGGGGCGAGCAGGATCCCCGCCAGGGAGGCCAGCATGGCGCCGATGGCCCAGCCCATCGAGCGCACCCGAGCGGGCGGGGCGCCGTTGAGGGCTGCCAGCCCCGGGTCGTCGACCACGGCCCGCAGCGCGATGCCCGACCGGGTGCGGTACAGGAACAGCCGCAGCCCGATCGCCACGACCACGGCGATGACCACAACGATGATCTGGTGATAGGTGACGACGACGCCGAGCACGCTCACCTCGTGGCCGGCGAAGAACTTGGGGATCGTCCGGGGGAACCCGGGGTCCCAGCGCGTCTCGGCCAGGCCCAGGAGGAACAGCATCAGGCCCAGGGTGATCACCAGCCTGATCACCTCGGGCTTGCCGTGCAGGTTGCGCATCAGCACCCGGTCGATGAGCAGGCCCATCAGGGGAGCCAGCACGAACAGGACGAACAGCAGGGCCAGCGGCACGGGCCAGTGGTCCTGGACGGTCAGCTCCCAGAAGGCGAAGGCGGCCACCATGCCGATGGCGCCGTGGGCGAAGTTGAGGATCCCCGAGGTGATGTAGGTGACGACCAGCCCTGTGGAGGTGAGGGCGTAGATGCACCCCACGACGATGCCGACGATGGTGAACGACAGGAATGTGGTCACGGCGGATCAGCCGGCGCTGAAGTACGAGCCATCGCACCGGAAGGCGTTGGGCGGATCGTCGACCCGGGTGAAGTGGCCGCCCGTGACCTTGACCATCAGGTAGCAGACCGGCGGCCCCTTGCCGGCGGGGTCGCCGGGCGCGAGGAACCCGTTGTCGTTGAACTGGTGGACGTTCTTGAGCGCGGCCTGCAACGAGGCGCGGGTGGCGCGGGGACCCGCCGCCTGGAGCGCCTGCACGAACAGCCGGGCCGAGGACCAGCCGTAGGCGGCGAACAGGTCGGCGTTGGCGTTGGGGTGGGTGCGGTGCATCCAGGTCTGGAACTGCCCGACCTCGGGGATGCCACCGGAGTCCTCACCCAGGTACATGGCGGTCGGCAGGTACACCAGGCTGCCCTCGCCGGCGCTGCCGACGAGGGGGTTGTAGGTCGAGTCGTAGGCGGAGGCACCGAGCAGCCACACCGCTGGATGCCAGTTCTGCTGCTGGGCGGCCTGCTGGATGCGGGCGATGCCCTTCACGTCGGCGGCGATCAGCACCACGAGCTTCACGCCCTTGGACTTCATCTGGACGATGTCGGCCGTGAAGTCGGTCTCGGTCGGCTCGTAGACGCGCTGGTAGGAGAAGTGGTACCCGAGCGACTGCATGGTGGCCTGCTCGCCGACCCAGGCGTCCTTGGCCGACTGCACGTCGCCGATCAGGGAGCCGGCCGACCCGACGGCGTCCGGGTGCAGCCCCTTCACGTACTGGAACGGCCCGGTCGCGGCGCCGTTCCGCAGCGGTGAGGGCGAGAAGCCATTGGCCTCGGCCTGGGCGTCCTTCGAGAGGGCGACGTGGACGTCGGACAGGCCCGGGTTCTGGCTGATGACCTGGGCCCCGCAGTTGTCGAACAGCGAGAAGGACCCCACGAAGGCGAACACCTTGGGGACGTCGGACTGCGTCTGGGCCTTGTTCTGTCCGCAGTCGAACTGGTCGTCGCTTGCCGCCAGCTTGAGCTGGCGGCCGAACACGCCACCCTGGCTGTTCTGGTAGGCGAAGAACGCGTCGCTGCCGTTCACGGCGCCGGCGAACAGGCCGGGCACGGGGCCGGTGAGGGTGGAGATGTTGCCCAGCGTGATGGCGTTGCCGGTGACCCCGATGTCGGTGGCGCCACCGTTGCCTCCAGGCGGCAAGGCGAAGGCCCCGCCGCCCCCACCGCCCCCGCCGCCGGCGGCTCCGCCCGCTCCCGTCGCGCCACCCGCAGCGCCGCCCGTCAGCGGGCCGTTCGCAGAGGCCGCCGCCGTGCCGGCGCCGCCGGGACCGACGCCGCCGGTTCCCGAGGACCCCTGACCGCCGGCGTTGAGCCCCGTGCCTCCGTTGGTGCCGAGGGCCTGGGCCAGCTGGCGGGGGCTCAGCCTGGCACCGCAGCTGGTGAGGAGCAGGGCGACGACGGCGGTGGCACAGGCAGCGACCCGGCTCGACCGCATCCACGGCCTCCTGATGCCCATCTGCTCCCCGCCTCCCAGCGCAAGCGCCCTATCTGGCCGACGTTACCATTTGCCCGATTTGACCAGGTCGGATGGCGGAGCACCGGGCTCGGCCCCGCCACGTCGACGCCGTGGCTGACGACGTGTCAGGAACCTGCCCGATTGGTTCGACGGACGGCGGGTGATGCCCTCCCGATTGGCGGCGTTTTGTGCAGGTCCGGTGTGTCGCCGCCGCCGTGCGAGGATGCGTCCATGCCCACGCTCGTCACGTTCCACGCCCACCCCGACGACGAGGCCATCGCCACCGCCGGCGTCATGGCGAAGGCGGCAGCCGAGGGTCATCGGGTCGTGCTCGTGACGGCGACGAGGGGCGAGCAGGGTGAGGTGGTCGAGGGGGTGCTGGAGGAGGGCGAGCCGCTGGCCGAGCGGCGCACGGCCGAGCTCGAAGCCGCCGCTCGGGTGCTGGGCGTCGCCCGCTGCGAGGTGCTGGGCTATCTCGACTCGGGGATGATGGGCACGCCGGAGAACGATCACCCGGAGTCCTTCTGGCGGGCGGATCTCGACGAAGCGGCCGGAAGGCTCGCCGCCATCCTGGCCGAGGAGCGGGCCGAGGTGCTCACCGTCTACGACGACCACGGCACCTACGGCCATCCCGATCACATCCAGGTGCACCGCGTGGGAGTGCGCGCAGGGGAGATCGCCGGGGTGAGCAAGGTCTACGAGGCCACGATCAGCCGCGACCACGTCCGTCGGCTGGCGGCGGTCCGGCCGCCGGAGGTCGACGAGGCAGAGATGCCCGACCCCGACGCCATGGACCTCGGTGTCGCCGAGGAGCGCATCACCACGATCGTCGACGTCACCGCCTTCCTCGAGCAGAAGCGGCGGGCCATGGCCGTGCACGCCAGCCAGATCCCGGAGTCCTCGTTCTTCTTGTCGCTGCCGCCGGAGGCCTTCGCCGCCGCCTTCGGCCAGGAGTGGTTCATCCTTCGCGGCCGCACGACGGACGGCGCCGTCGAGCGCGATCTCTTCGACGGACTGGCGGGCTAGGAGCGGGGGCGGGTGAGGTCGGTCGCCTTGGTCATCCGGTTCGCCCGCACCTGACCGCTGCTCCTGGGCGAGACGTCCACGTCGGCTGCCCCCGCCCGGAGGGCTCCGACCGTGCAGTCCTCGCGGGAGCGATGGGCGAAGGGCTCGAAGCGAAAGTGCCGCATCGCGTTGCGGTGCGTGATGCGCTCGATCTCGTCGTCCGTCACCCCGGCGAGCGACTTCATGAGCGTCTCCGGCGACTCGGGCCAGGTCGAGTCGGAGTGCGGGTAATCGCACTCCCACGTGATCGTGTCCAACCCGACGCGGTGCCGGGCGTCGACGCCGGCGGGATCGTCGATGAAGCAGGTGACGACTCGCTCACGGAAGACCTGGCTGGGCAGCTGGTCGCCGAAGTCCTGCCCGGTCCAGGCGTGGTGGCGCTGGTAGATCCAGTCGACGCGGTCGAAGAAGTACGGGATCCAGCCGATGCCGCCCTCGGAGAGGGCGAAGCGAAGGGACGGGAACTTTCGCAACACCGGCGACCACAGGAGGTCGGCGGCGCCCTGGACGATGTTGATCGGCTGGAGGGTGATCAATACGTCGATCGGCGCGTCCGGCGCCGTGATCACCAGCGACGACGAGGACCCGATGTGCAGGCAGACGATCGTCCCCAGGTCCGAGCAGGCCGACCAGAAGGGGTCCCAGTGGTCGCTGTGCAGGCTCGGGAGCTTGAGCTTGGCCGGGTTCTCGGAGAACGACACGGCGTGGCAGCCCATGGCGTGCACCCGTCGCACCTCGTCGGCCATGGCCTCCGGATCCCAGATGGGTGGGATGGCGAGCGGGATGAACCGACCGGGATAGGTCCCGCACCACTCCTCGATGTGCCAGTCGTTGTAGGCCCGCAGCACGGCGAGGGAGACGTCGAGATCGCTCGCCCGGGCGAACAGCTGGCCGCACAGGTTGGGAAACGACGGAAAGCACATCGACCCGAGCACACCGTTGGCGTCCATGTCGCGCACGCGCTGGTGGATGTCGTAGCAGCCGGGCCGTATCTCCTCGAAGGCCGTCGGCTCGACCCCGTACTCCTCGGGCGGCCGCCCCGCCACGGCGTTGAGCCCGATGTTGGTGGCCTCCTTGCCGTCGTAGACCCACGCGTTGGTCCCGTCGTCTTTGCGCACGACCCGTGGAGCGAGCTCGGCCAGCCGCGCCGGTAGGCGGCCCTCGAACATGGTCGGCGGCTCGACTACGTGGTCGTCGACGCTCACGAGGATCAGGTCTTCGGTCTGCACGGGCGGTGCCTCCCACGTCCTCGCCGATACTGACGCTCGCGTCACCCTAGTCCGGCGCGGGCGGCTGGGCATTTGCGCTGTTCCACATCTCGTCGAAAGTGGGCGCCGCGACCGAGGGCGCACCGGCCACTTTCGACCAGATGTGGAACCGCAGCACATCGACGGCCGCGCAGCGCGGGTCGCAGTGCCGCGTCCTACACTTCGCCGCCATGGCCGCCCCCGTCCTGATCGGCATCCTGTACGACTTCCCTCAGGCCGACGGGGGAGCGGGGTTCGAGGAGGCCGTGCGGATCGGCATCGACGAGGTGGCCGCCAGCGGCCGGCTCGACCGGCCCGTGGAGCTCGTGCCCAGGCAGGCGCCCGGGCTGCCCGCCGGGTCGGCCCACGGCGTGGAGCAGGTGTTCGGGGAGCTGGCAGACACCGGCGTGTTGGCCGTCATCGGTCCGTCGATCAGCGACAACGGGCTCATCGTGAAGCCGCTGGCCGACGCCCGTGGGCTCCCGTGCATCAACTACACCGGCGGTGAGATCACGCGCAGCGAGCACGTGTTCCACTATCAGGTGGGCTCGCTCGAAGAGGAGCCTGCCGTGATCGCCGAGCACCTCGCGCAGCGATCGCTCCGGTCGGCAGCGGTGATCCACGACCACTCGGCGGTGGGACGGCGCTACGCCGAGTTCTTTGCCGAGAACTGCGCCCGGCTGAACGTCGAGATCGCCGGCACCGCCGCCGTCTCGTCGTTGAGCGAGGATCTCGGGCCGACCGTGGCGCGCCTTCGGGTCGGCGACCCCCAGGCGCTCGTCTACCTCGGCCTCGGTGTGGCCGCCCGACCGGTGGCCCTGGCCCTGGCCGACCAGGGCTGGGACCTACCGGTGGTGGCCAACTCCTCGCTCATGTTCGGCTACGCCCGGCCCGACTGGCGGGAGGCATGGGAGGGTTGGGCGTACGTCGACAACGTGGCCGACGACAACCGCGTGCGGGCCTCGTTGCGCGAGCGCTCGAAGCGGGCCGCCGCCGGTCCTCTCGGTCTCGCCGCCTACGACCTCGGGCGCCTGGTGTGCGAGGGCGTGGCCCGATCGGCGCACCTGACGCGTGACGGCGTGAGGGAAGGCCTGGAGCGGGTCAAGCGGCTCCCGGCCGCCAGTGGCCTCGACGGGACGACCATGGGCTTCGGCGCATGGGATCACGGTGCCCTCAAGGGGACGTACCTCGTCCTGCGCCGCTGGCAGGGGGGACGCTCCGTCCAGGTCGGGGGCTAGTCCCGCCGCTGGATGTAGATGGCGATACGGGCGATGCGCCCGGAATCGTCGAGATCGAAGACCAGCGCCTCGGGAGTCTCGAGGGGAGCACCGTCCACGTCCATCGTCTCGCTCAGCTCGGCCACCACCACGGCGTCGCCGTAGGTGACCCGGGCCACGTTCATCGAGTAGTTGGCCAGCTGGGGCATGAGCTCGGCCAGGAACTGCACGTACCGGTCCCTTGGCGAGTACGTGTCCCCGAACGGCCCGACGCGCACGACGTCGGGCGTCAGGCAGCCGGCCACGCCGTCCCAGTCATGGCTGACCAAACGATCGAGGTACCGCTCGACGACGCCCGTGCACGGAGGCTAACCGAGCGCCCGCTACCCCTCGACGGGGGAGCGTTTCACCCCAAACGTCCGCTGTGTGATCACACCGCTCATCACCCGATTGCACAGGGCGTGAGCGCCGCTCTATGGTCTCAACCAGTCGGGGGGCATCGCAGCTCGCCTTCACTAGTTCGCCGCAGCTCCCATAGACCATTTGGAGGAGACGCGATGGCTCAAGAGGTCAACGCTCACCGACCCCTGGAGACCACGCTCACGAGTGATGCCCTCCTGCCGGAGCTCGTGGCCCACCTCCGCGAGAACCGCACTCCGCTGCGCGAGGAGTGGGCCCGGCGGATCACCAACGCCAACCTGCTGACGGCGATGACGCCCGAGGAGCTCTTCTCCGAGGCGACGTCGGTCTACGACAACTACGTCGAGGTGCTCGAGACGGGGAGCGTCGAAGCACTGCAGGACTACGCCCGCAACCTGTCCGAGCGGATCATTCCCCGGGGTGTCGAGACCGAGGAGGTCCTCGGCATCGTCCTGCTGCTGCGCGACGTCCTCGCCCGCTCGTTGTTCGAGAAGTACCAGAGCGACTTCGAGCTGCTGAACCGCGTCCTGGACGCCTACGAGCCGGCCGCCAACCGGATCGCCAACACCGTCGGTGTGAGCTTCGTCCAGGAGCGGGAGCGGATCATCCGCCAGCAGCAGGAGGCGATCCGTGAGCTGTCGACTCCGGTGCTGCAGGTCCGGGAGCGCTTGCTCATTTTGCCCATCATCGGCGTCCTGGACAGCCAACGAGCTCGCCAGGTAACAGAGCAACTGCTGCGGGGAATTCGTACCAATAGGGCCAAGGTCGTCGTGATCGATATCACCGGTGTGCCTGCCATCGACTCGACGGTGGCCAACCACCTCGTGCAGACCGTCGAGGCGTCACGGCTCATGGGGGCCAGCGTCATCATCACCGGCCTCTCCTCCGAGATCGCCCTCACCCTGGTGACGATCGGCGTCGACCTCTCCAAGATGAACGCCGTCGGCGACCTCCAGGGCGGCATCGAGGAGGCGGAGCGCCTCCTCGGCTACGAGGTGAGCCGCAGCGCCGAGCCCGTCGCCGAGATGCGATAGGCCTGCGGATCGGACCGTCGCCGTGTCCGTCCCCATTCTCAAGCAAGGGACGTACCTGATCGCGTCCATCCAGTCGGCCATGACCGACAGCGAGGCGCTGTCGCTGCAGGACGACCTCATGGACCAGGTCAGCCGGTACCGCTCGAGGGGCATCATCGTCGACGTCACCGCCCTCGACGTGATGGACTCGTTCGCAGCCCGCTCGTTGCGGACGATTGCCCACATGACGGACCTGCGGGGTGCGGTCACGGTCATCGTGGGGATCCAGGCCGAGGTGGCTTTCGCCATGGTTCAGCTCGGGATGAGCCTGGAGGACGTGCACACCGCCCTGGACCTCGAAGAGGGCCTCGCGTTCCTGGACCAGCGGACCCGGATGTGGGGCGGCGACGGCCGTGGCGGATGACCTCGTCATCCCGATCACGACAGACAGTGACATCGTGGTCGCCCGGCAGAAGGGCCGGGAGCTGGCGGAGCGGATCGGCTTCTCGCGTCGCGCAACATCACCAGCTATGCCGGGCGGGGCGAGATCGTCTTTCGAATCGTCGACGGTGCCGGCCGCATCGGCATCCACATGGAGGCGCGCGACGACGGGCCAGGCATCGGCGACGTGCAGCGAGCCCTCGAGGACGGCTATTCCACCGCCGAGGGGATGGGCCTCGGCCTGCCCGGAGCCCGCCGCCTGATGGACGAGTTCGAGGTGCGCTCAGAGGCCGGTGTGGGGACGACGGTGATCATGTGCAAGTGGGGGCCCGATCGTGGCTGAGTGTGGCGCCAGCACGCTCGTCGACTGGGCCGTCGCCGCACGACCCATCCCTGGCGAGTCGCTGTCGGGCGATCAGTGCGTGGTCGAGGTCACCGGGACCGAGACGCTCCTCGCCGTGGTCGACGGGCTCGGTCACGGGCCGGAGGCTGCGGCCGCCGCCAGCGCAGCCGTCGCCGTGTTGCGCGAGAACCCCGCCGAGCCGGTCGAGGCCCTCCTCGTGCTGTGCCACGCGGCGTTGGCCGGTACTCGTGGCGCCGCTATCACGATCGCCAGCATCAGCGCCACGACCGGATCGATGAGCTGGCTCGGGGTGGGCAACGTCGAGGCGGCGCTCTTTCGGAGCAGCCCGTCGGGCAACTCACCGGGCGGCTCGTCGCGCGCCGCCTCTCCCGACATGGCCCTCCTCGTCGGAGGCATCGTGGGACACCAGCTCCCGACACTTCGCCCGCACGCGGTCGACCTCCGGGTGGGGGACCTGCTGTTGATGGCCACTGACGGCATCGCCCGGTCGTTCACCCAGGACGTGCCCATCGGCGCGGCGCCCGCCCGCCTCGCCGATGGCATCCTGGAGAACCTGGCCCGACCGACCGACGACGCCCTGATCCTCGCCGCCCGCTACCGCAAGGACGGGTCGTGAGCGAGGCCGTCGACCGGTTCCGTCATGACTACGAGGCAGCCCTGCGTGCCCACCTCGCCTCCCGGAGCGAGGCCGGGCTGAGCGTCGCCTACGAGCTGGGCCGGCGGGCGCTGGCCGAGGGGATCAGCCTGCTCGAGATGGCCAGCATGCACCTGGCCGCCACGTGTCGCGCGCCGGCGGGAGGGGAGGCCGGGGACACGGAGGCGAGGGTCGAGGCGGGCACCCAGTTCCTCCTCCAGGCCATGGCGACCTTCGACATGGCTCAGCGGGGCTTTTGGGAGGCGCGCGAACGCGCCCGGGTCGAGCAGCAGCACGTGGCCCGCCTCCAGACGCTCGCCGAGGCGTCGGTGGCGGTCATCGCCCGTCCGGACCTCGCCGACCGGTTCCCCGAGATCGCCAAGCAGGCCCTGGTGGTCGCGGGAGGAGGAGAGGCGGCGATCAGGTTCCAGGCCGAGGACGGCGTCATGCAGTCGTCCACCTCCGTCGTGCCTCCTGCCATCGTCACGGCCATGGCGGACGTCGAGCGGGGTGGCGCGCCGGACGGGAGCTCGAGCTGGCTCGCCGCGCCGATCACCGGCCCCCACGGCAGCACCGCGGGTGTCATCGCGGTGTGGGAAACCAGCGACGACCTGGGCCCGCTGGACGGCGCCATCCTCGCCCAGTTCGCCCAGATGGCCTCCGAGGCCCTGCACAACGCGCAGGTCTACGAGCAGATGCGACGGATCGCCGTCACCCTCCAGCACAGCCTGCTGCCCAAAGCCCTGCCCGAGCTGCCCGGCCTCGTCCTCGGGGCCAGGTACCTGCCGGGTGGCGCGGGCCTGGACGTCGGAGGTGACTGGTACGACGTCTTCCCGTTGGGAGCGGGCCGTCTCGGCGTGGTGATCGGCGACGTCGTCGGTCGGGGTGTGCCGGCCGCCGCCATCATGGGCCAGTTGCAGCTCGCCGTGCGCGCCTGCGCCCTGGAGGGCGGCTCGCCGGCGACGGTGGTGAACCGGCTGAACAACCTCATTCAGAACCTCGACGTGCCCCAGATGGCCACGCTCATCTTCGGTGTGGTCGAGCCGGACAGCGCGACGCTCCGCCTGACGAGCGCCGGCCACCCGCCGCCACTGGTGCTGGAGCCCGACGGCACGGCGCGCTTCCTCACCCTGCATCCGGTCGCTCCCCTCGGGATCGAGCCCGGCACCGCACGCGAGACCGTCGAGACGCTGCGGCCCGGCTCGACGGTCGTCCTCTACACCGACGGACTGGTCGAGCGGCGGGGAGCGACGATCGACGAGGGCTTGGGGAACCTGCTCGAGGCCGCCGGCGGCTCGAACGGCGACGTCGAGTCGCTCTGCGACCAGCTGGTGGAGCGGCTCGGCGCCGAGGGGTCGTCCGACGATGTCGCCCTGCTGGCGCTCCGGCTCGCGCCGGTCGAGCGGGAGCGGTTCGAGCTGACCCTGCCGGGCGAGCCCGGCCTCCTCGCCCCTGCCCGCCGGGCCCTCCGGCAGTGGCTGTCACAGGCCGGGGCGGAGAAGGAGGAGGTGGAGGACCTGGTCCTGGCGTGCGGCGAGGCCGCGGCCAACGCCCTCGAGCACGCCTACGGGCCGGGCGAGGACGGGACCCTTCGGATCGAGGCGGTCGACGAGGGCGGTGAGGTGAGCATCACGGTCACCGACTCGGGCCACTGGCGCCCGCGCGCCGAGCGCCCTGGTGGGCGTGGGTTCCACCTCATGAGCTCCCTCACCGACGAGGTGGAGGTCGTGCCCGGCTCGTCGGGGACCGTCGTGCACTTCCGGCGCCGCCTCGGTCGCCAGCCCCGGCCCCGGTCGCCATGGTCGCCGACACCAGAGATGGAGGCCGACCACCCGAACGCTGACGGCGCCGAGGTCGTGGTGGTCCGCATCGAGGAGGAGGTCGACCTCTCGAACGCCGACCGGCTCGGCGCTCAGGCGGCGAAGGCGGTGCCCAACTCGGCGGCCGGGCTCGTCATCGACCTGTCGGGCGTGGCGTACATCGACAGCGCCGGCATCGGACTGCTGTTCAAGCTCGGCGAGCGGCTCCAGCGACGTCGGCAGCACCTCGCCGTCGTCGTCCCGGACGAGTCGCCCGTGCGGCGCGTGCTGGTCGTGAGCGCCTTCGATCGTGTGGTGGACCTGGCGGCCAGCGTCGAGGACGCCAGCGCGCGGGTGCGGACAGCCGTCCGCTGACGGCGCAGCGCGTCAGCCCGGACAGCACCCGGGCGGGCAGACGTCGGGGCGCGGCTCGTGCGTCCCCAGCCGTCGTCGCCGGCTCTGCGGCTGGCCCCGCTCGGCGACGAGGTCGACGATCATGGCGACGAACTCCGGGTCGGTTCCCACGGTGGGTGCTCGGTGCGCTCGCAGCCCGAGCTCGTCCGCCTTGGCCGCCGCCTCGACGTCCAGGTCGAAGCAGACCTCCATGTGGTCCGACACGAACCCGATGGGGACGATCACCACGTCGTCGACACCGGCCGCGGCGAGCTTCTCGAGGTGGTCGCCCACATCCGGCTCGAGCCACGGTTGTCCCGGCGGACCGCTGCGGCTCTGGTACACGAGCTCCCACGGATACCGGTCCCCGAGCACGCCGGAGACGAGCCGGCAGGCCTCGTCCAGCTGCGCTTCGTAGTCGCTCGACCGGGCCATGGCCACCGGGATGCTGTGGGCGGTGAAGGCCAGACGGGCCTGGCGACGTCGACCCTCGGGCACCTCGCCGAGGGTTGCCTCGACGCCGCGCGCCACTGGTCGGACGAACCCCGGGTGGTTGTAGAACGCCCGCAGCTTGCCCACCGTCGGGGCCCGCTCGCCCGCGTCGGCCCGCGCCCGCTCGATGTCCTCGAGGTACTGACGGCATCCGGGGTAGGAGCTGAAGGCCGAGGTGACGAAGGCGACCGCCTGGCCGACGCCGTCGTCGGCCACCCCCAGTAGACCGGGAGCTTCCATCCCCGTCGAGCCACCTCGGCTTCGAGGGCGGCGACGAGGGCCCGGTTCTGGGCGTTGATCGGGCTCACCCCGCCGAAGCGGTGATAATGCTCGGCCACCTCGAGCAGGCGCCGGCGGGGTACGTCGCGCCCCGCGGTGACGTTCTCGAGGAAGGGGAGGACATCGTCGGGACCCTCCGGCCCGCCGAAGGACACCACCACGAGGGCGTCACACTGCTGGGCGCTCACGCCCGCCGAGCCTAGGGGTCTAGGGGGCGCTGTCGCCGGCGGCTTCGCCGCCCCCGGCGCGAGCCCCCCCCCGCCGCGACCGTACCCGCGGCCCTACCGCCCCCGGGCGGGTTGAGATCCCCGTCCGGGGGCGGCGACTCAGGGCTACCGACCCGGCGCCGTGGTCTCGGTGCGCGCCTCGCCGCGTTGGCCGTCACCGCCGGCACCGTCTCCGTGGCCGAGCCCGTTGCGGCCCAGCTCGAGCGGTCCCGTCGGCAGCACCGTTCGCTTCCACGTCGCGTTGGTCACGCCGGCGAAGGACGCGTACCACGCGACGGCTCCGGTCAGGATGCCGACGTAGCCCCCGATCTTCACGATCTGCGTGTTCTGGGCGAGCTCGCCGCTCGCCAGGATGGCGAACGTGACGAACAGGGTGAGGAACACGAGGGCCACGGCGGCCGTCGTCCTGAGGGATGCGACCAGCATGTACAGCGTGAAGAACCCCCACACGGCGAGGAAGAGGCCCGTGGCCTGGTAGGCCGTCGACTTCGGCAGCCCGGGAGCGATGAACCTGGCGTAGCCGGCGTAGGCGAGCCAGAACGCTCCGAAGGAGCTGAAGGCCAGTGCCCCGAACGTGTTGTTCCTCACGAACTCCCACATCCCGGCGAGCAGCTGGGCAAGACCCCCGTAGAACAGGGCCAGCGGCAGCACCACCGTTGCCAGGGCGGCAGGGATGAGGTCGCCGTTGACGACGCTGAGCACGACGGTCGTCATGGCGAAGGCTGCCAACCCGAGTGGGGCTGGGTCGGCGATCTCACGATGGGAGATCAACCGCGGCCCGGCGGGTTCCTCCTCACGCGTGTCGGCCCGAGCGTCGTCGGGCGTCTTGGAGACGTACGCCATTGGTCGTCACCTTCCTTCGGTTGCTACTGGACTCGGTTCGTGGGCAAGGGGTCAGTCCTCCCGGCTGGCCGTGGCCGCCCGTTGGGTGATGTCGTCGATGACGGCGGCGTTGGCCAGCGTCGTCACGTCGCCGAGCTGGCGGCTCTCGGACACGTCCTTGAGCAGGCGACGCATGATCTTGCCCGAGCGGGTCTTGGGCAGATCCGGGGTGAAGACGATGGAGGCGGGTCGCGCGATCTTGCCGATCTTGCCAGCGACGTGGTCCCGCAGGGTGACGATGAGGGCCTCGTCACCCTGGGCGTCGCCCTTCAGGCACACGAAGGCGGCGATCGCCTGGCCCGTGCGCTCGTCGGCGCGGCCGATGACCGCCGCCTCGGCAACCATCGGGTGGTCGACGAGAGCAGACTCCACCTCGAGGGTGGAGATCCGGTGGCCCGAGATGTTCATGACGTCGTCGACCCGTCCCAGCAGCCAGAAGTAGCCGTCATCGTCACGTTTGGCTCCGTCACCGGCGAAGTACACCCACGTGTTGGTGCTCGGGTCGCTGAAGCGGCTCCAGTAGGTCTCGATGTACCGGTCGGGGTCCTTGTACAGAGTGCGGAGCATGGCGGGCCACGGCCTCGTGAGCGTGAGGTAGCCGCCGCCGCCGAGGGGCACGCTGCGTCCCTGGTCGTCCACGACGTCGGCACCCACCCCCGGGAACGGGAACGTCGCCGATCCCGGGCGGGTCGTGGTGATGCCCGGCAGCGGCGTGATCATGATCATGCCGGTCTCGGTCTGCCACCAGGTGTCGACGATGGGGCACCGCTCCCGACCGATCACGGTGTGGTACCACATCCACGCTTCGGGGTTGATGGGCTCACCCACCGTGCCCAGCAGGCGCAGGCTCGACAGGTCGTGCTTCTCGGGGAACTCGGGCCCCCACCTGATCATGGTGCGGATGGTCGTCGGCGCCGTGTACAGGATCGACACCTTGTAGCGCTCGACGATGTCCCAGAACCGGTCCTTGTCCGGGTAGTTCGGCACGCCCTCGTACATGACGCTCGTGCATCCGTTGGCCAGGGGTCCGTAGACGATGTAGCTGTGGCCGGTCACCCATCCGACGTCGGCCGCGCACCAGTACACGTCGGACTCGGGCTTGATGTCGAAGATGAAGCGGTGCGTGACGGCGGTGCCCACCATGTAGCCGGCGGTGGTGTGGACGATGCCCTTGGGCCGCGCCGTGGTGCCCGAGGTGTAGAGCATGTACAGCATGTCCTCGCTGTCCATCTCGGTCGCCTCGCGGCTCGCCGGCTGCCCGGGGACGACGTCGTGCCACCAGACATCCCGACCCTCGGTCATGACGACGTCCTGGCCGGTGCGGCGCAGGACGAGGACCTTCTCGATGGAGGGGCACTCGGAGACGGCGGCGTCGGCGTACTCCTTGAGCGGGAAGGCGGCGCCGTTGCGCCACGACCCGTCGCAGGTGATCAGGACCTTGCATTCGGCGTCCCGGATGCGGTCCTTGAGGGCCTCGGAGCTGAACCCACCGAACACGACCGAGTGCGGGGCGCCGATCCGCGCGCACGCCAGGAGGGCCGTCGGCAGCTCCGGCACCATACCCATGTAGATGGCGACGCGGTCACCCTTGGTCACGCCCAGGTCGGCGAGCGCGTTGGCCAGTCGGCACACCTCGCTGTGGAGCTCGGCGTAGGTGACGGCCCGTCGGTCACCTGGCTCGCCCTCCCAGTAGTACGCGACCTTGTCGCCGGCCGACTGCAGGTGGCGATCGAGGCAGTTCTCGGTGATGTTGAGTTTGGCGTCGACGAACCACCGAGCGAACGGCGGGTTCGACCAGTCCAACACCTGGCGGTGGGGGCGTCGCCAGACAAACTGTTCCGCCTGGCGGGCCCAGAAGTCCTCGAAGTTCTCCGCCTCGTCGTAGATGGAGGGTGAGGAGACCACCGCGCGCGGGGCGAACTGCTCTGGTGGGGGAAACTCTCGGCCCTCGCTCAGCAGCGCTTCGATCGTGCTGGTGACGTCACGATGGGGGTCCGACATCGTCACCTCCAGGCTTGGCGGCGTTGCCTCCTGGTCCACGCGATTGTCCAGCCGCGCTGACGGTCGGTGTTTACCCGGGCCGGTCGATCCCCAATCCCATGTCGGGACAATCACCGCGCCCCGGGGTGGTCGTCACGGGCCCGGGTAGGCGGCCAGCGCCGCCACCGCGCGCTGCTCGACCTCGGTCAGGTTCCCGGGCCCGTTGAGGATCATGGCGAAATGGATCGGGTGTCCCAGGTCGAGCGTTCCGGCCATCGCCGCGACCCCGCCGATCGAGCCTGTCTTGGCCGCCAGGTGGCCCTGGAGTGGTGTCCCGGCCCACCGGTTGACGAGCGTCCCCGACAGCCCGGCGACAGGGAGTCCGAGGGGGATGGCGGCCAGCTCCGGTCGGGACGTGCCCCGGTCGACGGCACCCAGGAGCGTGTCGCAGGTGGCCCGGTCGTCGTGGCTGAGCCCCGAGCCGTCGACCAGGGTCAGGCCGCCGGTCGGGATGCCGAGCCCCTGATCGACCTGCGCGACCGCCCGCAGCCCGGCCGCGGTGCTGCCCTCGCCTCGACCCGCCGACCGAGCTCGAGGGCGAGCATCTCGGCCGTGTGGTTGTCACTCGATCGGAGCATGGCCGTGACGATCTGACCGAGAGGGACCGACTGGACCGTCGCCAGGACCGTGCCGTTTGGCGCCACCGCATCCGGCGCCGGCACGGGGGGAGCGGCGACCCCCCTGAGGGCGAGGAGGCGGCTGAGCTGTCCGGCGGCGAAGGCCGGAGGGTCGGCGGCGGGGACGTACCCGGACGTGAAGCCCTGCCAGCCCTGGTTGAGATCGAGCGCGCTCAGGGGGCTGGCGTTCCCCGAGGCCACGTCCGCCGGGGTCCACTGCGGTAGGTAGCGCACGCCGACGAAGCGCGCGTCGTCGCCGTGGATGCCGCCGGGCACGCTCCGGACGCCGGCCGCAGCGACCTGATCGGCGAGCGACTCGAACGGGGTGGTGGGCTGGCCGGCGTAGCGGCGGTCTCGCACCCAGGTCGCGGCGTAGTCGGCTGTCGCCAGCACCGGGTCGCCAGTTCCGACCAACCAGAGCTGGCTCACGGTGCCGTTGGTGGGTGGGTTGGCGGCGACGGCGGTGGTCTGGAACCGGTAGTCGGGACCGAGCACGGCGAGCGCGGCCGCGGCCACGAGCAGCTTCTGGGTGGAGGCAGGGGCGAAGGGCGTGGCGCCCTGGATGTCCGCGGCGCGGAGAGCCCCCGCCAACTGGCTCTGGAGGCGGAGCTCGGCTGGTGTGGGGGGCGGAGGCGGCGCCGGCGGGGCCGTGGTGGGAGGCGTCGGGGCGGCCGGAACTGCGGCGGCCCCGAGCGCGGTGACGTGCCTGGCACGCAGGCCGGCTCCGGCCACCGGACCGGTGCCCGAGCGGAGATAGAGCCATCCGGTGGCGGCCGCGGCCTGCAGGATGGCGACGGCAGCCAGCAGCGGGAGCATCCGGCGCAGCCGGTGCCGAAGGCCCGCCCGCCGGGTGTCCGCAGCGTTCACGACTGTCAGTACGCCGGTCGCCGGGAGCTCCCCTGCTGGAAGCCCCTTTTCGGGCATAGCGCCCCGAGGTGGCGATAGTTTGTTTGGCTAAGTAAAATAGGGTCGATGACCGGGAGGCCTGTGACCGAGAGCCCCGTGACCGCCATGGATCGTGACGCCGAGCTGGCCGCCCGCCTGCGTCTCGTCGTCACCCGGCTCTCGCGGCGCCTGCGCCAGCAGGCGGAGGCGGGGGTCACCGCCTCGCAGCTGTCCGCCCTGTCGACGATCGACCGGTGCGGGCCGTTGACGCTCGGCGACCTCGCCGCCGCCGAGCAGGTGCAGCCGCCGAGCCTGACCCGGGTTGTGTCCCATCTGGAGGAGGAGGGCCTCGTCGAGCGCCAGGCGTGCCAGCAGGATCGGCGCGTGGCCCGGGTTCGCGTGACCACAGAGGGCCGGGATCTCCTCCAGCGCAGCCGGACACGCAAGAACGCCTACCTGGCCCGCCGGCTGCGGACGCTCGACGTCGCCGATCGGGCGGTGATGGCAGACGTCGTCGGCGTCCTCGAGCACATGCTGGAGGGAGGGGAGTGACGAGCATCAGGCAGGCGACGGGGAGGACGTTCCGCTCGCTGAGCGTGCGCAACTACCGCCTGTACTTCGCCGGCCAGGTCGTCTCCGTCAGCGGCACCTGGATGCAGCAGGTGGCCCAGGCCTGGTTGGTGCTCCGCCTCACCAACAGCGGTGTCGCCTTGGGAACCGTCACCGCGCTCCAGTTCCTGCCGGTGCTGCTGGGCGGCGCGTGGGGTGGGGTCGTCGCAGACCGCTTCGACAAGCGCAGCGTGCTGTTCGGTACGCAGGCGACCGCGGGATTGCTGGCGCTCGTGCTGGGCCTGCTCACCCTGAGCGGGCACATCCAACTGTGGATGGTCTACGTGCTGGCCGCGGCGCTCGGGTGCGTCAACGCCGTGGACAACCCGAGCCGCCAGGCCTTCGTGCACGAGCTCGTCGGCCGGGCCGACCTGCCGAACGCGGTGAGCCTCAACAGCGTGCTCATGAACGCGGCCCGGGTGATCGGTCCCGCGCTGGCGGCCGTCCTGATCGTCACCGTGGGCATCGCTCCCTGCTTCCTGATCAACGCCGCCTCATACGGCGCCGTCATCTTCGGGCTGGCCCTCATGCGGCCCGAGGACCTCCTCGGCACGGGCACCGTCGCCAGGGCCAAGGGCCAGCTGCGGGCGGGCCTGCGCTACGCCTGGTCCACGCCCGAGCTGCGGAACCCGTTGCTCCTCATGGTGGTGATCGGCACGCTCGCCTACGAGTTCCCGGTCACGCTGCCGCTCATGGCGAGGTTCACCTTCCACGGCGGTGCCGGCGCCTACGGTCTGATGACCTCGTGCATGGCCGCCGGTGCCGTGGTGGGTGGCCTGGCCGTGGCCAGCCGGGAGCGTCCGACGTCGATGGGTCTGACGAGGGCCGCCCTGGCATTCGGCCTCCTCATCCTCGGCGTCGCCGTGGCGCCCAGCCTGGTCGTCGCGGTCGCGCTCCTCGTCGTCATGGGCGGTGCCAGCATCGCCTTCATCGCCATGTCGAACTCCACGCTGCAGCTGCGCTCCGATCCCGCCATGCGCGGCCGCGTCATGGCCCTGTTCGCCGTCGCCTTCCTGGGGAGCACGCCCATCGGCGCCCCGGTGGTCGGCGCCGTGGCCCAGGCCTGGGGGCCGCGGGCGGCACTGGCGATCGGCGGCGCCGCAGCCCTGGTAGCCGCCCTGGTGACGGCCGGCCGGCCGCTACGGGCGATCGTGTCGCGTTCCGAGGCGGACGCTGGCGGCGAGCAGGACGACCACCGCCAGCGGCAGCAGGACCACGGCGACGACGCCGAGTCCGCCCAGCAACGCAGCCAGGCCGATCACGAGGAGCACCCCGGCGGCCAGCTCGGGCGTGTCGCCTACGAGGAACTCCCACCAGAAGCGTCCGAAGGCCTGGAGGGCGCGACCGACGGTCATCGCACGTCGACTCTTAGCCGGGCCCGGCGCAGCGACGCGACGAGGCAGAACGTCACCGCGCCGTAGAGGGCGACGAGGCCCAGGATCGAGAGATCGGTCCCCGGCCAGCTCACGCCCATCCCCTCGCCCGACCAGAAGGTCCCGAAGCTGACGAGCATGATCCCCACGCCCATCTTCAAGCTGTTCTCGGGCACCTCGACCAGCCGGCGGGCCAGCACGAGACCGGCGAGCACGACCGCCACGACCGCGGCCGCCGCTCCCACCGCCGCCAGACCGAGGCGCCCGGACGTCGTTCCCAGCGTGAGCACGATCATGACCACCTCGAGGCCTTCGAGGAGGACTCCTTTGAACGCGACCGTGAACGCCGTGGCGTCGCGCCGCCGGTCGGTCGCCCTGGGAATCCCCGACAGCTCCTCGACCTGCCGGCGGTAGATGGCGTCCTCGTCGTGGAGGGCCTTGTACCCGCTGGCCCGCAGGATCGCCTTGCGCAGCCACTGCAGGCCCAGGATCAGCAGCAGCCCGCCGACGACGACGCGCAGCGCGTCGAGCGGCACGTAGCGCACGAGGGCGGGCCCGAAGGCGGCCACGACCACCGCCAAAGCGAGAACGGCGGCGCCCGCGCCCTCCAGCGCCGACCGCCATCCGCGGCTCACCCCGGCGGCCAGCACGATGGTGAGCGCCTCGACCATCTCCACCGCGCTGGCCGCGAACACGGCGAGCACGAGGAGGACGTCGCTGGTCATCCCGGCCCGGCAGTCGCCTTGGCCTTCGGCTCCTTTGGCAGACCGAGCACCCGCTCGCCCACGATGTTGCGCTGGATCTCCGCCGATCCGCCCCAGATGCTCTCCGAACGGGAGAAGAAGAACGAGGCCTGCAGGGGGCTGACCGGGTAGCTCGGGCTGCCCCGGCGCCGGCCGATGCCGGGCACGAACTCGTCGTCGGTCGACCCGGTGAGGACCTGGCCGTCCATGCCGAGGATGGCCATGGCCAGCTGCATAGCCTCCTGGTGGTACTCGGACCAGAACATCTTGTTGGTGGCGCCCAGGGCCGCGGTGGAGCCGTCGCCGCGCAGGACCGACGTGAGGCTCCGCAGCCCGTTGATCTCCATGATCTTGACCTTGCTCCACGCCCGGGCCAGGTCCTGGCGAACGAGCGGATCGGCGGCCCTGCCGTTCTTCTTGGCCAGCCCGACGATGTGATCGAGCTCCTTCTGGAACCGGCGATGGCTGGTGGTGGCCGACGTGCCGCGCTCGAACCCGAGCGTGGTCATGGCGACCTTCCAGCCGTTGTTCACCCCGCCGACGACGTTGTCGCGCGGTGCGCGGGCGTTGGAGAAGAAGACCTCGTTGAACTCGGCGGACCCGTCGATCTGCCTGATGGGTCGGACCTCGACGCCGTCCTGGCGCATGGGCACGAGCAGGTACGAGATCCCCGCGTGCTTGTCCACGTCGGGATCGGTGCGCGCCAACAGGAAGATGTAGTCGGCGTACTGGGCCTGGGTGGTCCACACCTTCTGGCCGTTGATCACCCACTCCTCGCCGTCCAGCTCGGCCCTGGTCTTGAGCGAGGCGAGATCCGATCCTGCGTCCGGCTCGGAGAAGCCCTGGCACCAGGAGATCTCGCCGGAGAGGATCTTGGGGAGGAGCTCCTTGCGCTGCTCGTCGGTTCCCCACTGCAGGATGGTGGGCCCGACCAGGGTGTCACCGAAGAAGTCCGCCCGCATCGGCGCCCCGGCGCGGTCGAACTCCTCGTGCAGGACGACCTGCTGCATCGTCGTGAGGCCTTTGCCGCCGTACTCCTCGGGCCAGGAGGCGCAGATCCAGCCGCCCTGGCGCAGCTTGTCCGTCCACTGCTCCTGGAACGCACGCCGCTCGTCGGGAGACATGGTGAACCCGGGTTCGCCCCAGCCGACGGGGAGGTTCGACCGAAGCCACTCTCGGATCTCGACGCGGAAGTCCTCAGCTTCCGGGGGATAGGTCAAGTCCATGGGATCGAGGCTACTGGCCCGGTAGTACGCTGATCTCGGTGCCACCACAGGTCCTCCGCCTCTCGACGGTGGTGAAGAGCCCTCTGGTCGATCGGGCCGGCGACAGGCTCGGCCGGATCGAGGACCTGATCGTGCGGTTGGGCGAGGACGGGGCGTACCCACCGATCACCGGGGCCCTGGCCAAGATCGGCGGGCGCGAGCTGTTCGTGCCCATCGACCAGATCGCCGGCATCGAGTCGGGCCGGGTCGGGCTGGAGGGCGAGCGGCTGAGCCTGAGGCGCTTCGAGCGGCGACCGGGCGAGGTGCTGCTGAACCGCGACCTGGCCGCCCGCCATCTGATCAACGTGGTGGGTGCCCGGCTGGTCAGGGCCAACGAGATCGAGCTGGCGTGCATCGACGGCAGGTGGTCCGTCGTCGGGGTCGACACCAGCGCCCGTCCCGTTCTGCGTCGTCTCCTGCCGCGGCCCGTCCGACGGAGGGTCGAGCCCGGTCCCATCCTCGACTGGTCCAGCATCGAGCCCTTCGTGGGTCACGTGCCCACGGCTCGGCTCCGCCTGACCCACCGCAAGCTCGCCCGCCTTCATCCGGCCCAGATCGCCGACCTGGTCGAGGCGGCGTCGCACGACGAGGGCGAGGAGATCATCAAGGCGGTCGGCCAGGACAGGGAGCTCGAGGCCGACGTCTTCGAGGAGCTGGACCAGGAGCATCAGCAGGAGTTCGTTCGGACCCGGTCCGACGCCGAGGTGGCTGCGCTCCTGAGCAAGATGGCCCCCGACGACGTCGTCGACTTCATCACCGAGCTCGACCAGGAGCGCCGGTTGCCCGTGCTCGGGCTGCTGCCACCCGAGTTGCAGCGCAAGGTTCGGTCCCTGCTCAGCTACAACCCCGAGACGGCCGGTGGCCTCATGAGCCCCGACTTCCTCGCCTTGCCCCGCTCGACGCCGGTCGGCGTCGCCCTCGAGCGCGTTCGTACCACCGACATCCCACGCGAGGCTCTCGGGGTCGTGTACGTGACCGACGACGAGCAGTGTTTGTGTGCCTTGGCGCCTCTTGTCGCCCTGGTGCGAGCCGACCCTACCGCCTCGCTCGACGACATCGTCCAACACGAGCCGGTCATGATCCGACCCGACGCCGATGTGCACGAGGTCGTGCGCAAGATGACCGATTACAACCTCAGCGTGTTCCCGGTCGTCGACGACTCCTGTCACATGATCGGCCAGATCACCGTGGACGACGTGCTCGAGCTGCTCCAACCCAGCGGGTGGAAGGGCGACTTCGGCCTGTCGGCGCCGGACTGAGCCCCGTACCGCGAGGCCGTCAGCTGCTATCGTGAAAACGCAAGCCAGTCGCGCCTCGTTCGGTGAGGTGGCTGCTCAGACACAGGCCACTGACCCCACCTGTCGAGAGACACTCCGGGTCAGACCAGGTCACTCCGGCTCAAGGGGTGACCCAAAGTGGCTGGTTCTCCCGAACCTACGCTGGGCAGCGCCAAAGCTCTGACGAGTAGGGGTGCACCGGGGTCCTTGGCGGCCGCGGCGAGTCCGGCGCCCACCGGACGCCACTCCTCTGTGGTGTGTCTGGACCGCGGGCAGGACGAGGAGCCGAGCGCTGAACGCCGACAGCTGGTTACGCACCGCCACGGCGCGCACGCGGCTTCGAGGTCGCCGAGGCTGGCTCTGCTAGCGGGGTGACCCGGAGTGGTGCGCGACGGCGGTCGTCGCCCACCCCCGGTAGGAGGTCACCCCGAGCCATGGCTGACGAGATGCGCACCCTGGGCGCCGATGGGGCTCCGTCGGTCATCGACGAGGCCTACGTCGGCGAGATCCGTGGCGCGCTCGGCACCATTGGCGAGCACGACCTCGCGCCCCGTCGGTCGCTCCGGGCCCGGCTGCTGACCCTGGCGGCGATCGTCGGTCCCGGCCTCATCGTGATGGTCGGCGACAACGACGCCGGTGGGGTGGCCACGTACTCCCAGGCCGGTCAGAACTACGGGACCACCCTGCTGTGGACCCTCCTGTTGCTGATCCCGGTGCTCATCGTGAACCAGGAGATGGTCGTGCGCCTCGGGGCGGTCACCGGTGTCGGCCACGCCCGGCTCATCGTCGAGCGTTTCGGTCGGTTCTGGGGCGCCTTCTCCGTCGGCGACCTCTTTCTGCTCAACTTCCTCACCATCACGACCGAGTTCATCGGCGTCAGCCTGGCACTCAGCTACTTCGGGGTGAGCAAGTACGTGGCCGTACCCATCGCCGCCGTCTCCCTCATCGCCATCACCGCCAGCGGGAGCTTTCGCCGTTGGGAGCGGTTCATGTTGCTGTTCGTGCTCGCCAACCTGCTCGTCATCCCTCTGCTGGTCATGAGCCATCCTCGGATTGGGCCGGTCGCGCGTGACTTCTTCGTGCCGGGGATCCAAGGTGGCGTCAGCTCCGGGGCGGTGCTGCTCATCATCGCCATCGTGGGCACGACGGTGGCCCCCTGGCAGCTGTTCTTCCAGCAGTCCAACATCATCGACAAGCGGATCACGCCCCGATGGATCAACTACGAGCGGGCGGACACGGTCATCGGCTCCGTCGTGACGGTGATCGGCGCCGCGGCGCTACTGGTGACGGCGGCCTTCGCCTTCCAGCACACGCCCCTCGCCGGCCATTTCGGCGACGCCTTGGGGGTGGCCAATGGCCTGGCCCGACAGCTCGGTCGTACCGCCGGCGATCTGTTCGCCATCATCCTGCTCAACGCCTCGATCATCGGGGCCGCGGCGGTGACGCTGTCCACGTCCTACGCCTTCGGCGACGTCTTCGGTACTCGGCACTCGCTCCACCGTGGCATCCGTGAGGCCAAGTTCTTCTACGCCAGCTTCGCTCTCATCGTCTTCATGGCTGCGGGCATCGTGCTCATCCCCGGTGCTCCGCTCGGTCTGATCACCACCTCGGTCCAGGCCCTGGCCGGGGTCCTGCTGCCCTCGGCCACGGTCTTCCTGCTGCTGCTCTGCAACGACCGCGACGTCCTCGGGCCCTGGGTGAACCGCCCGTGGCTGAACGTCGTCGCCACCGTCATAGTGTCGGTCCTGCTCATGTTGTCGCTCGTCCTCATGACGACCACGGTCTTCCCGGGCGTCGACGTGCCCCTGCTGGTGGTGGTGCTCGGAGTCGTCCTGGTGGTCGGTCTGGCGGCCGGTGGACTCGCAGCTCTCTGGTCCGGTGCCCACCGCCCGACGGCCCCCGTGGCACCCGAGGCGGCCAGGCGGGAGACGTGGCGCATGCCGCCGCTGGCCCTCCTCGGCCGGCCGGTGTGGTCGCGCGGGCGACGGGCGGCGATGACGGCGCTCTGGGTGTACCTGGCGCTGGCCATCGTCCTGCTGCTGGTAAAGACCGTCCAGCTCGGCCTTGGCCACTGACGACGCACCGGCCCTGTTTGCGCTGTTGCCCCACCGCAGGAGAGGCTCTCCCCTCATGCATGGGTCTCCCCGACGGCTCCGGATCGCGTTCCTCGCCTATCGGGGCAACCCGCATTCCGGGGGTCAGGGGGTGTATACCCGGTATCTCACCAGGGAGCTGACCGCCCTCGGCCATCACGTCGAAGTCTTCGCCGGTCCCCCGTATCCCCACCTCGACGACGGCGTGCCCCTCGTGGAGGTGCCGAGCCTCGACCTGTACCGCCAGCCCGACCCCTTTCGGATCCCCCGTCCCCGCGAGGTGCGCAGCGGCATCGACGTCCTCGAGTTCGCGCTGATGTGCACGGCCGGGTTCCCCGAGCCGCTCACCTTCAGCCTGCGGGCGAGGAAGGTCCTCGCCCAGCGTCGTGAGGATTTCGACATCGTCCACGACAACCAGTGCCTGGGCCGGGGGCTGCTGGGGATGATGGACGACGGCTGGCCCATCGTGGCGACCGTGCACCACCCGATCACCGTGGACCGTGACCTGGAGCTGTCCCACGCTCGCAGCCTCCGGCGGCGGCTCATCCTCAGGCGCTGGTACGGCTTCGTCGGCATGCAGCTCGAGGTCACCCGCCAGCTCCCTCGCGTCGTCACCGTCTCGGCATCGTCGAAGTCGGACATCGTCGAGCACATGGGCGTCGAGCCCTCGCGGCTGGCGGTGGTGCCGATAGGTGTCGACGACACGCTCTTCCAGCCCCGGCCCGGTGTCGCTCGGGTACCAGGGCGTCTGATGACGACGGCGAGCGCCGACGTCCCGCTGAAGGGGCTCGTCCCGCTGCTCGAGGCCCTGGCCAAGGTCCGCACCGAGCGACCGGCCGAGCTGGTCGTGATCGGCGAGCCCCGCTCCGCCAGCAGGGTCCGGGCGACGATCAAGCGCCTCGGGCTCGACGACGCGGTGCGCTTCGTCAGCAAGGTCACCGACGACCGCATCGTGCAGCTCTACTCCGAGGCCGAGGTGGCGGTCGTCCCCTCTCTCTACGAGGGCTTCTCGCTCCCCGCCGTCGAGGCGATGGCCTGCGGGGTGCCGGTCGTGGCCACGACGGGAGGCGCGCTCCCCGAGGTGGTGGGCACCGACGGCGTCACCGGTCTGTTGGTGCCGCCCGGCGATCCCGGCGCCCTCGCCATGGCCATCGGCACCGCCCTGGACGACGCCGGGCTCCGGGCCCGCATCGGGGCGGCCGGCCGGGCGCGGGTGCTGGAGCGGTTCACCTGGGCGGCGGCCGCCCGGGCCACCGTCGAGCAGTATCGGACCGTTCTGGACGCGACCGCGCCTGCGGATGGTCTGCCTGGCCCGCTTCCCGGCCCGGCCCTGGGCGCGACAGCGCCTGCGGGTGATCTCTCTGGCCGGCCTCCCGGGCCGGCCCTGGACCGCTCCGGCGGGAGCTGAGTGCTCTCTGTCGACTACGACCGGCTGGGCCTGCGCGCGGGCGAGCGGCTGCTCGACCTCGGCTGCGGCGGCGGACGCCATGCCTACGAGGCCCTGCGACGCGGGGCCCGGGTGACGGCGCTCGACGCCAGCGAGGGCGAGCTGGGCGACGTGTCCACGGTGATGAGCGCGATGGAGAAGCAGGACGCCGACACGGGGACGCTGTCGGAGGGCAACGGCGCCGCGGTGTGCGCCGACGCCCTGGCCATACCGTTCCGCGACGCCAGCTTCGATCGCGTGATCGCCGCCGAGGTGCTCGAGCATCTCCCCCGTGACCAGGTCGCCATGGCCGAGCTGGCCCGGGTGCTCCGGCCGGGTGGGTCAATGGCGGTGACCGTTCCCAGGTTCGGCCCCGAGGTCGTGAACTGGGCCCTCTCGAATGCCTACCACTCGGTCGAGGGCGGGCACGTGCGCATCTACCGTCGGTCGTCCCTCCTCGGCCGCCTGAGCAGGGTGGGGCTGCGGCTGCGGGGATCCCATCACGCCCACGCGCTGCACTCGCCGTACTGGTGGCTGCGCTGCGCCGTTGGTGTCGAGCGCGACGAGCACCCGCTGGTGCGCGCCTACCACCGGCTGCTGGTGTGGGACATCGTGCGCACCCCGCTGCTCACCCGGGCGCTCGATCGCGCCCTCAATCCCCTTCTCGGCAAGAGCCTGGTCGTCTACCTGGACCGCTGCGCATGAGGGCGGTCACCGTCCCGGAGGTCCGAGGGGTCCTCAGCGCGCCCGACGTGGTCGCCACGGCCGAGTCCATCGCCGCCGTCCAGCTCGCCAACGGCATGATCCCGTGGTTCCCCGGCGGTCACGCCGACCCGTGGAACCACGTGGAAGCTGCGATGGCGCTCACCGTCGGGGGTCTTCGCGCCGAAGCCGAGCGCGCCTACCAGTGGCTGGTCGACACCCAGCATCCCGACGGCTCGTGGTGCATGTACTACCTCGAGGCCGGAGTCGAACAGCCGCGCCGCGACACGAACGTCTGCAGCTACCTGGCCGTGGGGACCTGGCACCACTTTCTCCACAGCGGCGACACGGGCTTTCTCGAGTCCATGTGGCCGGTGGTGACCCGGGCGCTCGAGTTCGTGCTGGGGTTCCAGGAGCCGGGTGGGGAGATCATCTGGTCGGTGGAGCCCGACGGCACACGGGGACGGTACGCCCTGCTCACCGGCTCGTCGTCGGTGTACTTCAGCCTGCGGTGCGCGGTCGCGGCGGCCGAGCAGCTCGGTCAGGAGCGACCCGACTGGGAGCTGGCGGCGGGGCGACTGGCTCACGCCGTCGGCTGCTGCCCCGAGGCGTTCGAGCCCAAGGACCGCTGGGCCATGGACTGGTACTACCCGGTCCTTTCCGGTGCCCTCGTCGGTGCGCCCGCCCGGGCCCGCATGGCAGAGCGTTGGGCGCAGTTCGTCATGGACGGACGCGGGGTGCGCTGCGTGTCCGACCGGCCCTGGGTGACGGCGGCCGAGACCGCCGAGTGCGTCATGGCCCTCGACGCCGCCGGCCTGGGCCACGAGGCGCTGCGCCTGTTCGACTGGGTGCAGGCGTTCCGCCACGACGACGGCTCGTACTGGACCGGCTGCGTCTACCCGGACGGGGTGCATTTCCCGGGCGGCGAGCGCAGCACCTACACCTCGGCGGCCGTGGTGCTGGCGGCCGACACCCTGGCGGGGACGGGTTCCACGGCTGGGTTGTTCCGCGGTGAGGGCCTGCCGGCTGGCCTGGACCTGTCAGATCCCGTGGGCGACCCGACGCGCCACCCGTAGGCTGCCGCAGGAGCTCTCGGCCTCCTCGGCAAAGGCGCCGGACTGCAGGGCCCGGGACCACAGCTCGTAGGGCGGACGGCCGCCGTCGGCCGGGTCGGGGAACACGTCGTGGATGGCGAGGAGGCCGCCGTCGGCCACGTGGGGTACCCACCCTCGGTAGTCGGCCCAGGCCGGCTCCTCGCCGTGGCCGCCGTCGATGAAGACGAGCGACAGGGGCGTGCGCCAGTGAGCCGCCACCGTCGGCGAGTCGCCGACCACGGCGACCACCTCCTGCTCGAGCGCCGCCTCCTCGACGGTTCGCCGCCAGACCGGGAGGGTGTCCATTCGCCCGCTGGCCTGGTCGACCAGCGTCGGGTCGTGATGCTCCCAACCGGCCTGGTTCTCCTTCGACCCGTGGTGGTGGTCGAGGCTGAACAAGATGGTGGCGCCCCGTCGGGCCGCGGCGCCCAGGTAGATGCTCGACTTGCCGCAGTAGGCGCCGACCTCGAGCAGCGGACCGAGGCCGGACGCCGCCGCCCGGACGCCCGTCTCGAACAGGGCGAGGCCCTCGTCGTCGGGCATGAAGCCCTTGGCCGCCCGGGCCAGGGCGAGGAGGTCGTCCGGCATGGTGGACGCCGTGGGTGGCGTGGCGGGCATCCGTTCAGCTTGTCGGGCCCCGCCGAGCCCCGTCCACCAGGGTTCCTGCCCGCGGCCACAGCGAGTTCACTCGGCCAGGGCCACGAGCCGTCCCCCGGCCACCACGTAGAGCTGGCCGCCTCCGCTGCCAGGCGTGGCGAAGTGGTTGGACCCCCCGACGTGGACTCGCGCCCGGACGGCTCCCGTCGCGAGGTCCAGGGCGACGACGTCACCCCCTGCGCGGTCCATGGCCCAGACCGTCCCGTCGGCGACGATCGCGGGGCCGGCCGAAAGGGTGGAGTCCCGCCACGCCACGCCGAAGCCGGGCCGCGCTCCACTGTCGAGGCGGAGGGCCACCAACCCGTCCTCGCACGGCACCACCACCAGCGGCGCGCTGAAGGAGGTGGCGCCGAGCACGCTGCTGCACACCTGGGCCGAGAAGGCCTGCCCGCCGACCCCACCGAGGTGGTCGGCCCGCAGGAGATAGCCGACGCCGGCCTTGCCCACCTCGAAAACGAGCCCACCTCCCACCTGGAGGGGCGCCGTGGATCCCAGGTCGGTGTCGGTCGCGTTGAGCCGAGGCGCGTCGGTCGGCGTGAACGAGTCGAGCGTGCGCAGGTCGGGCGAGAGCCGCAAAACCGAGTTTCCCCCGTCGTAGGCCGTCGTCGAGCTGCCGTTTCCCGTGGCGACGAGGAGGGTGCCGTCCGGTGCCACCGCCGCGCCGCCGGGCGCCCACACCGCGCCTTGCCGTTGCGACGGGACCTGGTACACGAGCGGGGGATCGTTCGGGGTGCGGGTGTCGACGCCGACCACGTACCCGTGATAGTCGCCGCAGTCTCCGAAGAGCCCGCCGAAGGGCACGTACACGCGACCTGCTGACAGCGCCAGCGCGCCCCGCTGCTGCTCGACCCGCGGGTCGGAGCCCGGCGGGTCGATGACCTTCCGGGTGCGCACGCCGCCCGTAGCCAGGTCGAGCGCGGCGAGCACGTGCTGGCCCGGGCGCACGAAGGCCACGACCCACACCGTCCCGGCTGCGGTGTCGACGACCGGCGTCCCGGTGATGCCGGACGGGTCGATGTTGCCGCACGGCAGGTCGCCGCCGGGGACGGGCTGGCCCAGCGTGGTGGTCCACTGCACGCGGCCCGTGCCGGCCTGGACGGCCACGACGGTGTCGCGTTCGGTGGCGACCACGACGCGGTCGCCGACCGTGAGGGGCTCGGCGTACACGTCGCCGTCGACCTGGGTGGACCACCGGCGGGCCGGCGAGGCGAACGGCGGCGCCGCCGGGTCGACCCCGGTGCGCGCCCCGTCGTGGTGGTACGTCGGCCAGTCACCGGCCGCCAGCGTCGGCGCCGGGCCGGCCACGGTCGACGAGGGCGCCCCGGCCCGAGGCGTCGAGCTGCAGCCGCCCAGCAGCCCGGCGACCACGACGCCAGCGGTGAGGACGGCGAGGACCGGGCCCCTCTGCGTCGTCTGCACGGTGCCATCATCGCCGCGCCCGACTCTGATCTCTGCACGTTCGCCGGTCGCGGCGCGGGGAGACCGTTCTGGTCGCGTTCATGCCACAGATCCGCGCCATCAACGCGACGAGAACGGCCATCGGTGGCTGCCAGAGGCGAACCTGCAGCGATCACGGCCGGTCAGGCCCGGTGAGGCGTCATCAGGCCCGGTCAGCGCCGTTGGCAGCGCGAGCCTTTACCATTGGCCGCTGCATGGAGATGTTCCCTGCCGAGCGGACCGCCGCCGTCAGACGTCTGAGCCTGGTCCGCCTGAGCTCCGAGATCGCCCGGTCGGTGGCGACGGTGGGCCGGGTCGCGGTCGAGGGCGAGGTCGTCCAGCCCGGCCCGTCGCGCTCGGGCGCCGTGTACTTCACCCTCCGGGACCGGGTGGCGCAGATCACCGTTGTGTGCCCGCGGGCCCGCCTCGCCCGATGCCGCACCGTGCACGGCGAGCGCGTCTGTGTGACCGGCACCCTCGGCTACCTCAACGAGCGGGGTCAGCTGCAGCTGTTCGCCGACGAGGTGGCGCCGGTGGGCGAGGGGGCGATCCTGGCCGCCATCGCCGACGTGCGCCGCCGGCTGAGCGCCGAGGGGCTGCTCGACCGGGCTCGCCGGCCCCTGCCGCTGCTACCGAGGACGGTCGGCGTCGTGTGTGGTGCCGACGCCGCCGTCAGGGCCGACATCGAGTCGGTGGTGGCCGCCCGCTTCCCGGGCTACCCGGTCGCCTTCGAGGAGGTCGCGGTATCGGGCCCGGGAGCGGCCGAGTCCGTCGTCGGCGCCCTGCAGGCACTCGACGCCCGGTCCGACGTCGACGTCGTCATCCTGGCTCGCGGTGGCGGCGATCCGGCGTCGCTGCTCCCGTTCAGCGACGAAGAGCTGTGTCGGGCCATCTGCGCCTCGGCGACGCCGGTCGTGACCGCCATCGGGCACGAGCGCGACCGTCCCCTCTGTGACGAGGTGGCGGATCGGCGCTGCGGCACACCGTCGCTCGCTGCTTCGGCAGTGGTGCCCGACGAGGCGGCGCTGCGGGCGCAGCTCGACGCGCTGATGGACTCGATCAGAGCGACGTGCACGGACGCCCTCTCGACCAGCAGCGATCGTCTGGAGGCCATCGACCTGCGCGCCGCGCTGCGCTCGGGGGAAGAGACCGCGGTCGAGCGGTTGGACCACGCCGCCGGCCGGCTCCAGCTGGTCGATCTCGGCCGCCGGGTGGCAGACGCCTCCCGCCGGCTGGCGTCGGTCGACTGGCGCTCCTCCCTGACGCGTCGGCTGGCTGCGGTCGACGGCGACCTCGCCGGGCGCCGCCGCACCCTCGACGCCCTGGATCCGGCCCGGGTGCTGTCGCGGGGCTACGCCATCGTGCGCACCGCTGACGGCGATGTCGTTCGCAGCCCGGCCCAGGTCGACGCGGGCGACGAGCTCGACGTGGCCGTGGCCCAGGGCCGCATCCACGCCGCCGTGAGGCACGACGCACACGACGCGCACGACGACGCCGGGGCTCCGTGACCGACACCCGCGACCTCGCCGCCCTCACCTACGAGCAGCTGGTCGAGAAGCTCGAGGACCTCACGCGCCGGATCGCCTCGGGAGAGGTCGGCATCGAGGAGGCGTCGGAGCTGTACGAGCGGGCCGGCGTCATCCACCGGCTCGCCGCCGAACGGCTGGCCCAGGTGCGGGCTCGCATCGAGCGTCTCGACGGACCGGACGGCATCTAGGCACTGCTTCCTCGCGGACGACTAGGGCACCACGGGCCGCCGCCGCGGCGCCGACGCGGCAACGGACGCCGGCACGTCGATCTCCATGCGCAGGAGGGCGCCGCCCAGGGTCTTGCCGAGGTTGTCCGACCGCAGGGAGCGCGGGCCGCCCCCGCCCAGGGCGCGCTCCATGACGAAGTTGAGGGCGAGCACGTTGGCCGCCTCGTAGCGGCGGACCTCACCCAGCACGAGCGAGCCGACGTGGCGCTTGACCCGGTCGGCGGTCACCTCGGCCCGGATCGCTTCGTACGCCTCCTCGTCGTACGCGAACAGGGCGACGTTGGAGATGTCGCCCTTGTCGCCGGCGCGGGTTCCGCACAGGTCGCGCAGCTGGATGCGAGCCACGTCACCCACCAGGCCCGCTCACACCTCGACCATCTCGACGGCGACCCCGGGATCGACCAGGGACTTGTCGACCAGGGCGGGCCACAGTCCCATGAGCTGGGAGGGCGCGCCCCCCATGCCCCGACCCGTCCCGGTCAGGCCCCACGGCGGAGCGGACAGCGCCATGGGCGCCATCTCCCGGCCCACCCGGGCGACCGTGGCCGCGTCACCGCAGCGCCACGCCAGGCGAACGATCACCTCGGGCGCCTCGTCGGCGCCGTCGAGCGGCACGGTCGCGCCGTGGAGGGCGTTCACGCCCCAGTACTCCTCGAGCCAGTCGTCGACGACGTGGCCCGCCATCTCCACCCTGCGACGGAAGATGGCCGCCGCCGCCCGGGCCTTGGCGTATGCGTCGGGCCAGGCGAACGCCACCCGGCTCTCGCCGCTCCACCCGTACGGATACGTGAACAGTGCCTTGTACGTGGGCGTCGCCGGCCGACCGCGCACCCCGGACAGCCGCACCCGGTCGTCGCCCAGATCGTCGAGCGCGACAGACGTGAAGTCGGCGACGACGTCGGGCGTCACGTAGGCCGCCGGGTCGTGCACCTCGTACAGCAGCTGGTGGCGCACGGTGTCGAAGTCGACGCGCCCACCCGTCCCAGGAGCCTTCGTCAGCACCGCGGTCCCGTCTGCCTCGCACTCGGCGATCGGGTAGGCAAAATTCCACGGCTCCGGCACCGTCCACCACTCCCCGGAGGGGTTGCCGCCCGTCGACTGCCCGGAGCATTCGCACAGGTGGCCGACGACGATGCCGGCCGCCAGCCGGTCCCAGTCGTCGCTGGCCCAGCCGTGCTCGTACACCAGCGGGGCCAGGAACAGTGACGGATCGGCCGTACGCCCGGTGATGACCACGTCGGCCCCGTCGGCCAGGGCCGACACGATGGGCCCGGCACCGAGGTAGGCGCTGGCGAAGAGCAGATCGCCGGGAAACGAGGACCACGGCTCACCGGTCTCCGCGTTGGTCAGCGACCCGTGCCCGGCCCCCGCCAGCTCGTCGACGCGGCCCGTGAGATCGTCCCCCACGACAGTAGCGATGCGGACACCGCTTATGCCGAGCCGCTTGGCCGTCTCCACCGCGGCCCGTCCGGCGCCGACCGGGTTGATGCCGCCCGCGTTGGTGATGACCTTGGTCCGCTTCTCGGCGACGTGGGGAAGGGCGAGGGCCAGGTAGGCGGGGAGGTCCCGGGTGTACCCGAGCGACTCGTCGCGCTGGCGGTCCTTTTGCAGGATGGCCAGGGTCAGCTCGGCCAGCGCTTCGAGGCAGAGGTAGTCGACACCGGCGTCGAGCAGCGTGCGAGTGGACCCGACGTGGTCGCCGTAGAAGCCCTGCCCGCCCGCCACCGTGACGGTCACGCCGCCGGACCCGCCTCGCGTGCCCGTGCGAGGAGAGCACCCAGGCCGGGTCCCTCACGAGCCCCGAAGGCCTCGTTGACGTCGAGGCGCTCGAGCGTCTGCTGCAGGGTGCGCTGCCCGCTCCGCAACGGATGCCCGGCGAAGAAGGCGCGCACGTCGGCGGCCAGCTCCGCCGGTCGCCACAGGGCGCTGACCCCGTCCACCATGCGGGGGATGGTGTTGTCCGGAAGCCGGGCCAACAGCTCCTCCCACCGCTCCTTCACGAACGCCCACGCCTGCGGACCACCCGACCGGTTGCTCAACAGGACCTGGATGAGGAACGGCGCGTTCTGGGTGCGCACCTCGGACCGCGAGAGCTCGAGGGTACGGGCCACCAGGCCGGGCTCCTCGAACCGGGCCAGTGCGTACAGGTAGCGGAGCTCCTCCTGGGGCGTGCGGGGATTGCGAAAGCGGTCCAGGAACGCGTCGTACTCCGCCTCGCCGCCGGTGGACGCCACGACCCCGACGACGGCGCCAGCCAGCTCGGGGTCGAGGGGCGCCCGGTCGGCCAGGAAGTCCGCGTGCATCTGCGCCGACCTCGCCCGCACCTCGAAGTCCGCGCCGAGCGTGCCGAGGGCCTCGAGCAGGGTGGACCTGAGCGTGCCCGTGCGCTCGCTCTCGCCGGGCACCCGCTCCCAACCGACCGACCGGAAGGCGGGCGTCAAGAGCGATCGCACGAAGGCCTCCGAAGCCGGCCGCTCCTCGTCGCTCACCACCCGATCGAGGAAGCTGAGGGCCGCTACCACAACGGCCCACACGTCAGGGTCCTGCTCCGAGCGCAGACCGCCCGCGACGTCGATGAAGTCGGCGACGGGCGACAGACCGGCCAGCGATGAGCCCCACGCGTCGCTGACGAGGTTGAAGCGTTCGAGGGCGTCGAGCCGGCCGAGGTCGGCGGTGAGCCGGGCGAGCAGGTCTCCGTCGTAGCGGACGCGGTAGAACCCCCAGCCACCCGAGTTGGCGACGACCCACTCGACCGGGCCCGAGAAGGATGCCGAGGCGCCGCCCTCGTCGAGGAGGACGCGCTGCTCCTCGACCGAGCCGTTCACGCCGGCCCGCAGGAGGACCGGGACGCGCCAGCCCGAGCCGATGGCGTCGGCGGCGGCGCGGTCGGGGAGGTAGCGAAACGGGAGCTGGTCCAACGCCAGGGCCTCGCCCCCGTCAGTCGGGGTGACCGTCACGACCGGGTGCCCGCCCTGGAAGATCCACGAGTCCATCGTGGTCCGCGCCGGTTCGCCGCTGGCCGCCTCGATGGCGTCCCACAGGTCGGTCGTCTCGGCGTTGCCGTGGCTGTGCTCGGCCAGGTACCGGCCGATGCCGCGCCGGAACGGCTCGGCGCCGAGGTAGCGCTCGAGCATGCGCAGCACGCCGGCGCCCTTCTCGTAGGTGAGGACGTCGAACATGCCCTCGGCCTCCTCCGGACGCTCCACCGCGAACTCGACGGGGCGCGTCGAGGGCAGGCCGTCGGTTCGCATCGCCGCGGCCCGCGACAGCCCGAAGGTCACCCACCGGTGCCAGTCGGGACGAAAGGCGTCCACGCACAGCAGCTCCATGAAGGTGGCGAACGCCTCGTTCAGCCACAGGCCGTTCCACCACCGCATGGTCACCAGGTCGCCGAACCACATGTGGGCGATCTCGTGGGAGATGACGTCGGCGACCCGCTCCAGCTCGACCCGCGACGCGGCAGCCGGGTCGATGAGCAGTACCGACTCACGAAACGTCACCGCTCCCAGGTTCTCCATGGCCCCGAACGCGAAGTCGGGCAGTGCGATCAGGTCGAGCTTGTCGCTCGGGTACCGAATGCCGAACCACCCGGAGAAGAAGCGCAGGGCGTGGGCGCCGACCTCCAACGCGAACGACGTCAGGTGCTCCTTGCCCGGCACGTGGGCGATCCGCAGCGGGACGCCCTCGACGACGACAGGATCGGTCAGCTCGAGCGGACCGACGACGAAGGCCACCAGGTAGGTGGACATCGGCATGGTGTCGGCGAAGCGGACCCGCCGCCTGCCGTCGCCGAGGTCGGTTTCCTCGACCGCGGCGGTGTTGGACACGGCAGTCAGGTCCCGATCGACCACGAGCGTGATCGAGAAGACGGCCTTGCGGTCGGGCTCGTCCCAGCACGGGAAGGCGCGGCGAGCGTCGGTCGCCTCGAACTGCGTCGTGGCGATCACCCGTTGCGTCCCGTCGGCTTCGTAGGTGCTGCGGTAGAAGCCGCGCAGCTTGTCGTTGATCGTCCCCGAGAAGCTCGTCCGCAACGTCCACGGGCCCGGCGTCGCCTCGGCGGAGAGCGCGATCACCGCCCGCCCGGACTCCTCGTCCAGGCGGACGTTCCCGGAGAGCACCGACCCGGTCTCGCTGACCAGCTCGGCCCACTCGACCGTGAGCTCGAGCGCGTTGAGCACGATCTCTTCTGTGGCTTCGTGCACCACGACGTCGATCTGTTCTTCGCCGCGGAACGTGGCTCGGTCCAGGTCCGGGGAGATGACGAGCTCGTAACGACGGGGCTCGACGGTGCGGGGGAGCCGGTGGGACGCCTGTCGCTCTTCGGTAGTCTGCTCGGTCACCTTCGGGAGGCTAGTGGGAGCCGGCTATGGTCGGGCCCCGTGCCCGCAGTCCCGGAGTCCCGCACCGACAGCACACTCGACGTTCTCACGGTCGGCAACGCCCTGGTCGACGTGTTGGCGCCCGTCGACGACGACCTGGTGGCCGAGCTGGGACTGGTCAAGGGCGTGGCGTCTCTCGTCGACCTACCCGAGGCGGAGCGCTTGTACGCGGCCGCCCAGCCGATCATCGAGGTGGCGGGCGGCTCCGCTGCCAACACCGCCGTGGGAGCAGCGAGCCTGGGGAGCCGGGCCGCATTCGTCGGCAAGGTGGCCGACGACCGCCTGGGCCGGTTGTTCGACACCGACATCCAGGCGGCGGGGGTCGACTACGCCACGTCGGTGGCGGGCGACGGGGTCATGACGGGACGGTGTCTTTCGCTCGTCACCCCTGACGCGGAGCGCACGATGAGCACCTACCTGGGGGCGGCCGCCCAGCTCCGGCTGGAGGATGTCGAGGGCGCCGACGTGCAGCGGGCCCGAGTCACCCACCTCGAGGCCTATCTCTGGGACCTTCCCGATGCTCACCGGACGCTCGGCCGGATCATGGCCGACGCGCACGGCGCGGGTCGCATGGTGTCCGTCAGCCTCTCCGACCCCTCGTGCGTCCAGCGCCATGGCGAGGCCTTCCGTGAGTTGGTCCACGATCAGGTCGACGTCCTCTTCGCCAACGAGGCCGAGATCACGCTCCTGCTGGGCGCGGACGACGTCGCCGCCGCGGCCAAGGTGGTCCGTTCCATCGGCATCCTCGCCGCCCTCACCTTGGGACCCGGGGGATCGATGGTCGTCAAGGGCGACCAGACCGTCAGCGTCGATGCCCACCCCGTCGACAAGATCGTCGACGTCACGGGGGCCGGCGATCTCTACGCGGCCGGCTTCCTCCATGGGCTGACGCACGGCGCCGACCTGCGCACCTGCGCCAGGCTGGGCAGCCTGGCCGCCAGCGAGATCATCAGCCACCTCGGGGCCCGCCCGGAGGCGCCGCTGCGGCCCTTGGCCCAGGAGGCCGGCCTGCTGCCCTGAGCCTTCGCTCAGTGGTCGGCTTCGTCTCCGACGGCGCCGGGCGGCAGGAAGCTCAGCCGCAGGTCGCCCAGGCGCACGAGCGTGGAGGCCACCCAGCGGGCCAGGTTGCCCACGTGGGCTTCGAGGGAGGACGGGTCCTCGAGCACGGCCTCGTCGAGGCGGTAGGTGCCCTCGTAGGAGATCTCGACCGCGCCTCGGGGCTGGTCGTTGTTGCGGTCGAACGCCTGCTCGATCGTCAGGCCGCAGCGGTCCAGCACGTCGCCGCCCAGGGCCGGGCCTTCGGGCGGCAGGGCGGCGACGATGGTCGCCGGCTCGGGCGCGCTGGCCAGCCGCTGGATGCGCAGGGCGACCTCAACGAGCAGCTCGGGCTGGTCCTCGGGAGGCTCGCCGATCGACCAGGAGCGGTAGGCGCTCTGGCTCCAGGTGGGCCAGTCGAGGCTGAGGTCGGCTCTGACCCGCGGCAGCGTTCCCTCTCCCGGCAAGCTGTAGGAGGTCTCCCACGACAGGTCGCCGAGCAGCACGTCGACCTGGAAGCGCTCCTCGACGGCCTGCCGCTCCAGCAGCGCCTCCGAGAAGCTCTTGCGCATGGCCGCGATGAGATCGAGGAACACATGGTCGAGCACTGCGAGCGAGACTATCGGTCCTGCTCAGCGGCCGTGTATGCCCTGGTCAGTGGCAGTCCTTCGGCCCGGATTCCCTCATCTTTCCGCCATCGGCACGTGAAGATGCCCGGCAAACCGCACCGGCGCCCCGTTCGAGGGTGTCGCACGTCAATGATCTTCGCCGTCATGGTGGATACGAGGAGGCTACGGCTTCGGCTGAACCCCCGGGCAGGTTCCGTCAAGCGC
>VAWP01000147.1 GCA_005888295.1 Actinomycetota bacterium
GTGACGGGCCCCGCGTCGTGATCAACCCCGAGATCACCGACCACCGGGGTGAGTGGACCTACGACGAGGGCTGTCTCTCGGTTCCCAGCCTCTTCTGGCCCATCGTCAGGCCCGGGCACGTTCGGCTGCGGGGCCGCGACCTCGACGGCAGCGAGATCTCCATCGAGGCCGACGAATTGCTGGCCCGCGTGTTCCAGCACGAGGCCGATCACCTCGACGGCACCCTGCTCCTGGAGCGCCTCGAGCCCGAGCAGCGCAAGCAGGCCCTGCGCACCCTGCGCGAGCGCACGCTCAGCCTCGAGGCAGGGGAGCACCGGTAGGGCGGTTCTGGCCCGACTCGTCTTCCTCGGCACCCCGGGTACCGCCGTGCCCGCCCTGCGGGGGTTGGCCGCCGCCGGGCACGAGATCCCTCTGGTCGTCAGCCGTCCCGACCGTCGGCGTGGGCGAGGCCCGCAGCTGAGCCCCAGCCCGGTCAAGGCGGCCGCCCTGGAGCTCGGCCTGCCCGTGACAGCGAGGATCGACGACGTGCTGGCCGTCGAGGCGGAGCTCGGCGTCGTGGTGGCGTTCGGGCGGTTGATCAAACCCCACGTCCTCGCCCACCTCGAGATGGTCAACGTCCACTTCTCCCTCCTGCCCCGATGGCGGGGGGCGGCGCCTGTCGAGCGGGCCATCCTGGCCGGGGACACCGAGACGGGCGTCTGTCTGATGGCGCTGGAGGAAGGACTGGACACCGGGGACGTCTACGACTGTCGCCGGCTCGCCATCGGTCCGGACGAGGCGGCCGAGGAGCTCCGCCGACGCCTCGCCGAGGCGGGCACCGAGTTGCTGGTGCACGCGCTCGAGCGGGGGCGGGAGAGCCTGCCGACGCCGCGGCCCCAGGTGGGCGAGGCGACCTACGCAGCCAAGGTCGACCCCGCCGAGCTCCGACTGGACTGGACGCGAGGGGCGGTCGACCTGCACCGCCTGGCCCGTCTGGGCCGGGCCTGGACCACCGTGCGGGGCCGGCGGCTCGAGGTGGTGCGGGCGCGGGTGGCCGATCGCACCCCGCCCGGTCCGGCCGGTCGCCTCGACGGTGTTGTCGTGGCGACAGGTGACGGGGGACTGGAGCTGGTCGAGGTAAAGCCCGAGGGCCGCGGTGTCGTCGCCGCCGACTCGTGGCAGCGCGGCGCCCGGCTGGCTGACGACGAGGTGCTCGGCCGGTGAGCGCTCCCGCCTCGACCGCGACGTCCAGACGGGTGGCCCTCGACGCCCTCGTGCGGATCGAGCACGGGGCCTACGCCAACCTGGCGTTGCCCGCGTTGTTGGCGAGGAGCGGGCTGTCGAGGCGGGACCGTGCGTTCGCTACCGAGCTCGTCTACGGGACGACCCGTATGCGGCGAGCCTGCGACTGGCTGCTCGATCCGTACGTCCGCCGGGCCCTGGACGACGACGTCCGAGCCGCCCTTCGCCTGGGCACCTACCAGCTGGCGTTGGCGGGCACGTCGCCGCACGCCGCCGTCGCGGCCACGGTCGACGCGGCACCGCAGCGGGCGCGCGGGCTGGTCAACGCGGTGTTGCGCAAGGTCGCCTCGGCCCTGCCGCCCGAGTGGCCCGACGACGCGACCGAGCTGAGCTACCCGGACTGGGTGGTCGAGCGTCTCGTTTCCGCCCGCGCCGGAGCGTGACGACGGCTACGTCCAGGACGAGGCGTCGCAGTGGGTGGCGGCGCTGGTGGAGGTGGGCGCCGGTGATCGGGTCGGCGACCTGTGCGCTGCCCCCGGCGGCAAGACGACCGCCATGGCCGGCTCCTCCGGCCGTCCGTCACTCGTCGTGGCTGGCGACGTGCACGAGACGCGGGCTCGGATCGTGGCCACCAATGCGGCTCGCCTCGGGCTGCCCAACGTGGGCGTGATCGTCGCCGACGGGCGGCGGGCGCCCGTGCGTGACGCGGCCTTCGATCGCCTGCTCGTCGACGCCCCGTGCTCGGGTCTGGGCGCGCTGCGCCGGCGCCCCGACGCCCGCTGGCGCGTGGGGCCCCGAGACGTCGAGCGGCTGGCGCTCCTGCAGCGTCAGCTCCTCGAAGGCGCGCTGGGGTGTCTCCGCTGCGGGGGCACCCTGGTCTACAGCGTGTGCACGATGACCGCGTCCGAGACCGTCCGGATCGACGAGTGGCTGGCCGAGCGACACCCCGAGCTCGTCACCCTCGACCAACCCGATGGCCCCTGGGCCCGACACGGCAGGGGCGCCCTGCTGCTCCCGCAGGCGGCCGGTACCGACGGGATGTACGTCCTGCGCCTGTGCCGCCGGTCGGGTAGCCACCGGTAGGCTCGCTGGCGATGATCCGGATCGCGCCGTCCATCCTCGCCGCGGACTACGCGGCGCTGGCCGACGAGGTGGCGCGGCTCGGAGATCAGGTCGACTGGCTCCATGTCGACGTGATGGACGGCCATTTCGTGCCCAACATCACCATCGGGCCCCCCGTCGTGGCCGCGCTGCGGCGGCGCACGGAGCTCTATTTCGACTGCCACCTCATGATGACCGACCCGGGCGACTACCTCGAGGCGTTCCGGCAGGCGGGCGCCAACCACTGCACCGTGCACGTCGAGGCCGGTGACACCGAGTCGCTCATCGGCGAGATGCGAGCACTCGGCCTCGGCGTCGGCCTGGCGGTCAATCCCGAGACGCCCTTCGAGGCCTTCGCCGGGTATCTCGACCGGCTCGATCTCGTCCTGCTGATGACCGTGCACCCCGGCTTCGGCGGCCAGGCCTTCATCGCCGAGGTGATGCCCAAGGTCGAGCGCACCCGGGCCGAGATCGACCGCCGGGGACTGAGCGTGGCCATCGAGGTGGACGGGGGCATCGAGTCGCACACCCTGCCCGTCGCCGCCCGCGCCGGTGCCGAGGTGTTCGCCGCCGGTACGGCCATCTTCGGCCAGGACGATCCCGAGGAGGCGGCCCGTCTCCTGTTGCGCGCCGCCGAGGGGGAGCACGAGCGAGCGGGCCGGTGAGCGCGCCGCTGGCGGCGAAGGTGCTCACCGTCTCCGACGGCGTCGTGGCCGGCACCCGGGAGGACCGCTCGGGACGGGCGCTCGCCGACCGGCTCGCCGCCGCCGGCTTCACGGTGTCCGACCGGCAGGCCGTTGCCGACGGGCTCGAGTCGGTCTCCGACGCGCTGCTGCGCCTGGCCCGGGACTTCGAGGGGCTCGTGGTCACGACGGGCGGGACCGGGTTCGCGGCGCGCGACCAGACTCCCGAGGGCACCCGGGCCGTCCTCGACCGGGACGCTCCCGGTCTGGCCGAGGCCATGCGCCTGGTGAACCCCCGCGGCCGGCTCTCGAGGGGGGTGGCGGGCACGCTGGGCCGTTGCCTCGTGCTGAACACGCCCGGGTCGCCGTCGGGAGCGGTCGAGTGCCTGGACGCCGTCCTCGACACCCTGCCGCACGCCCTCGATCTCCTGGCCGGGCGTCCGACCGAACACTAGACTGAGCGGTCAAGAGACACGTCATGCGAGACGAAGCAGCCATGCGGCGAGCGGTCGAGCTGGCGGCTTCGGTCCGCGCCCTCACGTCGCCCAACCCCTGGGTCGGATGCGTGATCGTGTCCGGAGCGGCGAGCTTCGAGGGAGCCCATCGCGGCCCGGGCCAGCCCCACGCCGAGGCCGCCGCCCTGGGTGCCGCGGGCGAGGCGGCGCGTGGCGCGACGTTGTACTGCACCCTGGAACCGTGCTCGCACGTCGGTCGAACGGGACCGTGCGCCGACGCCATCGTCGCCGCCGGCGTCTCCAGGGTGGTCGTCGGTGTCGTCGACCCTGATCCGCAGGTCTCCGGGCGGGGACTGGCCCGCCTCCGCCAGGCCGGGGTCGAGGTGTCGGTCGGAGCGGAGGCCGACGCCGTCGAGGACCAGCTCGCGCCCTATCTCAAGCACCGCCGGACGGGCCGGCCGTGGGTGGTGCTGAAGCTGGCCGCGACCCTCGACGGACGCACGGCGGCGCCCGACGGTACGAGCCGGTGGATCACCGGACCCGATGCGCGCGCCGATGCCCACCGCCTCCGGGCCGAGAGCGACGCCGTCCTCGTCGGCGCCGGCACCGTGCGGTCCGACGACCCCGAGCTCACGGCGCGCCCACCGGCGGGCCCGGCACCCGGGCGCCAGCCCCTGCGGGTCGTCCTCGGCCGGGCGCCGGCGACGGCGAAGGTGCGGCCGGCCCTGGAGCTGGCGGGCGATCTCGCCGGGGTGCTGGAGGATCTCGGGCGACGGCAGATCCTCCAACTTCTTGTGGAAGGGGGACCCCGAGTGGCCCACGACTTCCATGCCGCCGGTCTGGTCGACCGCTACGTCGTCTACCTGGCCCCGGCCCTGTTCGGTGGCTCCGACGGCCGCCCTCTGCTCGACGGACCGGGTGCCCGGTCGATCGACGAGGTGTGGCGGGGTCGCGCCCTCTCGGTCGACCGACTGGGCGAGGACCTCCGCATCGTGCTCGCACCCGCCGGCGACCTGCGGGCCTCCGCTGCGGCCTCCGCCCTCGCCGGCGTCGAGGCGGGGCAGTAGGAGCGCCGTGTTCACCGGGATCGTCGAGGAGCTCGGGCGCCTGCGGGCGCGCGACGGCGGGAACCTGGTGATCGACGCTCCCGTCGTGTCCGCCGACGCCCGCGTGGGCGACTCCATCGCCGTCAACGGGTGCTGCCTCACGGTGACCGCCAGCGGCGAGGGCTGGTGGGCGGCTGACGCCGTCGACGAGACGCTCTCGCGGACCAACCTCGACCAGCTCGCCCCCGGCGATCCGGTGAACCTCGAGCGGCCGGTGCGGCTGGCAGACCGGCTGGGCGGTCATCTGGTGCAGGGACACGTGGATGCCGTGGGGACGATCCTCGACCCTGCTCCCGCGCTGCGCGTCGGGGCGCCGGCGGGCGTGCTCCGCTACGTGGCCGAGAAGGGATCGATCACCGTCGACGGGGTCAGCCTCACCGTCGTGGATGTCGGCGCCGACTTCTTCACCGCCGCCATCGTGCCGCACACGGCCCGTGTCACGACCCTGGGCCACAGGGGGCCTGGTGAACGGGTGAACCTCGAGGCCGACGTGATCGCCAAGTACACCGAGCGCCTGCTGAACGGCCGGCCGGAGGATCCGACGCACGAGGGAGGCCGCTGACATGCCGATGGCCCGTATCGACGACGCCATCGCCGCCATCGGCCGCGGCGACATGGTCGTGGCGGTCGACGACGAGGACCGGGAGAACGAAGGCGACCTCATCATGGCCGCCGAGGCGGTGACACCCGAGAAGATCGCCTTCTTCCTGGCACACACCTCGGGCCTCATCTGCGTGCCGATGACGGGCGACCGCCTCGACCAGCTGGACCTGCCGCTGATGGTGACCTCGAACACCGAGTCGCAGCGCACCGCGTTCACCGTCACCGTCGACTACCGCCACGGGACGACCACCGGCATATCGGCCGCGGACCGGGCGGCCACGATCAAGGCCCTGATCGACCCGGGTACCCGGCCTGGAGATCTGGCCCGTCCCGGCCACATCCTGCCGCTGCGCTACCGCCCCGGCGGGGTGCTCAAGCGTGCAGGCCACACGGAGGCGGCCGTCGACCTGGCGCGGGCCGCCCACCTGTATCCGGCGGCCGTCCTGTGCGAGGTCGTCAATGCCGACAAGACGGGGATGGCGCGGCTGCCCGAGCTCGAGCGGTTCGCCAAGCAGCACGGCTTGCTGGTGATCTCCATCGCCGACCTCATCCACTATCGGCGCCAGAAGGACAAGCTCGTGCGGCGGGTGAGCGAGGCCCGCATACCGACCAACTACGGCGACTTCACCTGCTTCGCCTACGAGTCGGTGCTCGACGAGGAGCAACACCTGGCCCTGGTGCGGGGCGCCGTCCAGGGCGAGGACAACGTGCTCGTCCGGGTCCACAGCGAGTGCCTCACCGGGGACGTGTTCGGTTCCTACCGGTGCGACTGCGGACCGCAGCTCGAGGCGGCGCTGCGCCTCATCGCCCACGAGGACCTCGGTGTGGTGGTCTACCTGCGGGGCCACGAGGGCCGAGGAATCGGGCTCAAGCACAAGCTGCGGGCCTATACGCTCCAGGAGCAGGGCCGGGACACCGTCGACGCCAATGTGGAGCTCGGCCTGCCGGTGGACAGCCGGGAGTACGGAATCGGCGCCCAGATCCTCGTCGACCTGGGCATCACGACCATGCGCCTCATGACCAACAACCCAGCCAAGTACGGCGGCCTGGAGGGATTCGGCCTCGACATCGTCGAACGGGTCCCGCTCGAGTCGTCCCCCAATCCGGAGAACATCAAGTACCTCCGGGCCAAGCGGGAGCGGATGGGCCATCTGCTCGAGGGACTCGATGACGTCCTCTGAGCACACCGGCCCCGCCGAGCACCGGGACGACGACAGACCGGACGGGGGGTCGGCCTACGTGGGACAGCTCCGCGGTGAGGGGCTGCGGGTCGCGGTGACGTGCAGCAGGTTCAACCGACTGGTGACCGACCGGCTGCTCGAAGGCGCGTACGACGGCCTGGTGCGACACGGCGTCGACCGCTCGTCCATCACCGTGACCTGGGCGCCGGGAGCCTTCGAGCTGCCGCTCGTGGCCCGCCGGCTCGCCGGGTCGGGCGAGGTCGACGCCGTGATCTGCCTCGGCGCGGTCATCAGGGGGCGTGCCGGTTCTGTTCGGGGTCCTCACGACCGACACGGTCGAGCAGGCCATCGAGCGGGCAGGCACCAAGGCCGGGAACAAGGGCTTCGACGCCGCGCTGGCCGCCATCGAGATGGCCGACCTCCTCCGCCAGCTGCCGAAGGGCGGAGACTCGTAGTGGAGAACCGCTGATGCTGCGGCTGGTCCTTCCCAAGGGCTCTCTGGAGCGCGCCACCCTCGAGCTGTTCGCAGCGGCGGATCTGAGCGTCGGGCGCGGCTCCGACGTGGACTACCGGGCCTCGATCGACGATCCCCGCATCGACGACGTGCGGATCCTGCGTCCCCAGGAGATCCCGCGCTACGTCGCCGACGGGCTGTTCGACCTCGGCGTCACTGGCCGGGACTGGATCGAGGAGACGGCGGCGGATGTCGTGTCGCTGGGCCGCCTCGCCTACTCCAAGGCCAGCCGCAACCCCGTACGGGTCGTCCTCGCCGTCGACGACGACTCGCCGGTGCACAGCGCCAAGGAGCTCGCCCCCGGTTGTCGGGTGTCGACCGAGTACCCGGAGTTGACCCGGCGCTTCCTGCTGGCGCAGGGCGTCGAAGCCGACATCCGCCTTTCCTACGGGGCGACGGAGGCCAAGGTCCCCGACATCGCCGACGCCGTGGTCGAGATCACCGAGACGGGCAGAGCCCTGCGCGCCGCCGGGCTTCGGATCATCGACACCTTGCTGGTGTCCCACACCGAGCTGGTCGCCAACCCGGGCGCCGTCGCCGACCCGGAGAAGGCGCACGCCATGGGCCAGCTCCACACGCTGCTCGAGGGCGCCCTCGAGGCGCGAGGGATGGTGCTCGTCAAGCTGAACGTGGGCGCCGCCGACCTCGATGCGGTCATCGAGCTGCTGCCGTCGATGCGCTCGCCGACGGTCTCCAAGCTGTTCGGTGAGGAGAGCTACGCGGTGGAGACGGTCGTGCCCAAGTCGGAGATCAACGTCCTCATCCCGGCCCTGCGGGACCGGGGCGCGACCGACATCCTGGAGCTGCCGCTGTCCAAGATCGTCCCCTGATGCCGGGGCGGGCGACACCCGGGCCGGGTGAGCGGACCACCGGCAGCGTGGCGACGTTCGACGAGGAACGGGGGCTCGGCACCGTGGTGACCGACGACGGCCGGTTCCTACCGTTCCACTGCACCGCCATCGCCGATGGCAGCCGCACCATCGCCGTGGGCACACGGGTCGCCTTCGGCGTGGTGGCCGGCCATCTGGGGAAGTGGGAGGCGACCGGGCTAGCCCCCTGTGTCGCCTGAGGCTCCCGACGGTTCGGGCGGGGATCCGCCAGGCGCACCCGTCTCGGCGGCCGTCGTGGTACCGCCCAGGCGCACGAATGCCAGCCGCAGCTGGGTGAGCCCTTCGCGCAGGTTGCCTTCCTCCTCGCCCAGTCGGGTCGCCAACCCCTCGACGAGGAGGGCGAGGGCGTCGATGGCGAGCCGGGCCTGATCGAGCTTGGGCGGGTCGAGCGACAGGTGGAGGGCGGCGAGCTCGAACATGCCGTAGCAGTGGTTGGCGACGACCGTCCGCGCCGGGGTGTCTGCCAGCTGCTGGCGCAGCTCGGTCATGCGCTCGCGCAGCTCGGCCTCGTCTTCCTCTCCTGGCGGCGGAGGTCCGCCCTGGTCACCGGCACCGGCTCCCGAGCCGGGAGGAGCTGATGGCCGACCCGGCTGGTCGCCGCGTCGCTCTTCCCCGGGACGAGGGACGGGCCGTTCTCCACCAGGTGTCCAGAGGCTACTCATGGCTGATATCCTAAAAGGCGAATCGAGACGGAAAGCGGGGCCGGGCAGTCCGACGAGGCAGCACGATCCCCACCCTTCCGCAGTCCGGGGGGCATCCCGGTCGGCGTGCCGGGTCCTTGCTCGCTCTGGGGCGGGCGTCGCTTTCCGACGCCTGCCCTTGTCGCGTTTCGAGGGCCCGACACGACAGGAGTGATGCCGCATAACTGCCGCAGCCGCCACCACCGAGCTCAGGATCAACGATCGGATCCGAGCCCGTGAGGTACGCCTGGTCGATCCAGAGGGAACGCAGCTAGGGATCAAGCCGCTGCCAGAAGCCCTCCACATCGCCAGGGAGCTGGATCTGGACCTCGTCGAAGTTGCTCCGCAGGCCTCCCCGCCGGTCTGCCGGATCATGGACTACGGCAAGTTCAAGTTCGATGCGGCACAGCGGGCCAAGGAGTCTCGCCGCAAGACCACCAATGTCGGAATCAAGGAGATGAAGTACCGGCCCAAGATCGGCAGCGGGGACTTCGACACCAAGACCCGCCGGGTCGTCAGGTTCCTCGGCGAGGGCCACAAGGTCAAGATCACGATCATGTTCAGAGGCAGGGAGATCTACCACCCCGAGCTCGGCAAGAAGATCCTCGATCGGATCGCCGAGGAGGTCGACGGATCGGCCAAGGTCGAGGCCGCCCCGCGCCTCGACGGGCGGAACATGATCATGGTCCTGGCTCCGGACAAGCGGGCCCAGCGGTCGGCGGCGGCACGAGGAGAACCGCGAGCGGAACGGGGCGACGGCGCCGATGGTTCCGGGGTGGCGGGCAACGGAGGCCCCCAGGCAGCGGCCGATGCCGATCCGGGGGCCGGAGCGCACCGACGGGAGAGCTGAACATGCCGAAGATGAGAACGGACAGGGGCGCCGCCAAGCGGTTCAAGGTCACGGGCACGGGGAGGATCCGCCGCCGCCAGGCGTTCCGGTCGCACCTGCTGGAGAAGAAGCCCAGCACCCGCACCCGCCGGTTGGGTCGTGAGGTCGACGTGGCCGCCGGCGGTGACGCCCGCCAGGTGAGGCGGCTGCTCGGCCTCTAGGGCCGACCACCCCCTTCGACCACCACGAGCGGTGGTCCGACCACCCGAGAGAAGGAGCCCCTCATGGCCAGGGTAAAGCGCGCCGTCCACAGCAAGAAGCACCGTCAGGCCGTGCTCGAGAAGGCCCACGGCTACTACGGCAACAAGAGCCGCAGCTTTCGCGCCGCCAACGAGCAGGTCATGCGGTCGCTGCAGTACGCCTATCGGGACCGCCGGGCCCGCAAGGGGGACTTCCGTCAGCTCTGGATCCAACGCATCAACGCCGCCGCCCGTCAGCACGGCATGAGCTACAGCCGGTTCGTCGCCGGCCTGCGCCGCGCCGGGGTCGAGGTGGACCGCAAGATGCTCGCCGATCTCGCGGTCGACGATCCCGCCGCCTTCGCCGCCCTCGTGCGGGTGGCGGCCGGCAACAGCTCGGCGGCCGACGAGGGTGCGACCGGCGAGAGCGCCGCGAAGGACGCTTCCTGAGCCAGGCTGCGCTCGCCTGGCGTCACCAACGCGTCCAGCGCCTGCGTCGTCTCTTGCGCCGGCGGAGCCTCCGTCAGGCCGAACGGGCCTTCGTGGCCGAGGGGTCGAAGGTCATCTCCGTCGCCCTCGACGCCGGGGCGCCCGTCGAGTCGCTGTATTTCGCCCCCCAGGTGAGCGCCGACGATCGGGCCGGGGCCGTGATCGAGCAGGCGATGGCGGCGGGCGTGCGGGTGTACCAGCTCGGCGCGGGAGTGATGGAGCGGGTCGCCGACACGGTGACCCCGCAACCACTGCTGGCCGTCGTCGCCTTCGTCGACGTGGCGCTGGCCGCCCTGGCCGACGCCTCGCTCGTCGTGGTGTGCGCCGACGTGCGTGACCCGGGCAACGCCGGCACGGTGCTGCGCAGCGCCGAGGCCGCGGGAGCCGACGGGGTAATCTGCTGTGACGGATCGGTCGATGTCTACAACCCCAAGACCGTGCGGGCGTCGGCCGGGGCGTTGTTCCAGGTCCCCGTCGTGACCGGCGGAGACGTGGTGGAGGTGCTGGAGCGGCTGGGGGACTGGGGCATGCATCGATTAGCGGCGACGGCCCGCGACGGGCGCGACTACACGGAGGCTGACCTCACCGCCTCGGCGGCGCTGGTCCTCGGCAACGAGGCGGCGGGTGTGCCGCCGCGGTTGGAGCCCTGGACCGACGAGTTCATCAGCATTCCGATGGCGGGTCGGGCCGACTCGCTCAACGTCGGCATGGCGGCTGCGGTGCTGTGCTTCGAAGCGGCGCGCCAGCGACGCCAGCGGGGCACGGGCGGTGGGGCCAAAGCCCGGGCGGAGGGGCCAGAGACGCGCGCGACCGGGAGCGGCTGAGTCGTGCCGCCCGACCTCGATCAGCTGCCCGACGCCGTCATCCGGGTCGACGGATCCCGACGCATCGTGGGCGCCAACTCCGCCGCGACCGAGCTCACGGGTTTCGACGCCGCGGCGCTCATCGGCCGCGATTGCGCGGGCACGCTGGACACGAGAGACCGCGAGGGGAGGCCGGTGTGGGTCGGTGGCTGGCACCGTTCCGCTGGCCTGCCCTCGGTGCGGAGCCTCCCCGAGCAGGAGATCATCCTGCGGGGAGCCGACGGTATCGACGTGCGGGCCTTCGTCACGGGCTCGTACGAGCGCGACCCGGCCGGCGAGATCACCGGGGCCGTCCTCGTCCTGCGCGATGCCAGACGCAGGATGCACCAGACGGTCACGGGCATCGAGATCGTCTCGACCGTGAGCCACGAGCTGCGCTCGCCGCTCACCTCGGTGAAGGGGTACACCAGCCTGCTCATGAACCGGTGGGACCGCCTGGGCGACGAGCAGAAGCGGATGATGCTCGAGCAGGTGAACCACGACGCCGACCGGGTGACCCGCCTCATCACCGAGCTGCTCGACATCAGCCGCCTCGAGACCGGGCGTCTGGTGCTGCGCCGTCAGATGATCGACCTGAGCACGCTCACCGACTCGGTGCTCGATCAGATGGCGATGGAGTACGCCGGGCTCGGCGTGACCCGGAACTTCGAGGAGCCGTTCCCGGCCGTGTACGCCGATCCCGACAAGGTCCTCCAGGTGATCACCAATCTGGTGGAGAACGCGTGCAAGTACGGCTCGCCACAGGGTCTGGAAGTCACGGGCGAGGCCACCGAGGACGAGGTGGCGCTCTCGGTGACGGACCGCGGACCCGGCATCCCTTCCGAGGACCTCGACCGGGTCTTCACCAAGTTCTTTCGCCGGCCCGAGGGCAAGCCGACGGGCTCGGGTCTGGGCCTGTGGATCAGCCGGGGTCTGGTCGAGGCCCACGGCGGGCGGCTGTCGGTGACATCAATTACGGGGCAAGGCTCGACCTTCCGATTTACGCTGCCGCGCGTGGAGCCCGAGGTCCTGCGACAGCCGATGGCCAATGCCTGACGTCTCGGACGTCTCCGACGTCGCGCTGGCCGAGACCGAGGGTCAGGCCAGGATCGACGCCGCCGATTCGGTGGAAGCCCTGCGGGCGGTCGAGGCCGAGGTGGTCGGCCGGCGCTCACGGCTGGCGTCCCTGCAGCAGGGGCTCGCCGGCCTGCCACCCGATGAGCGCCGCAGTCGTGGCCGACAGCTCAACGAGGCGCGCGCACGCCTGCAGGCGTCCCTCGACCTCCGCCGGGTCGAGATGGGGAAGTCGGAGCGACGGGCCCGCCTCGAGTCCGAGCGTCTCGACCTGACCGAGGTGCTGCCCCGGCCCGGACCCGGCCACCTGCACCTCGTCACCCAGACCCAGGCCGAGCTCGAGGACGTCTTCGTCGGCATGGGCTTCACCGTGGCCGAGGGTCCGGAAGCCGAGACCGACTGGCACAACTTCGAGGCGCTCAACATCCCGCCAGGGCATCCCGCCCGGAGCATGTGGGACACCTTCTACCTTCGCCTCGGACCCCCGGGATCGACCCTGCTGCGGGCCCACACCTCGCCCGTCCAGATCCGGGTCATGCAGTCCCAGCCGCCGCCGATCTTCATCGTGGCGCCGGGGCGCGCCTACCGCCGCGACACGCCCGATGCCCGCCACCTCCCGGTCTTCCACCAGATCGAAGGCCTGGTCGTCGATCGCGGCGTCAGCTTCGCCGACCTGTCGGGGACCATCGAGGCGTTCACCACGGCCTATTTCGGTCCCGCCATCCATTCACGGCTGCGTCCGTCCTACTTCCCCTTCACCGAGCCGTCTGCCGAGTACGAGATCAACTGCACCATCTGCCGAGGAGCGGGCTGTCGCACGTGCTCGGGGACGGGGTGGGTCGAGCTGGGCGGTGCGGGGATGGTGGACCCCAACGTCTTCGCGGCCGTGGGTATCGACGACGAGGAGTGGTCGGGCTTCGCCTTCGGGTTCGGCATCGACCGCTGCGCCCAGATGCGCCACGGGATCGCCGACATGCGCGTCCTGCTCGACAACGACATCAGGTTCCTGTCCCAGTTCTGAAGGCCCACCATGCGTGTTCCGCTGTCCTGGCTCCGTGACTTCGCGCCCATCGAGGTCGGTCCTGACGACCTCGGTGCGACCCTTGACGACCTGGGCCTGGTCGTCGAGAGCATCGAACGGGTGGGAGAGGGACTGGACGGCGTCGTCGTGGCGCGTGTGCTCGCCATCGACCCGATCCCCTCCGCTGACCTGATCCGGCGCGTCACCGTCGACGCCGGCGACGGCCGCTCCGTCGAGGTCGTCTGCGGTGCGTTCAACTTCGCCGTCGGCGACCTCGTGCCGCTGGCGACCGTGGGCACGTCGCTGCCGGAAGGCCCGACGGTCACGCGTCGGCGCATGAAGGGTGTGGAGTCCAACGGGATGCTGTGCTCGGGCAAGGAGCTGGGGCTGAGCGAGGACAGCGCGGGGATCCTCGTGCTGGGGCCGTCGGCCGGTGACGAGAGGACCGGCGTCGAGCCCGGCGCGCCGCTGACCGACGCCCTCGGGATCGAGCCCGACGTGGTGTTCGGTCTCGAGGTGGAGGGCAACCGGCCCGACGCTCTGTCGATGGTGGGCGTGGCGCGCGACGTCGCCGCCCGCCTCGGTCTTCCCTTCTCGATCCCGGACCCTCGTCCCACCGAGGGCAAGGTGCCGACCGCGCACCTGGCCCGAGCTGCGGTGGAGGCGGCAGACCTGTGCCCCCGGCTGCACGTCCGGGTGCTCGTCGACGTGGAGGGCGGAGCATCGCCGCCGTGGATGACCCGGCGTCTGGTGCTTGCGGGCATGCGCCCGATCAACTCGATCGTGGACGCCTCCAACTACGTGATGCTCGAGCTGGGCCAACCCACCCACCCGTACGATCTCGATCGGCTGGGCGGCCACGGGTTGCTGGTCCGCCGGGCCCGACCGGGCGAGACCATCGTGACCCTCGACGGCGAGGAGCGGCAGCCGACGCCTGACGACTGTCTCATCTGCGACGCCGACGGCACGCCCGTGGGGATCGCCGGGATCATGGGCGGGGCGACGTCGGAGATCTCGGCGACGACGTCGCGGGTCCTGTTGGAGGTGGCGCACTTCGCGCCCATGGCCATCGCAGGAACGTCCGCCCGTCTCGGGCTGCGGACCGAGGCGTCCGTGCGCTTCGAACGGGGTGCCGTGACGGCGGCGGGATCGCTGGACGTGCGAGGCGAGCTGGCCCCGCCGCCGGTCATCCGGCTGCGCACCGATCGCGTCAACGCCATCCTCGGCACGGACCTCGATGACGCGACGGTCCGTCGCCAGCTCACCCCGCTCGGGTTCGAGACCTCGGTGGAGAGCCCGGGCGTCCACCAGGTACGCGTGCCGACGTTCCGTCCCGACAGCACCCGCGAGGTCGACCTGATCGAGGAGGTCGCCCGTCTCAACGGGTACTCGAAGATCCCGCGGACCGTGCCCGCTCCGCCGGGCGTCGGCCGACTGACCCCGTACCAGCGCGACCGCCGCCGGGTGCGACAGGTCCTCACCGGCGCGGGCGCCAACGAGGCCTGGACGGCGTCGCTCCTGTCGCCCGGGGACCATGCCGCCGCGGGGCTCACCGGCCCGGAGGTCGAGGTCGAGAACCCGCTGGCTTCGGAGGAGTCGGTGCTCCGGCGCACCTTGCTCCCTGGTCTTCTCCGGTCGCTGGCGTACAACGCGTCGCACCGCTACCCCGACCTGCGCCTGTTCGAGGTCGGTCACGTCTTCGGCTGGCCTCGTCCCGGCGAGCAGTTGCCCGACGAGACGGAGCACGTCGGCGTGGCCCTGGCCTGGCCCGAGGACGACGCCCGGTCCGCGGTCGACGTCTGGCGCGCGCTCGCCGCCGCCGTGCGCCTCGAGCCCCTGTCCATCGAGCCGGACTCCCGGCCGGGGCTGCACCCGACCCGCAGCGCCCGACTGGTCGTGCCGGCGACCGGTGCCGAGCTCGGTGGGCTCGGTGAGGTGGATCCCGACGTGCTGGACGCCTTCGGGTTGGGCGGCCGCGGCGGGCGGGTGGGCTGGATCGAGGTCGACCTGGGGCTGCTCCTCGCCGCGCCCCGCCGTCCGCTCGAGGCCCAGCCCGTGAGCCGGTTCCCCTCGAGCGACGTCGACCTGGCCTTCGTCGTCGACGACGCCACGCCGGCCGGGGCCGTGGAGGAGACCCTCGCCCGGGCGGGCGGAGACCTGCTCGTGCGCCTGACGCTGTTCGACGTCTACCGCGGCGAGGGGGTGGCACCTGGCCGCCGCAGCCTCGCATTCCGGCTGCGCTTCTGCGCCCTCGACCACACCCTCACCGACGAGGAGGTCGGGGAGGCCCGACGCCGGTGCATCGAGGCCGTCGAGTCGTCCCACCCCGCTGCCCTCCGCGGCGGCTAGGGCGGCTCGGGGGTCGCTGGGAGCTCTCCGAGGTCGCCGCTCTCGAGGCGGTCGAGCACGCCGAGGGTGTGCTCACCGAGGGACGAGGTGATGGCGGCGAGCGTGCCCGGCGGGAGCAGGTCCAGGAAGGAGAAGGCGACGATCTCGTCGGCGTCGGGGTCGCCCAGCTCGGCGAGCGACTCGACGAGGTCCAGGCAGCGGGTCAGGACCGTCTGGTCGTGGGCCCGACCCAGCACGATGTCGGACACGAGGTCGGCCAGCGCCCCGAAGACGACGTCGGCGCCGACGTCGTCTTCGTAGATGTCGACCAGGTCGAGGTAGCTTTCCTCCATCTCCGGTACCGCGTGGCGCAGGGCGGCGATGGCCCGGTGCTCGACGTCGTCGACGATCGGTCGCATGTGATCCTCCTCGGTGTGGCTCTGCGGAGGAAATTACATGGAATACAGTGAAAGTGCCAGCGCTCGATGGCGGCGTCAGACCCGGCGGAGGATCCGCATGATCCGGTCCGTGCGGTAGCTGGCCAGCTTCACGCTCCAGCAATCGAGGGCCGAGCGCCTGGCCTCGTTGCCGAAGAACGTCGTCATCGGTCCCTCGAGCTGGTACGAGTCGGCGCCCTCGACCCACTCTGTCGTCTCGTCGGCCAACGTCACCTCGAACCCCATCTCCTCACCTTCCTGCGAGGGCCTCCTCCACGGCGCTCACGGTACGAGGATCGGCCTGTGGAGCGATAGACCATCAACCCTGTGGATATCGCGCTCGGTCCACAGGACGGCGCGTGGTCGACGGTGTTCGGTTCCACATCTGGTCGAAAGCGGGGGTCGGCGCGCCCCGTTGTCGACGTGATGTGGAACAGCGAGAGGAGGCGACAGCTCCGGTCGTGCGCCATCGACCGGTCGGTGAGTCGTCGCACCGTGGTCCGGTTCCACATCTGGTCGAAAGTGGGCGGTGCGCTCGCAGCCGCGGTGACCACTTTCGACCAGATGCGGAACCGCGGTGCTCTGCCGGCCCGCCCGGCGCGGGCGGAAGCCGGATCGCATGATCATGCGAGAGCATGTATAGTGATCGACCATGCGTGTCGGTGTCGCCGGGGCGTCGGGCTACACCGGCGCCGAGCTGCTCCGGCTCTGCGCGGCTCACCCTCAGCTCGACGTGGTCTGGGCCGGTGCCGCCAGCCAGGCCGGCTCCGGTGTGGGCGAGCTCTACCCCAGCCTGTCCGCCGCCTACCCGCACCTGCGCCTCGACGAGCTGGACCCGGCCGCGCTCGACGGGCTCGACGCCGTGTTCCTCGCCCTGCCCCACGGTGAGGCCCAGCGCATCGTGGCGGACGTCCGCAAGAGCGTGGGCGTCGTCGTCGACCTGTCGGCCGACTTCCGGCTGCGCGACCCGGCCGCCTACCCCACCTGGTACGGCGGCGAGCACGCCGCCCCCGAGCTCCTGCCGTCGTTCGCATACGGTCTGCCGGAGCTGTTCCGAGCGGACCTGGTCGGCGCCGAGCTGATCGCCGCGCCCGGGTGCTACGTCACGGCCGCGGCACTGGCCCTTGCGCCGTTCGTGCGTGCCGGAGCCATCGAGCCCACCGGGGTGATCGTCGACGCCGCCAGCGGGGTGTCCGGCGCCGGTCGGCGCCTGGCCCACACGACCCAGTTCGGCACGGCCAACGAGGACTTCTCGGCCTACGGGTTGCTCGACCATCGCCATACCCCCGAGATCGAGCAGGCGACGGGGGCCCAGGTGCTCTTCACGCCCCACCTCGCCCCCATGACCCGCGGCATCCTCGCCACGTGCTACGCCCGCCCGGCGGGTGACACCGACACCGCCGGGGCGCTGGCGCTGTTGGCCGCCGCCTACGACGGCGAGGCCTTCGTCAGCGTCCGCGATGAGCCTCCGTCGACCAAGGCGACGCTCGGCTCCAACGCCGCCCACCTCACCGCCCGCTACGACCAGCGGACCGGATGGGTGCTGGTGGTGTGCGCTCTCGACAACCTCGTCAAGGGAGCCTCGGGCCAGGCCGTGCAGTGTGCCAACGCGGCGCTCGGCCTGCCCGAGACGACCGGCCTGCCGACCGTCGGCGTCTATCCGTGAGCGTCACCGCCCCGGCTGGTTTCGTCGCCGGCGGCGCCGCTGCCGGCATCAAGCCGTCGGGCCAGCTCGACCTGGCCGTGGTCGCCACGGCTGATGCCCGAGCCGTTTCAGCTGCGGGGGTCTTCACGAGCAACCTCGCCCCGGCCGCCCCGGTGATGGTGAGCCGGGCGCACCTGGCGGCGAGCGGCGGCCGGGCCGCGGCCGTCGTCGTGAACGCCGGCAACGCCAACGCGGCCACCGGGATCGCCGGCCGGGCCAACGCCGAGCGAACGGCGGCATTGGCAGCGACGGGTCTGGGGGCGTCGTCGGAAGAGGTGCTCGTGTGCTCGACCGGGATCATCGGCGTGCCGCTGCCCATGGAACTCCTCGACGCCGCTCTCCCCCCGCTCGTGACCCGGCTCACCGGCGACGACGCCGCCGCCACAGCGGCGGCGACGGCGATCATGACGACCGACACCAAGATGAAGCAGACCAAGGTCGACGGGGAGGGCTTCGTCGTCGGTGGCATGGGAAAGGGCGCGGCGATGCTCGCCCCCGACATGGCGACGATGCTCGCCGTCCTCACCACCGACGCAGCCGTCGACGCCTCCGCGCTGGCGCGGATGCTGCGGGACGGGATGGCACGCTCGTTCAACGCCGTGTCGATCGACGGGTGCACGTCGACCAACGACACGGTGCTCGTCCTGGCCAGCGGCAGCGCCGGCCCGACCGATGAGGGGGCCCTGGCCGAGGCTCTGCACGGGGCGTGCACGGACCTCGCCACCCAGATGGTCGCCGATGCCGAAGGAGCCACCCGTGTCGTGCGGGTCGCCGTACGCGGGGCAGCCGACGACGCCGATGCGAGGCGGGCGGCACGGCGGGTGGCTGACAGCGCCCTGGTGAAGTGCTCGTTGCACGGGGGTGACCCGTACTGGGGTCGTATCGTCAGCGAGCTCGGCAGCGCCGGCGTGACCTTCGACCCCGAGCGGGTCAGCGTGTCCTACGGCGGGGTGACGACCTGTCGCAAGGGGGTCGCCGCTGCCCACGACGAGAGCGCGGTGCGCTCCCACATGGCTGGCCGCCACGTCGAGCTCCAGGCGGACCTCGGGCTGGGGACCGGCGAGGCCGTCGTCCTCACCGCCGACCTCGGCCCCGGCTACATCGACGAGAACATGAGGACCTCGTGAGCCCCGCCGCCCCCAGCCAGCTCGATCCGTCGACGAGAGCCGGGGTGCTGGCCGAGGCTCTGCCCTACATCCGCCGCTTCTGGGGCAAGGTCGTGGTCGTCAAGCACGGCGGCAACGCCATCGCGCCGCGCGAACCGTCCCAGGGCGACACCGTCGAGCCGGCGCTCGCCAGTTTTGCCCAGGACGTCGTGCTGATGAGCTCGGTGGGCATGCGTCCCGTCGTCGTCCACGGCGGTGGGCCGCAGATCGGCGACCTGATGGCGAGACTGGGCAAGGAGCCCGAGTTCAGAGGGGNNNTGGGGAAGGTCAACCGCGACATCGTGGGCGCCATCAACGTGCACGGTCCGCTGGCCGTCGGGCTGTCGGGGGAGGACGCGGGGCTCATCACCGCCAGTGCCCACCCCGACGAGCTCGGCTTCGTCGGGGAGGTGAAGGCGGTCAACCCGACCATTCTCGAGCGCCTGCTGGCCCAGGACCTCATTCCCGTGGTGGCCACCATCGGCTCGGATGCGACCGGCCAGGCCTACAACATCAACGCCGACACGGCCGCCGGTGCGGTCGCCGAGGTCCTCGGGGCGACGAAGCTGGTGTACCTGACCAACGTCGAGGGGCTCCGCCGGCAGGTCGACGACCCCTCCTCGCTGGTGCACGCGACCACCGGTGACGAGCTCGAGGCCATGCTGGCCGACGGGACCCTGTCGGACGGGATGATCCCCAAGGCGGCGGCGTGCGTGCGCGCCGTGCGCTCGGGTGTCGGCCAGGCGCACATTCTCGACGGCCGGCTCCCGCATGCGCTCCTGCTCGAGATCTACACCCGCGAAGGCGTCGGCACCCTGGTGAGCCCGTGACCGACGTCCTGATGCCGACCTATCCGCCCACGCCCGTGACCTTCGTCAAGGGCGAGGGGACGCTGCTGTACGACGAGAACGGACGTCGGTACCTCGACTTCCTGTCGGGTCTGGCCGTCACCGGGCTCGGGCACTGCCACCCGGTGGTCGCTGCCGCCATCGCCGACCAGGCCAGGACCCTCGTCCACGTGTCCAACCTCTTCGGCAACACCGTGGGCCCCGAGGTGGCGGCCACCCTGGACCGCCTCCTGGGCGGCGGTGGGCGCGTCTTCCTCGCCAACTCCGGAGCCGAGGCCAACGAGTGCGCCATCAAGCTGGCGCGTCGCTGGGCGGGGCCTGGGCGCTTCGTCGTGGTGAGCGCCTACGGCTCCTTCCACGGTCGCACCCTCGCCACCCTCCATGCCACCGGCCAGCCCGAGAAGCACGAGCCGTACCAGCCCCTGCCCGAGGGGTTCCGCCACGTGGCCTGGAACGACGCCGCCGCCCTGGAGAAGGCTGCGAGCGGAGACGACGTCGCTGCGGTCATCCTCGAGCCTGTACAGGGGGAGGGCGGCGTGAACCCGGCGACGGCCGAGTACTTCGGAGCCGTGCGCCGGCTCTGCGACGAGCGTGGCCTCCTGTTCATCGTCGACGAGGTGCAAACGGGGCTGGGCCGCACGGGCCGGTGGTTCGGCTTCCAGCACTTGGATGTCGTTCCCGACGTTGTCACCATGGCCAAGGCGCTCGGGAACGGTGTTCCTATCGGCGCCTGTTGGGCGACTGAGGAGGCGGCGGCGGCTTTCCGGACCGGCGACCACGCCACCACCTTCGGAGGCCAACCGTTCGCTACTGCAGCGGCGCGTGCCGTGCTGTCGGTGATGCAGGAGGAGGACGTGCCCTCACGGGCCCGTGCGGCCGGCGACCGACTGCGCAAGGGCCTGGAAGCGATTCCTGCCGTCGCCGACGTGCGTGGCCTCGGCCTGTTGCTGGCGGCTCGCCTCGACGGTGTCGACGCCAAGGAGGCGGCCGCCCAGGCCCTTGACGCTGGGTTGGTCGTCAACCCGGTGAGCCCGACCGCCCTCCGGTTCGCGCCCTCGCTTCTCGTGAGTGACGAGGAGATCGACGAGGCGCTGGGGATCGTGGCCGAGGTTCTCGCGTGACACGTCACTTCCTCGATGTCGACGATCTCGACGCTGACGAGCTCGACCAGGTCTTGGCCGAGGCCGAGAACCCCGCGCCCGCCCAGGTGCTGGCGGGCAGAGGCGCGGCGCTTCTCTTCGAGAAGCCTTCGCTACGGACCCGGAGCTCGATGGAGCTGGCGGTCGTTCAACTGGGCGGCCACCCTGTGACGATCCTCGGTGAGGAGGCGGGCATCGACACGAGGGAGACAGCCGAGGACATTGCCCGCGTGCTCTCCCGGTACCACGCCGTGATCGCCGCTCGAGTCTTCGACCACGCCAAGCTCGAGCGCCTGGCGGCGGCGGCGAGCGTGCCCGTGGTGAACCTGCTGTCCGACGACGCCCATCCGTGCCAGGCGCTGGCTGATCTGTTGACCCTTCGACAGCACTTCGGGGCGTTGAAGGGACGAGTGCTGGAGGTCCGGGTCGCGACGCCGCCGGGATACGCGCCGCCGCCGGCGTCGGTGGAGAGAGCTCGCGACAGCGGCGATGTCGTCGTCACCGACGATCCCGTGGCGGCGGTGCAGGGCGCCGATGCGGTGTACACCGACGTGTGGGCGTCGATGGGCCAGGAGGACGAGACCGAACGCCGGCGCCAGGCCTTCGCCGGCTTCACCGTCGACGACAGCCTCATGGAGGCGGCGGCCCCGGACGCCGTGTTTCTCCACTGCCTGCCTGCCCACCGAGGCGAAGAGGTGTCGGCGTCCGTGCTCGAAGGACGCCAAAGCCTGGTGTGGCAGCAGGCCGAGAACCGGCTGCACGCCCAGCGGGGGCT
>VAWP01000183.1 GCA_005888295.1 Actinomycetota bacterium
GAGCGAGTGGACCGGGCTCGAGTACGCCACCCCCCCGACCGACCCGACCACCTGGTTCGCGCCCCTCGCCTCGGCCAACGGCGAGAACATCCTGCGCGGGTTCTGGGACTTCGGGAAGCCCGACCTGGACGGCGCGTGGACTCCCAACGCGGCCAAGGCGCCCGGCCTCGTCCGTTACGTCAAGTCGCTGGACAACCGGTTCGGGCGACTCCAGCTCATCCGCCAGGAGCCGACCTCCCTGAGGGAGGCCCGCTGGGGCCTGCACCTTGACGACAACAACCGGCTGAACCCCATGGTCAACGGGTGGGTCGTCAGGCTGTGGCTCCAGTTGACCGACGATCCCGAGAGCGCCCTGGTGCTCAGGCGTGATCAGTTCGACAAGAACAGCGAGGTCCAGGTGCCGCTCCGCAAGGGCACGCAGGTCATCATCGACTCCGAGGCCCTCTTCCACTCGGGGTACCACAAGGGCCCCGACACGCGGTACGCGCTCATCATCAGCCTCGAGAGCACCGAGCACCTCGACGATTGGGTGAGGAGCCAGCTGCCGTAGTGCGCACCCAGGCGGAGACAGCCGGGTGACCCTCGGTTAGCCTGGGGTTCCGAGCGGAACGGGGGAGCAAAGGGGGAGTCGATGAGCAACGGACGCGCCGCCAACGGCGGCGTTCAGCTGAACAAGAACCTGCTGATCAGCGGGGCGGTGCTAGTCGGGATCGGAGGAGCCCTGGGCGCGGCGGGGCTCCTGCTCGGCAGCACCGCCGTCGCCTCGGCGATGCGCCAGTGGGTGAAGCAGCTCGATCAGCCGCCGACCGAGATGGCGAAGCAGAAGTGGCAACAGGCCAGGGCGGCCACGGCGGCTGGAGCGAAGGCCTGGCAGGGCGATTCGGGCTAACTAGTCATCCCAAATCATCCGTCGAGGGTGATGCCGGCCGATCGAGGCGACCGTACCTTCACCGTGGCGGAGCGGGGTTTGCCCCGCTCGACCGGAGAGGAGGCACGAGGTATGCAGACCCAAGAGGTCCAGCCGGCGCGTGGTGCCGGCTGGAGAGCTTTCGCAGGCATCATGATGGTGATCGTCGGCTTCTTGAACCTCATCGACGCCATCGTCGCCATCACCGACGCCAACTACTACCAGCGCGTGGCGAACAACAACGGCATCAGCCTGCCCGTCACGAACACGATCCACACGTGGGGCTGGGTGGAGCTGGCACTCAGCATCATCCTGCTCATCGCCGGGTTCACGGTCCTCTCGATGGGCCCTGCATTGATCTCTCGCACGATCGGTGTCGTCGTCACCGGCCTGAACCTGGTCTTCCACCTCGCCTACCTGGCGCACTTCCCGTTCTGGTCGTTCGTCATGATCATCATCGACATCCTGATCATCTACGGCCTCATCGCCCACGTGGAGACCTACGAGCCGACATGAGCGACGCCGTGGGGTCCCAGAGCGGCGATGTCACGCTCCCGATGATCCACGTCCGGGTATCGCCGGAGCACCTGGCCTATTTCGCCGCCCTCGGCGTGCTCACCGCGCTCGAGGTCATCGAGTGGCCGCTGACAGCGGTGATGGTCGGCGGGCAGCTCCTCGCGACACATGCCCACCGCCGGATCGTGCGCGAGCTCGCGTCGGGGATCGACGAGGCGGTCTGAGGCCGGATGGGCGCGGGAGCCGGGGCCCCGCCCGCCGGTCTCAATGATGGAACGAGCTCCGGTGCTCGCCCATGCCGCCGCCGGTGCGGTCGAGAGCGGCTACCGCTCGGCCGAGGTCGTCCAGGAACAGGTCGGCGGCGTCCCTGCTGCCCTGGCGAACGACGACCCGGCAGGCGGCGAGATCGGTGCGGTTGGCCGGAAACGTGTAGGCCGGCACCTGCCACCCACGTTCCCGGAGATGGGCGGACAGGTCGAACACGTCGAACTTCGAGTCGGGCTTGGTCGTGAAGGCGAAAACCGGCAGCTCCGAGCCGTCGGTGAGGAGGTCGAACCGGCCCGTGGCCGCGACCTGCTCCGCCCCGTACATGGCCACGTTCCGGCATCCCTGCTGCACGGCCCGGTACCCGTCGCGGCCGAGGCGGAGGAAGTTGTAGTACTGGACCGCCACCTGTGCTCCGGGACGCGAGAAGTTGAGGGCGAAGGTCGGCATGTCGCCACCCAGGTAGTTCACGTGGAACACCAGCTCCTCGGGGAGGGCGGCAGCGTCGCGCCAGATGATCCAGCCCACTCCGGGGTACACCCGGCCGTACTTGTGCCCCGAGGTGTTGATGGAGGCGACGCGCGGTAGTCGGAAGTCCCACAGCAGCTCGGGGTCCACGAACGGGGCGATCATCGCTCCCGAGGCGCCGTCGACGTGGACCGGGATGTCAATGCCGGT
>VAWP01000187.1 GCA_005888295.1 Actinomycetota bacterium
GTACCTGAACCGGGTCATCGAGCTCGACCCGGGGGCGCGCATCGCCCGGGTGCAGCCTGGCGTGGTCCTCGACGTCCTCCAGCGGTACGCCCGTGGCCACGGCCTGACGTTCGGCCCCGACCCGGCCACGCACGATCGCTGCACGCTCGGCGGGATGATCGGCAACAACTCCTGTGGCGTGCATTCGTTGATGAGCGGCCGCACCTCGGACAATGTCGAGAGCCTCGACGTGCTCCTCTACGACGGCACCCGCCTGACGGTCGGAGCGACGGAGCCGGCGGAGCTCGAGACGATCATCGCCGCCGGCGGCCGTCGGGGCGAGATCTACCGCGACCTGCAAACGCTGGCCGAGCGCTGCGCCGATCCGGTGCGCCAGCGCTTTCCGCAGATCCCCCGCCGGGTCTCGGGGTACAACCTCGACGAGCTCCTTCCCGAGCGGGGCTTCCACGTCGGGCGGGCCCTCGTGGGCACCGAGGGTACCTGCGTGACGGTCCTCGAGGCCGTGGTGCGCCTGACCGCCGTCCCCGCGCACCGCGCCCTGGTCGTCATCGGCTACCGGGACCTCTGCGACGCAGGCGATCACGTCGACGAGATCCTTGGTCACGATCCGATCGCCCTCGAGGGCATGGACGGTGCCCTCTTCGCGTCCGAGAGCCACGGAGGCGGTCGAGGCGACGGGCTGTCGATGTTGCCGGAGGGGAACGCCTACCTTCTCGTGGAGATGGGCGCCGACACCGCCGGACAGGCGGGGGTGGCAGCCAGGTCTCTGGTGGCGTCCCTCGGGGCTGCGGGAGCCCCGCCGGCCAAGGTCTTCGAGGACCCGCGAGCCCGGTCCCGGATCTGGGCCGTGCGGGAGGCGGCGGTGGGGGCCATCGCCCGTCTTCCGGGCGGCGACTACCGGCCTGGCTGGGAGGACTCGGCCGTCCCCCCCGACCACGTCGGTCCCTACCTCGCCGATCTCCGCCGTCTGTGCCACGACCACGGCTACGAGGTCGCGATCTACGGCCACTTCGGCCAGGGCTGCATCCACGCCCGGATCACCTTCGACCTGAAGTCGTCGGCAGGTGTCGACCGCTACCGGTCGTTCCTCGACCACGCGGCCGACCTGGTCGTGAGCCATGGCGGCTCACTGTCGGGAGAGCACGGAGACGGCCAGCAGCGCGCAAGCCTGCTCGGGAAGATGTTCGGTCACGATCTGGTCGAGGCATTCCGCCGGTTCAAGGCCATCTGGGATCCCGGCGGCGGCATGAACCCGGGGAAGGTCGTGGACTCAGGATCCGACTCGGGGAGGCTGCTCGGTCCGACCGACAACCTTCGCCTGGGCCCTGGCTGGCCGCCCTGGTCTCCCCCGACCAGCTTCCGCCTCTCGGCCGACGGCGGCCGTCTCGATCGGGCCCTGCTCCGCTGCGAAGGCGTCGGCAAGTGCCGGCGCGAGGAGGGCGGCGTCATGTGCCCCAGCTACATGGTGACGCGCGAGGAGGAGCACTCCACCCGCGGCCGAGCCCGCATCCTGTTCGAGATGCTCCAGAGCGACGTCGTGACCGACGGCTGGCGATCGCAGGAAGTCTTCGACGCGCTGGACCTGTGCCTGTCCTGCAAGGGTTGCAAGAGCGAGTGCCCGGTCGGCGTGGACATGGCCACGTACAAGTCGGAGTTTCTGTCGCACTACTACGAGCGACGGGCGCGGCCCACGTCCGCCTACGCCATGGGCTTGATCATGTACAGCGCCCGGCTCGCGTCCTGTGCGCCACAGGCCGTCAACGCGGCCGTGCAGACACCCGGAGCGGCGGCCGCGGTCAAGAAGATGGCCGGGCTCGCCCGGCAGCGGACCGTGCCGCCCTTCGCCACCGAGAGCTTCCGCCGCTGGTTCACCCGTCGCCCGAGGCCGCCATGGAGGCCGGGGCGGCGCCCCGTCCTGCTCGTTCCCGACACCTTCAGCAACTACTTCCACCCCGAGGTCGACCGCGCCATGGTCACCGTCCTCGAAGCAGCCGGCTTCGAGGTCCTCGTGCCGCCGAGAGTGGTCTGCTGTGGTCGACCGCTGTTCGACTACGGAATGCTGGCCACCGCCCGCCGCCTGTACGCCCAGATGCTCGACGTGCTCCGACCGATGATCCGGGCGGGCGTGCCGATCGTGGTCGCCGAGCCGAGCTGCTGCGCCTCCCTCCGGGACGAGCTCGGCGAGCTGGGACCGGACGACCCCGACGTGGCCCGCCTCGCTCGGCAGACCTACACCCTGGGGGAGCTCCTCCAGACCCATGCTCCGGAGTGGGAGCTGCCCTCCGAGGGCGGACAGGTTCTCGTGCAGGGCCATTGCCACCAACGTGCGGTGATGGGCATGGGCGGCGAGACGGGGTTGCTGGACCGGATGAAGGTGGAATGGGACATGCCGGACTCCGGGTGCTGCGGGCTGGCAGGGTCGTGGGGCTTCGAGGCGGACAAGTACGAGCTGTCGATGGCGATCGGTGAGCGCATGCTCTTTCCGAGCGTGCGGCGCGCCGATCGAGCCGCGG
>VAWP01000052.1:0-19727 GCA_005888295.1 Actinomycetota bacterium
CGGCACGACGTCGCCCACGGCGTAGACGCCGTCGGCCGTGGTGCGCATGTGGTCGTCGACGCGGACGAAGCCTCGATCGTCCAGCTCCACGCCTGCCTCCGGGTCCGCCAACCCGTGGCTCTCGGGCCGGCGCCCCACGGACACGACCACCGCGTCCACGCTCACCTGCTCACCGTCGCCGAAGGACACGGTCGTCCCGTTCCCGTTGGGCTCGTGTCCGTGGACCTCGACCCCCGTGTGGACCACGATGCCGCGCTTCTTGAACGAGCGGGAGACGGCGCCGGAGACCTCGGCGTCACAGCCGGGGATGAGCGACGGCAGCACCTCGAGGACGGTCACCTGTGTCCCGAGGTCGGCCATCATCGACGCGAACTCGCAACCGACCGCGCCGCCCCCGATGACGACCGCCGACGCGGGCAGCCGTTCGAGCTCGAGGATCTCGTCGGAGCTCATCACCAGCTGCCCGTCGATCTCGAACCCCGGGATGGTCTTGGGCACCGATCCCGCCGCCAGCACGACGTGCCTCCCGACCAGCTCGGACCCGTCGTCGACCCGCACCAGGTGACCGGCGCCCAACGACCCGGTACCGATCACGGTCGTGATCTTGCGCTGCTTCATGAGACCGGAGAGGCCCTTCCACAGCTGGTCGACGACCTTCTGCTTGCGGGCCTGGCTCGTCCCGAAGTCGACGGTCGGCTGGCTGGCCTGGATGCCGAACTCCTTGGCGCCGGCGACGGTCCGGAACACCGAGGCCGTCTCCAGGAACTCCTTGGCCGGGATGCAGCCTCGGTGCAGGCAGGTCCCGCCGACCTTGTCCTTCTCGACGACGGCCACCGACAGGCCGGCTGCGGCGCCGTAGAGGGCTGCTGCGTATCCCCCAGGGCCGCCACCGATGACCACCACGTCGAACTCGCGGGCCGTGCCGACCACCTCCTCTGGACCGCTCACAGCCTAGTAACTCTTCCCACCGTGCCAGGCCGGGTATAGGCGAGGGGATGGCTGCAGAAAGCTCCGACCCCGGTCAGCCCCAGGCGAGCACGCCGACCCCGGCGCCTCCCACCGGCAAGACGGCCCCCCGCACCCGTGTCAGCTCGGTCTGGACCACCCTCGCCGTCGGCCTGGTGTTCCTCATCGCGCTGCTGGTCTTCATCTTCCAGAATCTCGAGGACGTGCGGGTGACGTTCATCGTCTTCCACGGCTCGGTCCCGCTGGCGTTGTCGCTCCTCGGCTCGGCCATCGTCGGCTCAGTCATCGTCCTGGCCGTCGGGCTCGCCCGCATGATCCAGCTCCGCCGGGCGGCCCGCCGGCACCGCGACGCCGCCGTCGCCGCCAGCAAGTCACCGTCGTAGGACGAGGACGGGGACGACCAGGCGGTTCCATGTGTTGTCGAAATTGGGGACGCTGACCTCACGCCGGTCGCCCACTTTCGACAGAAGGTGGAACCGGAGCAATGCGCCGGGGGTGGGCGCGGCGCTCCGGCGCGGCCGACCATTTTCGACAGGGCGTTCGGCTGATACACCCTGTCGGTACCGTCGGTGCCGTGATCGCGAGCAACCTTCGAGGTCGTTGTCTGCGGGAGGCGGCGCTGGCCACGCTCATCCTCGCCGCCGCGCCGCTCACCATCGGTGAGGTCATGGCGGGTATCGAGGCAAGAGGTCGCCGTGTCACCGGTCGGTACCCGCGCCAGGCCCTCGGCGACGCGCTGGGGTACGAGCGCAGACGCGGCCGTGTCGTGCGCGTGTGCCGAGGCACCTATCGGGCCTGTCGCCTTCCGAAGACGACGCGGTGGCGGATCGTCAGCCGGTACGGGCGGGCGGCGCCGTCAGGCTCGGCGCAGGAGCGTCTCGATGATGCGGAGCACGGCCGCGGGGCCGGAGACCGGCTCGAAGGCGTCGGACGCGGCGCTGAGCCGAGCGTCCTCCTCGTCGCTCAGCACCAGGTCGGCGGCGGCGGCGTTGGACTCGACCTGGGCCACGCTGCTGGCCCCCGGGATCGCCACGACGTTCGGACGCCGGATGACCCAGGCCAGCGCCACCTGGGCTGCGGTGGCGTCGTGGACCTTGGCGATGTCCCGCAGGGCGGCCAGCAGAGGTGCTCCCCGGTCGAGGTTCTCGGGGAGGAACAGGCTCCCGACGCCGCGCAGCCCCCCGGGGCGGTGCTCGGCGCTGTATCGACCCGAGAGAAACCCCTGGCCGAGCGGGCTGTAGGCGATGACCAGGCGGTCGTTTTCCCTCGCCCATCCCAGCAGGTCCCGCTCGGGCGCCCGGGCAACCAGGCTGTACTGGACCTGGTTGCTGAGCACGGGTGCACCGAGGGCGGACTCGGCCTGGCGCCAGGCACCGAGGGAGAAGTTGCTGACGCCCACGTTGCGCACGAGGCCCGATCGCCGCAGCTGGCGCATGCCGGCCATGGTCGGGCCGATCGGTACGACGGGATTGGGCCAGTGGAGCTGGTAGAGATCGAGGTGATCGACGTTCAGTCGCCGGATGCTGCCCCTCGCCCGCTGCTCGATCACCGGCGGCAGGGGCAGGACCGGGAGAATCTTCGTGGCGAGGAACGCCTCGTCCCGTCGGCCGGCCAGCGCCCGCCCGACGATGCGTTCGGAGCGCCCGAAGGCGTAGATCTCGGCCGTGTCGACGAGGTTGATCCCCAGCTCGAGAGCGCGGGCCACGATGTCGAGGGCGTCGTGCTCGGCGTAGGCGGAGCCGTACCCCCATTCCATCGAACCGAACTGCCACGTGCCCAGCCCGATGGCCGACACGCGGACTCCACCCACCTCGACGTAGCGCATCGGCCAAGCCTATTGCGCTACCTGGGCTGCATCCTCAGGCCCCCGTCGAGGCGGATCACCTCGCCGTTCAGGTACGCGTTCTGGCAGAGGTGGACCACGAGGGCGGAGAAGTCGTCGGGTGTGCCCAGGCGCTTCGGGAAGGGCACACCGGCGGCGAGGGCCTGGCGTCCTTCGTCGGGGAGCAGGCCGAGCAGCGGCGTGTCCATGACGCCGGGCGCGATCGTCAGGACGCGGATGCCCGAGGGCGAGAGGTCGCGGGCGGCGGGCAGCGTCATGCCCACGATCCCGCCCTTGGAGGCCGAGTAGGCGATCTGGCCGATCTGGCCTTCGAAGGCCGCAACGGACGCCGTGTTGACGATCACCCCTCGTTCGCCGTCATCGAGGGGCTCGGTCCCGACCATCGCCGAGGCGGCCAGGCGCATGACGTTGAACGTGCCGATCAGGTTGACGTTCACGACGAAGCGGAAGGCGTCGAGATCGTGGGGCGAGCCGCTGCGGTCGACGAGTCGCGTGGCGAGGCCGAGCCCGGCGCAGTTGACGGCGATGCGGAGCGGAGCCGAGCGGGCGGCCTGCTCGACGGCCTCGCCAACCTGAGCCGGGTCGGTGACGTCGGCCGCCACGAACGTGGTCGCCCCGCCGAGCTCCTTGGCCAGCGCCTCGCCGCGCTCGGCGTTGCGGTCGAGGATCGTGCACGCCGCTCCGTTGGCGACGAGCCGGCGCGCCGTCGCCTCGCCCAGGCCGGAGGCCCCGCCGCTGACCAGTGCTGCCGTGCCGTCGATGTGCATGGTCCGGAACTCTAGGGCCGGCCCGGGAGGCGGGCCGAACGAACCACCCGCCGCCGAGCAGCGGCTAGGTGGGAGCGCCGTAGCCGCCACCACCGGGGGTGCGCATGCGGAGGACGTCGCCCTGGTCCAGCTCGAGGGTCACCTTGGCGGGGAGGGGCTGGGCCCGGCCCTCGTCTCCACCCGGTAGCAACCAGTTCTCACCGGCATGGCCGGGCTCGCCACCCGCCAGCCCCCACGGCCGGCTCACCCTGCGCTCGGTGACGAGCGAGACGGTGACGGGCTCGAGCGCCTCGAGATCCCGCTCGATGCCCTCGCCGCCCGGCCAGCGGCCCCGGCCTCCGCTGTCCCGCCGCAACCGGTAACGGCGCACCCGGAGACCGAAGGAGCGCTCGAGGGCCTCCACGGGTGTGTTGCGGGTGTTGGTCATCGCCGTGTGGACCCCGCTCATGCCGGCCCGCCCCGGGCGACCGCCCTGACCCCCACCGACCGTCTCGTAGTACACCCATCCACGGCCACCGATCATCACGTTGTTCATCGTTCCCTGCCCGGCTGCTCCGACCCGCCCGGGCGCCGCCTCGGCCAGGACCCGGAGGCACACGTCCGCCACGCGCTGGCTGACCTCGACGTTGCCCGCTCCCACCGCGGCCGGCGGTCGGGCGGCCACGACCGTCCCCGCCGGTGCCACCACGTGCACGGGACGCAGGGCGCCGCCGTTGGCGGGGATGCTCGGATCGGTGGCGGCGCGCACGGCGAAGCCGACGGCGCTCACCGTGACGGCCTCGACCGCGTTGACGTTTCCCCGCTGCTGCGGCGACGAACCGGTGAAGTCGAACACGGCCTCGTCGTCGGCGACGGTGAGGCGAACGGCGACCCGGGCCGCGTCGGCCGAGTCCAGCACGTCGGTGAAGGACCAGGAGCCGTCGGGCAGCGAGGTCAGCGCCGACCTCATGCGCCGTTCCCCGTAGGCGACGACGTCGTCGACCGGCGCCCCGGCGGCCAGGAGCTCGGCCATCCGCTCCACACCCACGCTGTTGGCACCGACCTGGGCGTCGAGGTCGCCCCTGCGCTCCTCGGGGGTCCGCGAGTTCGCCACGAGCAGCGCCTCGACCTCGGGCACCAACCGGAGGGGCGGGATGCGCAGTCCCTCCTGGTAGATCTCGGTGGCGTCGGGAGGGATGGAGCCGGCCGCCATCCCACCGACGTCGGAGTGGTGGGCGCGGTTGGCGACCCAGCCCGACAGGACACCGTCCACGAAGCACGGCGACACGAGCGTCAGGTCGTTGAGGTGGGTGCCGCCGGCGAAGGGGTCGTTCAGTACCAGCCGGTCGCCGGGCCGCAGCGGTCCATCCAGCTCGTCGACGGCGTCGATGACGGCGCGGACCGACGCCGGCATCGACCCGAGGTGCACCGGGATGTGCTCGGCCTGGACGAGCAGCTCGCCGCCGGCGGTGAAGAGCGCCGCCGAGCAGTCGGCCCGCTCCTTGATGTTCGGGCTGAAGGCGGCGCGGCGCAGGACGGCGCCCATCTCGTCTGCGACGCCCGTCAGCCGGGAGATGAGCACCTGCAGGGACGCCGGATCGAGGCTCATCGCTTCAGCACCCAAGCGCCGTCGCCGCCGACCTCGGCCCGCCAGCCGCCGGGGACCCACAGTGTGCAGTCGGGCTCGGCCAGCACGCACGGTCCCGTCGCCGGCTCCCTGGTGCGGGGGCGGCCGAGGGCGTCCACCGTCAGCGGAGGGAGCGCCGTGGCTCTCGCCCGCAGAGCCACGACCTCCACCGGAGCACCGGGTCGGGAGAACCCGTTCCGGCGCCGGTGCTCAGCCGGGAAGTCATCGGGCGACGGCACCGTGAGCTCGTGGCTCTGGCCGGCGTAGCGGCAGTCCACGGCGGTCTCGACATCGACATCGGCGCGGGCCTCGGCGGCCACCGTCTCGGCCGCGTGCTCGGCCAGCTGGCTCAGAGCCCGAGCCAGACCCTCCGTGGACCCTGGGGTCGGCCACGATCGCACGACGTCGGCCTGGCGCGGCGAGCACAGCAGGCCCACTGCGGACAGCACGCCGGCGCGCGGTGGGACGACGACGGCGGCCATGTCGAGCGCCTCGGCCAGGGCGCAGGCGTGGAGTGGCCCGGCGCCCCCGAAGGCGACGAGGGCGAGGGAACGGGGATCGACGCCGCGCTGGACCGACACGACCCGCAGCGCCTGCACCATCGCTTCGTCGACGACCGCGATCACGCCCTCGGCGTCCATGCCGCCGCCATCGAGGGCCCGTCGTGCCGCCCGGTCGTCCAGCGGGCCGATCCCGGGAAAGGACGTGCCCGCGGGGATGCGCCCGGCAACGAGATCGGCGTCGGTCACCGTGGCGATCGTGTCCTGGCGCCCGTAGCAGGCTGGTCCGGGGTCGGCCCCGGCCGACTGGGGGCCGACGGCCAGCGCACCGCCGCCGTCGATGCGGGCGATGGACCCCCCGCCGGCGCCGATGCTGTGGATGTCGAGGGCAGGAAGCCGCAACGGAAGATCAGCGATCGTGCGCTGGCCGGCGGGCTCGGGGACGCCGCCACGCACGAGGCACACGTCGGTGCTCGTCCCGCCCATGTCGAAGGTGATCACGTCGGGAAAGCCGGCGGCCGTGGCGGCGGCCACGCCCGCCTGGACGCCGCCGGCCGGTCCCGACAGCAGCAACGTGGCCGGCTTTGCCGCCGCCTGGTCAACCGGCACGAGGCCACCGGCCGACGTCATCACGAGGACGTCGCCGGCCATGGTCGCCAGCCGGGCCAGATAGTCGCGACACGTGGGGCCGAGGTGGGCGCTCACGACGGTCGTGACGGTGCGCTCGTACTCCCGGAACTCGGGCGAGACGTCGCTCGATCGCCACACCGGCAGGCCCAGCGAAGCGAGGCGGTCGGTCAGGTCACGCTCCTGGGAGTCGTCCAGGTCCGAGTGCAGCAGACAGACGGCGAGCGCCTCGGCGCCCTCCGGTATCGGGGGGAGCTCGGGCGGGAGGGGTTCGATCTGCGCGCCGGTCGCGTCCAGGCGCCCCGCCACCTCGAGGCGGAGGCCGCGGGGCACGAGTGGCTCGGGCCGATCGGCCCACTGGTCGTACAACGCGGGGCGGTCCTGGCGGGCGATCTCGATCACGTCGGCGAAGCCGTGGGTCGTGACGAGGGCGACCCGCGCGCCCCGCCTCTCGAGCAAGGCGTTGGTCGCCACGGTCGTGCCGTGGGCGAGCAGATCGGGCCGAGGGTGGTGCCGCAGCGCCTCGACGACGGCGACGGAGGGGTCTCGCGGCGTCGAAGGAACCTTGAGCACGCGGCCGTCGTCGACGACGACGTCGGTGAACGTGCCTCCCGTGTCGACTCCGACGGCCACTCGTCTTCTCTATCCGGCGACCGGAGGGCCCTCACCCGCACGACCCGCTTGGGTCCGAGCCGCCTCCACGGCCAAGCGGTCGACGAGGTCGTTGTAGGGATCGGTGGAGTGCCCCTTCACCCACCTGAACGTCATCCCGCCTTCGAAGCGAACCAGGTCGACCAGCGGCTTCCACAGATCCTGGTTGGCGACGGGCTGGCCGCGAGCGTTGCGCCAGCCTTTGCGCACCCAGGTCTCCCACCACCGCTGGCGGAAGCAGTTGACGACGTAGATCGAGTCGCTCACGACCTCCACGGGCGCCTCGAGCGCCCGCAGCGCCTCGAGGGCGGCCGCTATCTCCATGCGCTGGTTGGTGGTCATGCGCTCGGCGCCGCTGGCGAAGCGACCGCCTGGGACGGCCCAGGCCCATCCGCCCGGGCCGGGGTTCCCCAGACAGGCGCCGTCGGTGTACACGGTCGTGGCCATCACCAACAGCATGCCCGAACCTCTCGACTAGCCGACCGGAAGCGCGAGGATGGATGGGTGATATTCGACGGTTTCTCCCATCAGCTCCCGGACATCGATCCCGAGGAGACCCTCGAGTGGCTCGACTCGTTCGACTCCATCGTCGAGAGCCGGGGACGGACCAGAGCCAGCTTCCTGCTGATGAAGCTGCTGGAGCGGGCCCGGGCGGCCCAGGTGGGCTTCCCGGCGACCGTCTCGACGCCGTACATCAACACGATCCCGCCCGAGGACGAGCCCTGGTTCCCCGGGGACGAGCACATGGAGCGGCGGATCCGCGCCTTCATCCGGTGGAACGCGGCGGTGATGGTCACGAGGGCGAACGCCCGCTCCGAGGGCATCGGCGGGCACCTGGCCACGTACGCCAGCTCGGCGTCGCTCTACGAGGTCGGCTTCAACCGCTTCTTCCGGGGCAAGGATGACGGCACTGCCGGCGATCAGATCTTCTTCCAGGGTCACGCCTCTCCCGGCATCTACGCCCGCGCCTATCTCGAGGGCCGCCTGACCGAGGCCCAGCTCGACAACTTCCGTCAGGAGATCGGCGGCAACGGCCTCTCGAGCTACCCCCATCCCCGGCTGATGCCGGAGTTCTGGGAGTACCCCACCGTGTCGATGGGGCTGAGCCCGATCAACGCGGTGTACCAGGCGCGCTTCAACCGCTACCTCCGGCACCGGCACCTGGCCGACACCACCGCAGCGCGGGTGTGGTGCTTCCTGGGCGACGGCGAGGTGGACGAGCCCGAGACCCTCGGCGGTCTCTCGCTCGCAGCCCGCGAAGGGCTCGACAACCTGGTCTTCGTCGTCAACTGCAACCTCCAGCGCCTTGACGGGCCGGTGCGCGGCAACGGCAAGATCATCCAGGAGCTCGAGGCCACGTTCCGGGGCGCGGGCTGGAACGTGATCAAGGTGATCTGGGGCTCCAAGTGGGACGAGCTGCTGATGCGCGACGTCGACGGGGTGCTCGTCAACAAGATGACCACCACCGTGGACGGCGAGTACCAGAAGTACGCGACCGAGTCAGGGGCGTACATCCGCGAGCGTTTCTTCGGTCCCGACCCCCGGCTCCGGCGGATGGTCGAGCACCTCTCCGACTCCGACCTGCAGGCGCTGCCCCGCGGCGGCCACGACTACCGCAAGCTCTACGCCGCCTACAAGGCGGCCACCGAGCACCAGGGGGCGCCCACCGTCATCCTGGCCAAGACGATCAAGGGCTGGACCCTCGGTCCCGAGATCGAGGCCCGCAACGCCACCCACCAGATCAAGAAGATGACCAAGGCGCAGCTGCTGCGGCTCCGGGAGCGCCTCTACCTCGAGGACGAGATCCCCGACAAGGCGCTCGACGCCGACCTCCCTCCCTACTACCGCCCAGCCCCTGGCTCGCCGGCACACGAGTACCTGATGACCCGCCGCAAGGCGCTCCACGGTTCGTTGCCCACCCGGGTCGTGCGGGCCAAGCCGCTGCCGGCGCCCGATCCCAAGGCGTTCGCGGAGTTCCTGGCCGGCTCCAGAAACCAGGCCGTGTCCACGACGATGGCCTTCGCCAGGCTGTTGCGCAACCTGCTCCGGGACGACGCCATCGGTGCCCGGGTGGTCCCGATCATCCCCGACGAGGCGCGCACCTTCGGCCTCGACGCTCTGTTCAAGGAGATGAAGATCTACGCCGCCGGCGGGCAGCGGTACACGCCGGTGGACGCCGACCTGCTCCTGTCCTACACCGAGAGCGAGTCGGGGCAGATACTCGAGGAGGGCATCACCGAGGCGGGCTCCATGGCCAGCTTCACCGCCGCCGCGACCGCCTACGCGACCTGGGGCCAGCCCATGCTCCCCTTCTACATCTTCTACTCGATGTTCGGGTTCCAGCGGGTGGGCGATCTGGCCTGGTCGCTGGGTGACTCCCGGGGACGCGGGTTCATGCTCGGGGCCACCGCCGGGCGCACGGCGCTCAACGGCGAGGGGCTGCAGCACCAGGACGGTCAGTCGCAACTGCTGGCGTCGACGTTCCCCAATCTCTCGGCCTACGACCCCGCCTTCGCCTACGAGGTGGCCGTCATCGTCGCCGAGGGCATCACACGCATGTACGGTGACAATCCCGAGGACCGCTTCTACTACCTCACCCTGTACAACGAGAACTACGTGATGCCCTCGCTGCCCGAGGGCGCAGACGGCGAACGGGTGCGCGAGGGCGTGAGCCGGGGGATGTACCGCTTCGCCGGTCTACCGGAGGGATCGCGCGGCAAGGTGTCGCAGCGGCGTCGCGCCGTCATCTTCTTCTCGGGGCCGGCCTGGCAGACGGCGATGGAGGCCCGCGAGATGCTCGCACGCGACTGGGACGTGGCAGCCGAGGCGTGGTCGGTGACGTCGTACAAGGCACTGCGCGAGGACGCCCTGTCGGCTGAGCGCTGGAACCGGCTCCACCCCGGGCAGCGGTCCCGGACCCCGTACGTCACCGAGGCCCTGGCGCACAGCGAGGGACCGGTCGTGGCCGTCACCGACTTCATGAAGGCCGTGCCCGATCAGGTGGCCAGGTGGGTACCCGGTCACTTCACCCCGCTCGGCACCGACGGGTTCGGACGCTCGGACGACCGCGCCGCGCTGCGGCGACACTTCGAGACCGACGCCGCCCACGTCGTCGTGGCCGTGCTCACCGCTCTCGTCGAGCTGGGCGAGGCCAAGGCCGAGGAGGTGGCTGACGCCATCGCCCGGTACGACATCGATTCCGACAGGCCCGATCCGCGGGACTCGTGAGAGACTCCGGCCCGTGCCCTCACTTGCTCTCTCCGGCGACGACGCTGCCGACGAGCTCCTGAGCAACGACCCGCTCGCCCTGCTGATCGGCATGGTGCTGGACCAGCAGGTCCCCCTGGAATGGGCGTTTCGGAGCCCGCTGGAGCTGCGCCAGCGGCTGGGTGGCCGCCTCGATCCGGCCGAGATGGCGGCGATGGACCCCGAGGCGCTGGTCAAGGTCTTCACCGGCCCGCCCGCCCTGCACCGCTTCCCCGGTTCCATGGCTCGGCGGGTCCACGAGCTGTGCCGGGTCGTCGTCGACGACTACGGCGGGGACGCCTCGCAGATCTGGCGGTCCGCCGCCAGCGGACAGGAGCTGCTGAAGACGGTGAGGTCCCTCTCGGGGTTCGGCGACCGCAAGGCCCGGATCTTCGTCGCCTTGCTGGGCAAGCGCATGGACGTACGGCCCCCGGGGTGGGAGGAGGCAGCGGGCGCTTTCGGCCAGCCCGACAGCTTCATGTCGGTCGCCGACATCGATGGTCCTGATGCCCTCGGAAAGGTGCGCGAGCACAAACGAGCCATGAAGGCGCAGGCGCGGGCCGAGCCCTCGGCCCAGTCCTGACGAGCGCAGTCACCGATGGCCAGGAGCCGTCGCCTCGACGGGCGCCGCCTGTACCTGTGCTGCCCGGACCGGCCGGACCTGCCCCGCTTCCTGGCCGCGTGCATCCGCGGCGGGGTGGATGTCGTCCAGCTCCGCGACAAGTCGCTCGAGGCACGACCGCTGCTCGCCCGGGCCCGTCTCGCCCTCGAGGTGTGCCGCCAGCACGGCGTCCCGTTCATCCTCAACGACCGGCCCGACCTCGCCCTCGAGCTCGGCGCTGACGGTGTCCACGTGGGTCAGGATGACGCTCCGCCCACCCTGGCCCGGCGCATCGTGGGGCCCGACGCCCTCGTGGGGCTCTCGACCCACGACCCCGCCCAGCTCGAGGCGGCGGCACGCGAACCGGTCGACTACCTCTCGGCCGGACCGGTCGACCCCACCCCGACCAAGCCGGGGAGGGCGGGTACCGGCCTCGGGTACGTGTCCCACGCCGCGGCCCACACCGACCGCCCCTTCTTCGTCACCGGTGGCGTGACAGCGGAGTCGGTGGCGAAGATGGTGGAGGCCGGCGGTCGCCGGTTCGTCGTCGTCCGGTTCTTGACCGAGGCCGGCGACCCCGAGGACCGAGCCCGGGTCCTGCGACGCGCCCTCGACGGTGCCCTGGCCGCCGTCGGCGCCCCGGAGGCGTGAACCTCGGGAACCTCGGGCACCCCCGGCTCAGACGCCCTCGGTCGTGACTCCCTCGCCCTGGCGCTCGAGCCAGCCCAGCAGGACGGCGATGGCGCGCGGATCGTGACGAAGGCGGTGACCAGCGCCGCTGAGCACCCGCAGCTCGCCCCGACCGTCCGCCGCGTCGTCGAGGGCGCGCGCGTCCATCACGGACACGACGGCGTCGTCTCCACCGTGGACGATCAGCAGCGGCCGCGGCGGGACCTTCCCCACCAGAGCGAGCGGCCGGAGCTCCTCGAGCTCCCGGGACCAGGCGTCGGGGTCGTCGGGGAACCCGGCATTGCGAACCACGCCGAGATCACCGGCCTCGGCCAGGAGACGGTCGGGATCGTCCGCCCACTGCGAGAAGTCAGCGGGCGCGGCCAGAGCGGCGACGCCCCGCACTCGCTCGTCCTCGCCGGCCCCACAGAGGGCGAGCGATCCCCCCGTGCTGAACCCCGCCAACCACACGCCGCTGATCTGGGGCAGACCCAGGGCGTGGTCGATGACGGCCCTGAGGTCGTCCATCCAGCCACCGAGCGAGAAGTCGCCTTCGGACTCCCCGGTCCCCCGGAAGTTGAACGTCAGGACGGCCCAACCCGCCTCTCCGGCCAGGCGGTCGGCCAGCTGCGGGTAGGTCTGCCCGGTACCCGCCGCTCCCTTCGGGCCGGCAGGAAAGCCGTGGCACAGCAGGAGCAATCCGCACGACTGGCCCGGCTCGAGGTCGGGACGCACGAGATACCCGCGCAGCGTGAGCCCACCGCTGCGTATGTCCAGCTGCACGAGTCGCACCTACCCCTGGTGATCGGGAGCCAACCTGACCCGGCTCCAACCCGGCCGGCTCCGGCTGCACACGGTTGGCCGGGCCACCGCCCGGACATGGATCCGGGGGGCGCCGAAGCGCCCCCCGGACGAACAAGTTTTGCTGGGAAAGGACCCGACGAGGACCTACGGCATCGGGTGGGACCGGCTCCCGACCGCCTCGCCGAGCGGTGTCTGGCTGAGATTCACCAGGTGGTCCAGCGGCCGCCCTAGCGGCCAGCCACCTCCAGGGTCCCTGAGGTTTGACAGTTCAGTTGGACCACCTCCTTTCTCTGGTGGCCACAGGCTATACGGGCGGGCGAGCACAGCGGAGGCATTTCCCGCGCGTATTTCTGCCGGCGCCGGGATCTCAGCCGTCGCCGCGGTAACCGGCACCGCGTACGACGCTGACGAGGTGGACGGCGACGAGGACGGCCCACCCGACGATGGGGAAGATCGGCCAGAAGAACCCGCCCCCCGTCGCCGCCCACACCGCCACCAGCACGGCGTTGACGACGGCGTAGGTGGCGACGTGGGTCGCCAGCACCCGTTGACGCGTCGGAGCGACCGTCGGCACCTGCGGGAGGTGCTCGGTCAGGTGGGGGTGCGGCTCGGGATCGGGCAGGTCGTTGGTGAGGGAGAACAGCTGGTCGAGGGTGCGGGCCTCGTACACCTGCCCGAGCCGGTCGGAGAGCTCCTCGAAGGTCAGCCGTCCTGCGGAGCAGTGTTGACGCAGCACCGCCGCGACCCTGTCCCGATCGGCGTCCGAGGCCCGCAGCCGGCCCTCTCCCGGGTCCCGCTCTGGTGTCGACGCCACCATGTCAGTATCGCGCCGGGGCAGCTCAACGAGCCTCGGGAGGATCCTCTCCGATGGCCCCGATGGACTGCAGGTAGCTCATCTGGGCGGCCAGCACGGCATGCACCTGGGCGGGTGTGTAGGTCGTGCCGACGGCGCCGGCGCGCCCGAGCACGTAGTCGACCGTCTCGGCGCCGGCCACCACGATCGGCGCCTCGACGCTGGCCGAGTGCCCGTTGCCGGAGGTGGTCCGGGAGCGGAAGAACTCCAGGTTCCAGTCGATGATGCGTCGCACGTCCTGCTGGCTCAGCATCTCGCCGACCTCGAAGGGGAGGTGGCGCACCACCCAGGACGCGACCACGTCCTGGTCGACGGTTCGCCGACGCCCCGTTGGCCGTCGCCGCTCGGTCTGCCGGGTGACGGTGGCCGCCTTCGCCACCAGCGCCGCCACGAGCACCGCGGCCACGATCACCAGCACCACAGTGACCATGACGGGACCAGGTTAGTCACGTGCCGGCCGAACCAGGCGTCGGCCGGCGGGCAGCCGGCGGCTCAGAGACCGATGCGTTGGGCCAACAGCTCCCGGTGGTAGGTCGGATCGCCGAGCAGCAGCTCGGAGGACTTGGCCCGCTTGAAGTACAGGTGGGCGTCGTGCTCCCAGGTGAAGCCGATCCCGCCGTGGATCTGGATGTTCTCGGCGGCGGCGTGGAAGTAGGCATCGGAGCAGTACGCCTTGGCCAGGCTGGCCACCACCGGGAGCTCGTCGGAGCCCTCGGCCGCCGCCCAACCTGCGTAGTAGGCGGCCGACTTCGCCGACTCGACCTCGAGGAGCATGTCGGCGCACTTGTGCTTGATGGCCTGGAAGCTGCCGATGGGCCGGCCGAACTGGACCCGCTCCTTGGCGTACTCGACGCTCATGTCGAGACACCGCTGGGCCCCGCCCACCTGCTCGGCAGCCAGGGCCACGGCCGCCAGATCCAAGGTCCGGGACAAGCCCGACGAGGCCCCGCCGTCGGCCCCGATCAGCCTCCCCGGCGTCCCGGAGAGCTCGAGACGGGCCTGCTTGCGCGTCTGGTCCATGGTGGCCAGGGCCGTGCGGGTCAAGCCTGGGGCGTTCTCGTCCACGGCGAACAGGCTCAGCCCGGCCGAGGTGCGCGCCGCCACGACGAGGAGGTTGGCGACGTGGCCGTCGAGCACGAACATCTTGTGCCCGTCGAGGGTCCACCCGTCTCCCGTCCGGGTGGCCGCCGTGGCGATGCCGCCCTCGTCCCAACGCCCGTTGTCCTCGGTGAAGGCCAAGGTGGCGATGGTGTCGCCGCTGGCAATGCCGGGGAGCAGCTCCTTCTTGGCCGAGTCGTCACCGGAGGTGAGGATGGCGTTGGCGGCCAGGGCGACGGTCGCGAAGTAGGGCGCGCACAAGAGGGACCGACCCATCTCCTCGAGCACGACGATCAGCTCCACGTAGGTGAAGCCCGAGCCCCCGTGCTCCTCGGAGATGGCGAGACCCTGGAGCCCCAGCTGAGCGCCCATCTGGGCCCAGACCGCCGGGTCGTATCCCTCGGTAGTCTCCATCAGGCGGCGTACTTCGGGTATAGGAGACTTGTCGTCGAGGAACCGGCGTACCGAACGCCGGAGCTCCTCCTGCTCCTCGCTGAACGCGAAGTTCACTGCTGGCTCTCCCTCGATCGGGCGGCGAGAATGGTCCAGTTCTACTAGACCGGGTGGTCAAGATGAAATTCGAAGACAGCAGGGCCGAGATCCACCACGTGGTGGTCGGACCGATGGACAACAACGTGTACGTGCTCCGGTGCAAGGAGACCGGCCAGGCCGTCCTCATCGACGCCGCCAACGAGCACGACCGCCTCCTCGAGCTGTGCCGGCGGCTCAACGTGGTCAAGGTCCTCGAGACCCACGGCCACTGGGACCACATCCAGGCCGTTCCGGCCGTCCGGGACGCCGGGATCGACGTGGGCGTCACCCCCGACGACTCCGGCATGCTGCCGTCGTACGACTTCCTGCTGGAGGACGACTCGGTGTTCGAGGTGGGCCGGCTGCGGCTCCAGACGATCCACACGCCGGGCCACACGCCGGGGTCGATGTGCTTCCGGCTCGAGGGCGCTCCCGTGCTGTTCAGCGGGGACACGCTGTTCCCCGGCGGCCCCGGAGCCACCGGCTTTCCCGGGGGCGACTTCCCGACCATCATCCGCTCGCTCGAGGATCGGCTCTTCGCGTCCCTGGCTCCCGACGTCCTGGTGCTCCCAGGGCACGGCGCCGAGACCACGATCGGGACCGAGCGGCCCCACCTCCAGGAGTGGATCGACCGGGGCTGGTAGCCACGACCGACGGCGGCACCGCCGGTGGCTCCGCCACCGGCGAAAGAGGGGGTTTCCCCTACCGCCGTAGTGCTAATAGAATCGGATCGTGGCCGAGCCGATCTTCGAGATCCAGAACCTCCACGTGGCCGCCCAGGGCACCGAGATCCTGAAGGGCGTGGACCTGGTCATCCGCCCGGGCGAGATCCACGCCCTGATGGGGCCCAACGGATCAGGGAAGTCGACGCTGGCCAACGCCCTGCTTGGTAGTCCCGACTTCCGCGTCACCGCCGGGCGGGTGCTGTTCAAGGGAGAGGACGTCACCGACTGGGCGCCCGACGTCCGGGGCAAGGCCGGGATGTTCCTGGCTTTCCAGTACCCCGAGGAGATCCCGGGTGTGCCCGTCGCCCAGTTCCTGCGCCAGGCGCTCTCGGCCCGCCGCGGCATGGACATGTCGGTCCTCGAGCTTCGCCTGTCGATCATGGAGTGGATGAAGAAGCTCGGCATGGATCCCTCCTTCGGCGACCGCTACCTCAACGAGGGCTTCTCGGGCGGGGAGAAGAAGCGCAACGAGGTCCTCCAGATGGCGATCATGGAGCCCGAGGTGGCCATCCTCGACGAGACCGACTCAGGCCTCGACATCGACGCGCTCCGGGTGGTGGCCAGGGGCGTCCAGGAGGTGCGCACGGCCCGTCCCGAGCTCGGCGTGCTCCTCATCACGCACTACCAGCGCATCCTCTCGGAGCTGCAGCCGGACCGGGTTCACATCCTCATCGACGGGCGCGTGGTCGACTCCGGTGGTCCCGAGCTGGCCGGCCGCCTCGAGGAGGAGGGCTACGACGCATGGCGCGCCTGATCGACAGGGTCGGCTCCGTCGACGGAGGGCTCCTCAGGGCCGACTTTCCGGTCCTCGACCGTCCCCGTGAGGGCCCCCGCCTCGTCTATCTGGACTCCGCGTCCTCGTCGCAGAAGCCCCGCGCCGTCCTCGAGACGATGGATGCGTACTACGAGTCGAGCTATGCCAACGTCCATCGCGGCCTCTACTCCATCGCCGAGGAGTCCGACCGGCTGTTCGCCGAGGCCAGGACCAAGGTCGGCCGCTTCATCGGCGCACCGGTGCCCGGGCGCGAGGTCGTCTTCACCAAGAACGCCACCGAGTCGCTCAACCTGGTCGCACAGGCGTGGGGGCGCCACCATCTCCGGGAGGGGGACGCGATCCTGCTCACCGAGATGGAGCACCACTCCAACCTCGTGCCCTGGTTCATCCTCGCCGAGCAGCTGGGCCTCGAGCTGCGCTATCTGTCGGTCGACGACCACGGACAGCTGGCCCTCGACGACCTGGAGCGTCTCGCCGACGGGGTGAAGCTCATCGGAGTGACGCTCATGTCCAACGTGCTGGGGACGATCAACCCACTCGGGCCCATCGTCGAGGCGGCGCGCGCCAACGGCGCCATCGTCGTCGGCGACGGGTCACAGTACGTCCCCCACGTCCCGACCGACGTGACGGCGCTCGGCTGCGACTTCCTGGCCTTCACCGGTCACAAGATGCTGGGACCGACCGGGATCGGGGTGCTCTGGGGGCGCGAGGAGCTCCTGGACGCGACCCCTCCCTTCCTCGGTGGCGGCTCGATGATCCGCGACGTGCGCCTCGACGGCTACGAGCCCAACGAGCTGCCGTGGAAGTTCGAGGCGGGCACCCCTCCCATCGCCGAGGCCATCGGGCTGGGAGCTGCCGTCGACTACCTCCAGGCGCTGGGGATGGACGCGGTCCGGGGCCACGAGATCGACCTGACGGCCTACGCCCTCGACACCCTGACCAGGCGTCACGGGGATGCCATCGTCATCCACGGCCCCCGTGAGCCCTGTCGACAGGGCGGGCTCCTGTCGATCACGTACAAAGACGTGCACCCGCACGACCTCTCCCAGGTGCTGGACCAGGCCGGGGTCTGCGTACGTGCCGGCCATCACTGCGCAAAGCCCCTCATGCGCCGGCTCGGCGTGAGCGGTACCGCTCGCGCATCGTTGTACGTTTACAACGATGAGTCGGACGTCGATGCCCTGGCGGAGGCTCTGACCCAGGCCGAGGCGCTGTTCTTCTAGGAGCTTGCATGGCCGGACTCGAAGACCTGTACCGCGAGATCATCCTCGATCACTACCGCAACCCGAGAAACCGGGGCGAGCTGCCGTCGCCCCCGGCGCGCCGCGTGGAGGGCTTCAATCCGCTCTGCGGGGACGAGATCGTCGTCTACCTCGACGTCGACGGGGGCACCATCGCCGATGTGAAGGTCACGGGACAGGGCTGCTCGATCAGCCAGTCGTCCGCCTCGATGATGTCCACGGTGGTCAAGGGCCGCTCGATCGATGAGGCCCGGGCGGTGATCCGCGCCTTCAAGGGGCTCATGTCGGTGCACGAGGCCCGCCTGGACAGTGGGGACGGCGACGGCAACGGCGCCGCCCCGGCAGATGGAACCGAGCCCGGTGTTGCCCTCGGCGACCTGGCCGCGTTGCAGGGCGTGGTGAAGTTCCCCGTGCGGATCAAGTGCGCCACGTTGTCGTGGAACGCCCTGGCCCAGGGCCTCGACGAGCAGGGCCTCGACGAGCCCAGCCCCGCCTAGCCGGCCGAGGCGGCGTGGGCCAGTGCGTCGTCCCACGACGCTCGTTCGCTGATGAGACGCCGGTAGGCCATGAGCGGCCGTGGCGAGCTGAACGCGAGCGCGGCGCGCAGCCGGCCCCGATGCCCGTAGAGGGCGACGAAGCGACGGTCCTCGACCGAACCACGCACGACGCGGACCTCGTCGCCAGGTCGGGGATGGCCGACGAGCTGGATCTTGGTGTCGTACTGGTCCGACCAGAAGTACGGCACCGGAGCGTAGGGCTCTCCCGACCCGGGCCCGGCCAGAAGGTTCTGCGCTGCGACCACCCCCTGGTCGGAGGCGTTCGTCCAGTGCTCGACCCGCATCTCCTCGTCGAACAGCGGGTTGTGCCACCGGGCGACATCGCCGGCGGCGTAGACACCCGGCGCGCCGGTGGCACACCGCTCGTCACACACCAGACCGTTGTTGATCGTCAAGCCGGACGAGTCGAGCCACGACGTGTTGGGCGTCACCCCGACACCCACCACGACCACGTCTGCATCGACCGTCGACCCGTCTGCGAGCCACACCCGCTCGACACGTCCGTTGCCGTCGAACCCAGCCACGCCCGCGTCACACCGCAGGTCGACACCATGATCGCGGTGGAGCTCCCCGCACACCCTGCCCATCACCGGGCCCAGTCCCGACTCCAGCGGCACAGGTAGCGCTTCCAGGACGGTCACCTCCAGACCCCGCATGCGCGCCGTGGCCGCCACCTCCGAGCCGATGAACCCGGCGCCGACCACCGCGACCCGAGGCCCGTCGTCGAAGGCGCGACGCAGGCTCAGGCAGTCCTCGAGGGTCCGCAACACGTGGACCCCGTCGAGGTCGGCCGTGTCCGGCAGGTGGCGAGGCGTCGCCCCCGTGGCTACCAGCAGACCATCAAAGCCGAGGCGCGTTCCACCGTGGAGCAGGACGACCCGTTCGTCGAGGTCGAGGTCGGTCGCGGTGCGCCCCAGGTGGGTCTCCACCTCGAGGCCGGCGAGTGCGTGCTCCTCCTTGAGCCAGACGCGATCGGGCTCCCACGTCCCCGCCAGCACCTGCTTGGACAGCGGCGGTCGATCGTAGGGCAGATGACGCTCGGCGCCGACCAGGTGGATGCGGCCCTCGAAACCGAGCCGGCGGAGGGTCTCCACCGCCCGCAGGCCGGCCAGGGAGCCACCGACGACCACGATCGTGCCGAGCGGAGCGTTGCCGCCCGACGGCGGAAGAGAGCCCATCGGGCCGGCACGTTAGCCCCCGACGCCCGACGTCAGGTCACGAGGGCGTGATCTTGCCGTCGTTGGGAGCGGGCTCGCGCTGGCCGTTCCCCGCCGACGCCGACGGGCCTCCCTCGTTCGCTGCCGGGCCGGCGGCCTCCACTGTCGGATCCACGCGCTCGAGGCTGGGCGGAGCGTCCTGGGCCGCCCGGAGCGCGTTCTCGTAGGCCACGGTCGCGGCGTAGAGCGCCTCGTCCTGTTCCCGGGTCGCCTCCCGCAGCTCCTCCGCTCTCGAGCGAGCCGCGGCGTCGAGGGCCGCCTCGTAATCCTTGGTGGCGTCGCGCACGACCTCGGCTCGCGACTTGCTGGCGTTCCTCATGGCCTCGGCTCGGGCCATGGCGGCCTGGCGGACCGTCGCCGCCCTGGCGATCGCACTCACCGCCGCCGTCTCGGCGGCTCGAAGCGCCTCCTCGTGAGCTGCCTGGGAAGCGGCCATCTCCGCCTCGTAGG
>VAWP01000052.1:19732-26278 GCA_005888295.1 Actinomycetota bacterium
CCTGGTAGCGGGCTTCCGAGCGCTTGAGGGCCGCCGTGCGCTCCGACTCGGCTCGTCGCACGGCCTCGACGTGCTGGCTGGAGATCCGACGCAGCGCGTCCGCCCGCGCCACGGTGGCCGCTCGGAGTGCCTCGGCACGGGCGACGGTCGCCACGCGGAGGGCTTCAGCCCGCTCGAGCTCGCTGTTGGCCACGTCCATGGTGGCGTGCATGGCCTTGTCGTACGCCTGGTCCGCCACCCGCAGGGCTTCTTCCTCGGCCTCCGCACCAGCATCCAGCCGGATCACGTGCCTTCCCATCGGCATCCTCCCGTCTTCGCCCACGACACCAGGATGCCCTCTCCGAAGCTCCGCTTCTAGCCGAACTGGAAATTCCAGTTCACCGGCGCGCCGGGCCGACCGCGCACGGAGACCCGCGTCGACAGGCTCCGCACGGGCCCGAGCGGTTACCCCGAACGCTCGCGTGACGCGGTACCCTTTCACGCCGACGGGTGCTTGGAGCGGGGCAAACCCCCGTCGGAGGAAGGTAGACGCCATGCCTTACTGCGGCCGATGCGGGCATGAGGTGCCCTCGGACTTTCGATTCTGTCCCCACTGTGGCGCGGACCTCGCCTCCCCGGGTGGCCCGGCGGTTGGCGGCACACCCGGACCTGGTGGCGGCACTGGCAGCACTAGCGGCACGGCGGGAGGCCCGACGCCAGGCGCCGGGACGAGCACGATGGCCGGCGCGGCGACGAGGAACCCACCCGGTGGACCGAGCAGCCTGGGTGGGGGACCGAGCGGCGCTCCCGGACCCGCCACCCAGCCGGTGCTGGCGTCGGCGGGGCCGCCAGGTCACCACCGGCACCGGCCGAGCCTCGCTCCCGGCCTGTTCATCGCCGCCGCCGGCTTCCTGATCGTCGGGTTCGCCTACGGAGCGCTCGCTTATGAAGCGTTCCAGGGTGTCACCCAGAACCTGACCCGCGGGTCGACGATCGGCTTCGCCGCCGGCTTTCTCATCGTCGGGGTCGGACTGGTGATCCTCGCCGCGGTGCGGGCGCGCGACTAACCGAGGTTGGCCCGGACGAGCTCTGCCAGCTCGCCGGGCCTCTCCAGGGGCAGGAGGTGGGCAGCGCCGTCCACCTCGACCAGGCGAGCATCGGAGATACCACTGGCGTAAGCCTCGGCGTGGGCACCGGGCACGAACGAGTCCGCTGCCCCACGGACGACCAGCGTGGGTGCGCTCACCCGGTACAGGCGGCGGGCCAGCTTGGGATCGTGCAGGTACGGGTCCCACGCCAGCTTGGCCGTGGCCGCCATGGACTGGAGCATCGGACGCAGGACCTCGAAGGGGATCTCGACGTCGCTCGCCGCCATCACGTCCAGCTGGCTCATCATCTGGGCCATGGGATGGCTCTGGTCGGCGAACATGTCCTCGGCCAGCTCGCGCAGCGGCCGTCCGAAGAGCTCCTTGATCTCGGCGCCCGGTAGGTACAGCCCGACGGGGTTGACCAGCACCAGCGAGCTGACGCGGTCGGGATAGCGCACGGCGAGCTCGGCGGCCATCCAGCCACCGAGGGACAGGCCGACGACCGCCGGCGACGACAGCTCGAGGCGGTCGAGCACGTCGAGAAGGTGGAACACGGCGTCTTCCATGTCCTCGATGCTCTCGATGCCCTCGGACTCGCCGAAGCCTGGGAACACGGGCGCCACAACTGTCTTGTCGTCGGCCAGGTCCTCGAGGAAGAGCATTCCTGCGCCGTCACCCATGGCCGAGTGGAGATAGACGACGGGGTCGCCCGTCCCCGCCCTCAGGACCTGCACGGAGCCGATCTCGGTGGACAGTCGCTCCTCGCCGAGGCTGACGCCCATCAGGCCACCGCCGCCGGCGCCCCGAGCACCGGTTGTCCCGCGGGGAACGCGGCCCGCAGCTTGGGCATGACCTCGGCGCCGAACAGCTCGAGGGAGCGCCGGGTGAGATCGGCGGGGAGGGTCCCGAGCTGGAACAGGCCGAGCAGGTTGCCGGGCCCGAGCCGCCGGAGGTTCTCGCTGAGGAGCTCGGTGACGGTCTCGGGCGAGCCGACGATGGCGTACCCGCCGTCGCGCACCTCGTCCCAGGTCTTCAGGTTGAGGGCGAAGGTCTTGGCCCCCTTGAGGATGTTCTCGAACGAGCGGATCGAGGTGTAGCCCGGGGGCGAGATGTTGATCCCAGGCAGGAGGCGACGCACGAAGTACCAGAAGTGGTCCTCGTACTGGCGGCGCGCCTCGGCGTCGGTCTCGGCCACGAAGATCGGCACGAGCCAGCCCAGCTGCAGCGGGTCGACCTCGTAGCCCTGGCGCTGACAGGCCTCGCGCATCATCGTGAACATGCGCTCGAACACGTCGATGTGGAAGTACGGGATGCCCATGTAGGCGTAGCGGTTGCGGGCGACGAACTCGATCGTCTCCAGCGACCCGACCCCGGGGATCCAGATCTCGGGATGGGGCTGCTGCACCGGCCGGGGCCAGCTGTTGACGTAGCGAAGCTTGTAGTGCTTGCCGATGAACTCGAAAGGTCCGGGCTCGGTCCACACCCGCTTGATGATGTCGTGGGCCTCCTGGAACCGCTCCCGTGCGTGGGCCGGGTTGATCGAGAACGAGTAGTACTCGGGTCCTCCACCGACGACCATCCCGGCGATGAGGCGACCGCCGCTGATGCAGTCGATCATGGCGAACTCCTCGGCCACCCGCGTCGGCGGGTCGTACAACGGGAGCGCGTTGCCCACCACCGCGATCTTCATCCGGCTGGTCTGGCGGGCGAGGACCGAGGCCATCAGGTTGGGAGAGGGCATGAGGCCGTAGGCGTTCTGATGGTGCTCGTTCACGCACACCCCGTCGAAGCCCAGCTCCTCGGCCAGGATGAGCTCGTCCAGATAGCGGTTGTAGATCTGGTTGCCCACCGCCGGATCGAACAGCGAGTTGGGGCACGTGACCCACGCCGGCCCGTCGTAGTCGTCCGGCAACGCCGGGTAGGGCATCAGATGGAAGCTGAAGAAGCGCATCTCGGCGAACCCCTCGCTCGCGACCCACGGATCCAGAGTGGCGCTCATCGTAACTCGACCGCCCGGTCAAGTTCCGCGCTCGTCGACCCCGTACGGCGCGTAGCCCGTCTGCTCGAGCTCCTCGGCCAGCTCAGGGCCCCCACTGGCCACGATGGACCCACGGACAAGCACGTGCACCGCGTCGGCGCGGAGCACGTGCAGGAGGCGGGTGTAGTGGGTGATCGCCAGCACGCCGAGGTTCGACTCCGTGGTGGCCGCCTCGATGCGCCGAGCCACGGCCCGCAACGCGTCGATGTCGAGGCCGGAGTCGACCTCGTCCAGCACTGCGAACCTGGGTCCGAGCACTCCCAGCTGCACAGTCTCGTTGCGCTTCTTCTCACCACCCGACAGGTCGACGTTCAACGGCCGGTCGAGGAACCTCGGGTCGAACCCGATGCGGCTCGCCTCCGCCGCCACCAGCTCGGGCACCTCGGCCCGGTCCCGTCCGGCTGCGGTCAGCGCCTCGCCCAGGGCGTCGTCGAGGCTCACGCCCGGCACCTCGGTCGGGTACTGCGGCAGGAGGAACAGCCCCGCCTGGGCCCGCTTCCACGTGGGCAGGGCGAGGAGGTCGATGCCATCGAGGCTGACGCCACCGGCGGTGACCCGGATGCCCGGCCGGCCCATCAGGACGTGGGCGAGCGTGCTCTTGCCCGAGCCGTTGGGCCCCATCACCGCATGGACCTCGCCGCTGCGAAGCTCCAGGTCGATGCCCTCGAGGATCTCCCGCTCGGGGACACCCGCCCGCAGCCCGACCACGGAGAGGACGCTGCCCTGGTCGGCGCCGGCCTCCCGGGCCGGCGCTCCCCTGTCTCCGCCGGCCTCCCGGGCCGGCGCTCCCCTGTCTCCGCCGGCCTCCCGGGCCGGCGCTCCCCTGTCTCCGCCGGCCTCCCGGGCCGGCGTCAAGGCAGCACCACCATCACGTCGTCGCCCTCGACCTCGACCTCGTACACCGGCACCGGCTGTGTGGCGGGCAGGCAGAGTGGCTCGCCCGTCTCGAGCGAGAACGTGCTGCCGTGCTTCCAGCACTCGATCTCGAGGTCCTCGGCGAAGACCTCGCCCTCGGAGAGCGAGTAGTCGGCGTGGCTGCATCGATCGCCGAGCGCATAGAACGAATCGTCGACGCGGATGAGCGCGATGCGATGCTCGCCGACGTCGAACCGCCGCGCCGCGCCCGCGGGCACGTCGGCAGTGGCGCACAGCCTGATGCGTTCGCCCATTCAGTCACTCTCCAGGCGGTCGTTCACTGCCTGCCGGAGACGGGCGCGCACACCGGGTGCCGGCGCGCGATCGAGGATGTCGCCGAAGAACCCGCCCACGATCAGGCGATCCGCTGCTGCCGGAGGTACGCCCCGGCTCTCGAGGTAGTACCGCTGCTCCTCGTCGATGGGCCCCACTGTCGAGGCGTGACTGCACCGCACGTCGTTCTCCTCGATCTCGAGGTTGGGCACGGAGTCGGCATGGGCGCCTTCGGAGAGCACGAGGTTGCGGTTGGTCTGGAAGGCGTTGCTTCCGTGGGCGCCGTGCCGGATCCGGATGAGCCCGCTGTAGACGGATCGGGCCCGGTCCCGCACCGCGCCCTTGAACAACAGGTCGCTGGTCGTCCTGGGGGCGTCGTGGTCCTGGAGGGTACGAAAATCGTGCATCTGGTCCCCGGCGCCGAAGAAGGCAGCCATCAGCTGGGTCGACCCCCCCTGGCCGGCCAACCGCGAGTCCGTTCGCAGCCTGGCGTAACCGCCGCCGAGGGCAGCGGTGAACGACCGCAGGCTGGCATCCCTGCCGACCCGACTGGCTTGGTACGCCACCTGCCAGACACGCGAGCCGAGCTGCTGGAGGCCGAGGTAGGCGAGGTTGGCCGCGTCGCCGACGTCGAGCTCGACGACCGGGGCCGCCAGCCCAGCGACGTCATCGGACGCCGCCACCTCGATCACGCCGGCCTGGCTCGACTCGCCGACCTGCACGAGCGTGCGAGGGAAGACGGCGCCTCCGTCGGTGTCGAGCCAGTGCACCACGACGAGCGGCGCGTCGAGCTCCACTTTCGACGGTACCCGGACGAACGCTGCTTCGCCGAGGAAGGCGGTGGCCAGCTCCACGAACGCGTCAGGCGCTCCGGCCACCGCGCCCAGGACCTCCGCTCCCTCGTCGGGAGCCGCCTGCAGCAGACTGCCGAGAACGACGCCCTTGGCGGAGAGGTCGTCGCGGAGCTCGGCGTGGGACAACCGGCCGTCGCGCATCACCAGCAGCCCAGAGCGCGGGCCGGCGGCATCGGCGACGGCCGTGACCGCGGCGGGGAGACCGGTCGGTGCCTCGCGGGCGACGACGGGTCGGTAGGCGCTCAGGTCGAGCTCGTCGATGCGGCTGTAGCGCCACACCTCCTCGGCCTCGGTCGGCAGCGCCCGGGCCTCGAACCGCGCCAGCGCGTCGGCACGCCGCTGCTGCATCCAGGCCGGCCCCGGCAGGGCGGCCGCGGCGTCAGCGGTGAACTCGGTCGAGGGCGTGGTCATCTCCAGTGACGAGATCGGGAGATCGGGCGCTGGTCGCTCCCGAGCACCCGTCCACTCTAGTGACCCGCCTCTCCCCGCCCTACAGGGTGAACCGGCCCTCGGCGCTGGCGGTAATCCTTCCTCCCACCCGCACGTCGCCTTCCTCGGCATGTACCTCGATCCGACAGGGCCGGCCGATCTCGTCGCCCTGGTGGATGATCACGTCGGTGGCCGTCCCCCACAGGCTGCGGGCGAGCAGAGCGATGGGCCCGGCCGCCGAGCCGGTGCCTGGGTCCTCGAACCCCTCGGCCGGGACGAACACCCGGGCGTGCAGCGTCGAGTCGTCGAGCGGGACGAACAGCCCGACGGTCGTGACGCGGGCCTTCTCGGCGAGCTCCCCCAGCGCGGCCGGCCCGAGGCGCAGCCGGTCGAGGCGGGCGGTCACCGGCACGAGGAGGTGAGCCACACCTCCAGCCTCGGCCCGATAGGCGCCCTCGGCGCTCTCCAGACTTGCATCCGTCAGCCAGGCCGCGGGAACCTCGCCGATCTCCGACGTCTGGGTCCAGCGCCCGGGCCCGAGGACCCACCCCGTGCCGAGGCTCGGGTGACCGGCGAAGGGAAGCTCGCCGGTGGGTGTGAAGATGCGGACGTCGTACTCGTCGTCTCCGATGACGGTCGGGAACGTCGTCTCGCTCAGGTTCACCTCCCGGGCGAGGGCGCCCATCACGGGCTCGGGGCAGGGGTCCAGCACCACGCACACGGCGTTGCCGGCCAGCGGCCGGTCCGAGAACACGTCGACGACCCGGTAGCCCAGCTCGATGGCCATGCCCGGCGAACCTACCGTCCACACGCCGCTACTGTGGCCGTCATGCCCAGCTCAGAGGTCCTCTCCATCGAGCGCGACGGTCACCTGGCCACCCTGTGGCTCGACAGCGCCGAGCGGAGGAACGCCATGGGGCCGGACTTTTGGGCCGACCTCCCCGTCATGATGCAGGAGGTGGCGGACGAC
>VAWP01000148.1 GCA_005888295.1 Actinomycetota bacterium
TATCCGATCGAGGAGCTGGCCGAGCGGTCGTCGTACCTCGAGGTCGCCTACCTGCTGCTGAAGGGCGAGCTCCCGACGCCGGCGCAGTTCGAGGAGTGGCGCCGCGAGATCACCCACCACACGTTCATCCACGAGAACCTGCGCAAGCGGTTCCTCGAGGGGTTCCACTACGACGCCCACCCCATGGGCATGCTCGTGTCCGCGGTCGCGGCCCTGTCGACCTTCTACCCCGAGGCCAAGAACATCTTCGACCCCGAGTCGCGTGAGAAGCAGATCATCCGGCTCATCGCCAAGATGCCGACGCTCGCCGCCGCCGCTCATCGGTTCTACGTGGGCATGCCGTTCGTGTACCCCGACAACTCGCTGGGCTTCGCGGCCAACTTCCTCTCGATGATGTGGAAGATCGCCGAGCCCCGGTTCGACGCCAACCCGGCTCTCGCCCACGCCCTCGACGTCCTGTTCATCCTCCACGCCGATCACGAGCAGAACTGCTCGACCACAGCAATGCGCGTCGTCGGCTCGTCACATGCCGACCCGTACTCGGCCTGCGCCGCCGCCTGCTCGGCCCTCTACGGCCCCCGTCACGGGGGCGCCAACGAGGCCGTCATCCGCATGCTCACCGACATCGGCTCGATCGATCACGTCGACGACTTCGTCGCCGCTGTGAAGCGGGGCGAGGGTCGCCTCCAGGGCTTCGGCCACCGCGTGTACAAGAACTACGACCCCCGCGCCCGGATCATCAAGCGGACGGCGGACGAGGTCTTCGAGGTCACGGGCAAGAACCCGCTGCTCGACATCGCCCTCAAGCTCGAGGAGCGGGCCCTGTCCGACGAGTACTTCACCTCGCGGCGGCTGTACCCCAACGTCGACTTCTACTCGGGGTTGATCTACCAGGCGATCGGCTTTCCGATCGACATGTTCCCCGCCCTCTTCGCGATCCCGCGCACGTCGGGGTGGCTGGCGCACTGGGTGGAGCTCCTCGACCAGGAGTCCAAGATCGCACGCCCGCGCCAGCTCTACGCCGGCGAGGCCGAACGTCACTACACCCCGATCGGGGACCGCTGAGCGGGCGCCCCTCCGAGGCGCCCACCCCTTCGTTCAGACGAGGCGCACCAGTCCCTCCTGCACCACCGAGAGGGCGAGCCGGCCGTCCCGCGTGAAGATGGTCCCGCGGGCCAGGCCCCGCGCACCGGCCGCCGACGGGCTCTCCTGGTCGTAGAGCAGCCACTCGTCGGCTCGGAACGGCCGGTGGAACCACATGGCGTGGTCGAGGCTGGCTCCCATGATCCGGGGGTCGTCCCAGCTGAGCCGGTGGGGCAGCATCACCGAGTCCAGGAGGGACATGTCCGAGGCGTAGGCGACGACGCAGTCGTGCAGCAGCTGGTCGTCGGCCAGGCGGCCGTCGGCCCGGATCCAGATCCGCTGGCGGGGCGGCCGTCCGCCCACCCTGGAGAACGGGCCGCCGGGGTCGTCGACGTAGCGCTGGTCTATCGGCTGGGGCCGGGTCAGCCAGTCACCGAACTTGTCGACGTAGGGAGCCATGCGCTCCTGGAAGGTGGGCAACGACTCGGGGTCGGGCACGTCGGGCATCGGCAGCTGGTGGTCCGGACCGCTCTCGTCGACGTGGAACGACGCCGACAGGTTGAAGATGGCGCGACCGTGCTGGATGGCCACGACGCGCCGGGTGGTGAACGAGCGCCCGTCGCGGATGCGGTCGACCTCGTAGAGGATGGGGACGCTGGTGTCGCCCGGTCGAAGGAAGTAGGCGTGCAGCGAGTGGACGTTGCCGCGCTCGACGGTCCGGCCGGCGGCGACCAGTGCCTGACCGGCGACCTGGCCCCCGAACACGCGCTGGCGCTTCTCCTCGGGGCTGACGCCACGGAACATGTTGACCTCGATGGGCTCGAGGTCGAGCAGGGAGACCAGGGCGTCGAGGGCGGCGGTCATCGGGTCATACTGCCATCCTGCCAAGCGGCCTCCCGGGCCGGCGGTCCGCTCTGTTTGAGCCGGCCTCCCGGGCCGGCGGTCCGCTACTGTCTGCCCAATGGCGGTCCGGTTCCCCGATGGCTTCCTCTGGGGTACCGCCACGGCCGCCCACCAGGTCGAGGGCGGGAACTGGAACAACGACTGGTGGGCGTGGGAGCACCAGCCCGGCTCGGGGTGCGTCGAGCCCAGCGGTGACGCCTGCGACCAGTTCCACCGCTATCCCGACGACATCGCCCTGCTCGCCCGGCTCGGCTTCGACACCTACCGCTTCTCTTTGGAGTGGAGCCGCATCGAGCCCGAGCGCGGGGAGTGGTCGCTCGCAGCCCTCGACCACTACCGGCGGATCTGCGCCTGCTGCCTCGAGCACGGCCTGGTACCGGTCGTCACCTTCCACCACTTCACCAGCCCGCGGTGGATGGTCGAGGCCGGCGGTTGGGCCGACCCGGGTGCGGCCGACCTCTTCGTCAGGTACTGCGAGCGGGCAGCCGCCCACCTCGGCGACCTCATCGGATGGGCGTGCACGATCAACGAGCCCAACATCGTGGCCCTGATGGGCTTCCTCGCCGGGATCTTCCCTCCCGGGAGCCGGGATCCCGCCCTACGGCGGACGGTGAACCAGGTGATGATCGACGCCCACGGCAAGGCGGCGGCCGCCATTCGGTCGGGACCGGGGACGGCACCGGTCGGCCTCACGCTGGCGATGTCGGACTACCAGGCGGTCGACGGCGGCGAGGCCACGGTCGAGCGCATCCGCAGGTCGATGGAGGACGTCTTCCTCGAGGCGGCGCGGGCCGACGACTTCCTGGGCGTGCAGTGCTACTCGCGAGTGCGGGTCGGCGCCGCCGGCGCCCTCGGCCCGGAGCCAGGGGTGGAGATGACCCAGATGGGCTACGAGTTCTGGCCCGAGGTGCTGGAGGCGACCCTCCGTCGGGCGTGGAAGGTCACCGGCGGCATACCGCTGCTCGTCACCGAGAACGGCATCGCCACCGACGACGACGAGCGCCGCGTCGCCTACGTTCGCCGGGCCCTGGAGGGGGTCGGCCGCTGCCTCGACGACGGCATCGACGTGCGCGGGTACACGTACTGGAGCGCGCTCGACAATTTCGAGTGGGCGCTCGGCTACCGCCCGACGTTCGGGCTCGTGGGGGTCGACCGCACCACCTTCGAGCGCCACCCCAGGCCGAGCGCGTCCTGGCTGGGGTCCGTGGCCAGGGCCAACGCCCTCGACCTGCCATGACGCGCGCCCGCCGGTCACGATGCACGATCCACGGGATTATGACGATACGATGAAGGGGGTGAGCCTCGCTCCCAGCGACATGAGGGCTTGGGCGTCGACGCCCACCGGCAGGAAGGCCGTCCGCTACACGCTGGTCTCGGTGATCTCGGTGGCGGTCAGCCAGGCGGTCCTCTTCCTCACGTTCGGCATCCTGCGGCTCGGCTCCGCCGTCACCTGCAACATCATCGCCACGGCGGTGGCGACCGTTCCCTCCTACTACCTCAACCGCCGGTGGGCGTGGGGCAAGACGGGGCCGTCGCACCTCTGGAAGGAGATCGTGCCGTTCTGGGCCCTCGCCTTCGCCGGCCTGGCGCTGTCCATCCTCGCCGTCGACATCGCCGAGAGCGAAGCGCCCCAGATCACCTCGTCCCACCTGGGCACGGCTGTGATCGTCAACTTCTCGGCGCTGGCGGCCTGGGGACTGATCTGGGTGGGCAAGTTCGTCATCTTCAACCGCCTGATGTTCATCGACCACGGCCACCACCGTCACGGCCGCCTCGAGGCCATCCTCGAGCGTCCCGGCTCCTCAGACGACTGACCGGGTCGTCGATGCCCCCCTTCAGCGAGACCGTGGCCCGTCTGGGCCGTCCCGACGAGGCGGCGGCGGGGGCGACCGCCGCCCATCTCGACCGGCTCACCAAGCCGCGGGGATCGCTCGGTCGGCTGGAGGCCGTCGCCGTGCAGTTGGCGGGCATCGCCGGCGAATCGCCGCCACCGGTCCCCGAGCCGGGCGTCGTCGCCGTCTTCGCCGGTGACCACGGCGTGCTGGCCGAGGGCGTGTCGCCCTGGCCGGCCGAGGTCACCGCTCAGATGGTCGCCAACTTCTGCGCCGGCGGAGCGGCCATCAACGTGCTCGCCCGCCACGCCGGAGCGGGCGTCGTGGTGGTGGACGTCGGCGTGGCGAGCGAGCTCGACGCCGCCGACGGGCTGGTACGGGCGAAGGCGCGGCCCGGGACGGCGAACCTGGCCGAGGAGCCGGCGATGACGCCCGAGGAGACGACGACGGCGCTCGGCGTCGGTGCCGACATGGCCGCCGATCTGGTGCTGAAGGGTGCACGGTGCCTCGTCACCGGAGACATGGGGATCGGCAGCACCACCCCGTCGGCGGCCCTCATCGCCGCCTTCACGGGCCACGCGGCGCCGGCGGTGACGGGCAGGGGGACCGGCATCGGTGACGACGAGTGGGCCCGCAAGGTCCGGGTCGTCGAGCGCGGCCTGGCCCGCACGGGCGCGTTCGGAGCCGTCCCTGGTGATGACCCGCTGGCCGTGCTGGCGTCCCTGGGGGGACTGGAGATCGCCGCGCTGGCCGGCTTCATCGTGGGCGGGGCCGCCGCCCGCGTCCCGGTGCTGGTCGACGGGGTGATCGCCGTGGCCGCCGCCGTGGTCGCCGAGGCCCTGGCGCCGGGGTGCACCGCCTACTGCGTCGCCGGCCACCGGTCGAGCGAGCCCGGCGCCACCGTCGGTCTCGATCACCTGGGCCTGCTGCCCCTGCTCGACCTGGAACTGCGCCTGGGAGAGGGCACGGGGGCGTGCCTGGCCCTTCCGGTGCTCCAGGCCGCAGCGAGGATCGTGCGGGAGATGGCCACCTTCGACTCGGCGGGAGTCAGCGACAAGACCTAGGGCGTCGGGTCAGGCCGCGTCGTCACCTCCGATGTCGCCGGCGCGCCGGCGGCGGGAGCGCACCTCGAGCGCCCAGGCCGCCAGCACCGCCAGCCCGCCCGCTGCCAGCACGGGTACGTCCCCCGCCCGGGCGTAGGGCGTGAGCCCGGTGCGAAAGGCCGGCGACCCCTCGATGACCTGCTGGGACCCCAGGTTCGACCGGGCCAGCACGTGGCCGCGGTGGTCGATGATGGTGGTGAAGCCGGTGGGCGAGGTCTGGATCAGGTCACGACCCTCCTGGATGGCCTGGAGCCTGGCCGTGGCCAGCTCCTGGGTCGGCACCTGGCTGGTGGCGTACGAGGCGGTGTTGGTCGGCACCGTGAGCAGCTGCGCTCCCGCCCGCACGGCGGCCCGGCCGGCGTCTTCGTAGAAGACCTCGTAGGAGATCATCACCCCGAGGGGTCCGGCCGGTGTGCGGAGGATGCCCGGACCGTGACCGGGGACCGCGTCGCGGGGCACGGCCGACAGGTCGGCCAGCAGTCCGAAGAACGACCGCCACGGGATCCACTCGCCGAACGGCACCCGGTGGACCTTGTCGTAGGTGGCGACGACGGATCCAGAGGGGGCCCAGGCCACGGCGATGTTGCGAAAGCCGTTCCGTCCGACCGGCTCGGTCACGCCTGCCACCACCGTGGCCGCCTTGGACGTCGCCAGCTCGCTCACCTGGAAGGCTTCGGAGGAGCTCTGCAGGGGCTCGTTCAGGTCGAGCACGTTCTCCGGCCAGAGGATCAGCTCGAGGGGGGGACGGAGGCCGAGGCTGGGGGTCAGCTGGGCGTCGAACACCACGAGGGGGTCGACCTGCGACGCCCGAAAGCCTCTCCGCCCCCCGCCCTGCACCAGGGCGACGCGGCCGCTGCCGGCGGCGCCTCCCCCGTCGGGAGCCAGGTCGCCGGCGACGGACAGACCGACGACGACCAGGATCGCCAGCGTCGCGGTCGTGGCTGCCCGGCCCCGGCGGCCGGACCCGACATCCTGACCGAGCGGTACGAGGCGGGCCGCCTCACCCAGAGCGACTCCGGCCAGGGCGGCGAGCGCCATCAGCAGCATCGGGCCCCCCAGCCGGGCGGCGGGGCCGATGGGACTGCTCACCTGGCCCAAGGGGACGCCGCCCATCGGGAGGCCCCCGAAGGGCCACGACCCCCGGACCACCTCGGCGAACACCAGCACGGCCGGAAAGGCCAGGCTCCGTCCCCGCGCCGGGGGTACCAGGATGCAGGCCGCGGCCACGAAGGCCGACTCGAAGAGCACCAGCACCGCCCATCCGCCGGCGTTGAACGCGGTCGTGAAGTACAGGCCGATGGCGAGCAGGCCGATGCCGAACGTGAACCCGACCAGCGCCCGCAGCGGCGCTCCCCGGCCTTCCAGCAGACGGTAGAGGACGGCGAGGCCGACCGGCGCCAGGATCCAGAGGCCCCAGGGCGGTAGGGAGAAGGCCGTTGTCACGCCGGCCGCCAACCCGGCGGCGGCGATCCTGACGGCAGGAACGCTCAGGATGTCGCGCGTCGCTTCTCCTGTGTGGTGTCCTCCGTCTCGCCCTTCTCCTTCACGGCGGCCAGGCTGGCTTCGAGGGCGGACATCAGGTCGACGACCGGTGCCGCCTTCTCGGGCGGTGGCTCGGAGACGACCTCCTGACCCTGGGCCTTGGCCTCCACGAGCTGGAGCACCTGCTCCCTGTAGGTGTCGTGGTACTTGCCGGGCTCGAAGTCGGCCGTCAGCGAGTCGATCAGCTGCTTGGCCACCTTCATCTCGCGACTCGACGGCTCCGCCCCCGCGCCGGGCAGGCCCTCCAGCTCTTCGGTGGACGAGACCTCGTCGGCGTAGTTCATCGTCGTCAGCACCAGGGCGTCACCAAGGGGTCGTACCGCGCACAGGTACTGCTTGGTGCGCAGGACCACGGAGCCGATGCCGACCCGCCCGCTCTCGGTCATGGCATCCAGCAGCAGCCGGTACGGCTTGACCCCGGGAGCGTCGGGTACCAGGTAGTAGGACGAGTCGAAGTAGAGCGGATCGATGTCCTCGAGGGCGACGAAGTCCTCGATGTCGACCGTGTGGGTGGCTTCGGGGTCGAGCGCCTCGAGCTCCTCGTTGGTCACCACGACGTACTGGCCGGAGCTGATCTCGTAGCCCTTGACCAGGTCGTCCCACGCCACCTCCTCGCCGTCGGCCGGGCACACCCGCTTCTGCTGGATGCGCACGCCGTCGGCGGCGTGGAGCTGGTTGAAGCGCACGTCCTTCTTTCGCACGCTGGTGAACAGCTTCACGGGCACGTTCACCAACCCGAAGCTGATCGATCCGCTCCAGATTGCTCTGGCCACCTCATCACCTCGCTCTCCGGCCCAGCTGCCTCGATTCTCCCAAATTCGCCGTGGGTACCGATCACGGCCGACGGCGGCGCTCAGCGCTGAGCGGCCACCGCAAGGTGGTCGAGCACGTCCCGGGCCGCCCGGCGACCCTGGCCAATGCAGGCCGGTATACCCACGCCTCCGTAGGAGGCGCCAGCCACGGCCAGGCCCGGCTGACGGGCCACGACGGCCCGGATGCGGGCCACCCGCTCGAGGTGGCCGACCTCGTACTGGGGGAAGGCGCGGGGCCAGCGGCCCACCACGACCGCGTCGGGGCTGGCGGTGATGCCCAGGGCATCGTCGAGCTCGGCCCGCAGCCGGCGGACGAGCTCCTCGTCGCCGAGGTGCAGGGCGCGGTCGTCTCCCCAGCGACCTGCCGACACACGCACGACGGTCTGCCCGGGCCGCTCCCTGTGGGGCCACTTCGCCGACAGGAACGTGCAGGCGGTCATGAGCCGGCCCTCCACCCGGGGCACGAGAAACCCGCTCACGCCCGGCGGTACCGACACGGCCGCGGCCGGGTAGGCGAAGGTGGCCAGGACCACCGACGCGTGCTCGATGGCGTCCAGGTCGGACGCCGCCGCGGGCAGCTGCGTCGCCAGCAGGTCGGCCGCGACGAAGGACGGCAGGGCCAGGACCACGGCGTCGGCCGTCACCATTCCCTGCGGTGTGCGCAGGCGCCACCGACCGTCGTCCCGCTCGATCTTCTCGACCGGCGCGGCCGTGCGCAGCTCGACGCCCCGCCCGGCCAGCGCACCGCACAGCGTCTGGACGAGCTGGCCCGGCCCACCGGGGAGGGTGAGGAAGACCGGGGTTGGAGCCCCGGTCGGTGCGCGCTCCGCCGGGCGGAGGCCGCGCAGGAGGCTCCGATGCTCGCACCTCGCCGCGTCGAGCTGCGGCGCGGTGGCGGCCAGGCTCAACCGCTCCCGGATCTCCCGACCCAGCCGGTGGTCGACCAGGGCGGCGATCGACCGGTCGTCGGTCGAGGTGTCGGCGGGCAGGACGAGGTCGAGACTGGCGCGGGCCAGCCCGGCGACCGAGACGACCTTCGACGCCGCCAGTGTCCGCAACCGGGTCGGAACCCCGAGCACGGTGTCCTCCGGGAGGCGCCGCAGCTCGCCCCGGCTCCATATGAGCGCGGTGGTCGCGGCGGGCGCGACCAGCTGCTCGCCCACGCCGAGCTCCTGGCAGAGCGCGACGGCGTCGGGCACCCGGGCGATGAACGCGTCGGCGCCGGCGTCGACGGGCCGACCTCCGAGGTCGAGCGTGTCGATCCTGCCGCCGAGGTGGGCGCCGGCCTCGAGCACCGTCACCCGGACAGGGCGGTGCCCGCCCCTCGGCCCGGCGAGCTCCCACGCCGCGGCCAGGCCCGTGATACCCCCGCCGACCACCGCCACGTCGGTGGCAGACGTCACCGGGGGCCGCCCTCCTCGTGGACCAGGTCCACGATCCTGTGCAGCAGGTCGGGGTCGGTCTCGGGGAGCACGCCGTGGCCGAGGTTGAACACGTGCCCTGGTCCACCGCCGCCCTCGGCCAGCACCCTGCGCACCTCTGGGGCGACCACGTCCCACGGCGACAGGCAGCTGGCCGGGTCGAGGTTGCCCTGGACCGCCCGCCCCGGTCCGACCCGGCGGCGGGCCTCGTCGAGCGGCACACGCCAGTCGACTCCGACGACGTCGGCGCCGGCGTCGGCCATGAGCGACAGGAGCTCCCCCGTGCCGACGCCGAAGTGGATGCGGGGGACGCCCAGGTCCGCCAGCCCGGCGAAGATGCGCCGTGTGGCCGGCAGCACGAGGTCCCGGTAGTCGTGCGGGGACAGGACGCCGACCCAGCTGTCGAAGAGCTGGACGGCGGAGGCGCCCGCCTCCACCTGGGCCCGCAGCGCGGCGAGGGCCAGGTCGGCGAGGAGCTCCACGAGCTGGTTCCAGGTCGGGGGGTCGCTCCGCATCAGGGTCTTGGTGCGGGCGTGGGTGCGCGACGGCCCCCCTTCGACCAGGTAGCTGGCCACCGTGAAGGGGCCGCCGGCGAAGCCGATCAGTGGAACGTCGAGCTCCCGCACCACGAGCCGGACCGTGTCGATCACGTAGGGGATGTCCTTCTCGGGGTCGAGGGAGCGGATGCGGGCGAGGTCGGCCGGGCCCGAGAACGGGTGCTCCACCACGGGTCCGATGCCCGGCACCAGGTCCACGCCGAACCCGATCGCCACCACGGGGACGACGATGTCCGAGAACAGGATGGCGGCGTCGACGCCGTAGCGCCGCACGGGCTGGAGGGTGAGCTCGGCCGCCAGCTCCGGGTGGGTGACGGCCTCCAGCACGCTGCGGTCACCCCGCAGGGCGCGGTACTCGGGGAGGGACCGACCGGCCTGACGCATGAACCAGACCGGCACCCGGTCGCTGGGCCGGCATCGGCAGGCCCGCAGGAAAGGGGTGTCCTCGAGGGGCACGGGGCGACGTTACCCGGGGCCCTGTCGGCGGGGGCGGCGCAGCCCGGGGCCAGGCCTCCGGGTTCGGCCTCGGCGCTGAACGGTATTAGCATTGTCTCTCCCGCCTGACGGCAGACCTCCCAGACGCTCCGGTGCCCCATCCCGATCTCGCGAGCGAGCAGGCCTACATCGACAACGCCTACCAGCGGCTGGCGGCGATGCGCGATGCCGCCCGGCGACGACTGGAGGCCGTCCTCGACCAGGGCAGGGGAGGTACCCACCAGGCCCGGGAGGAACGGGACGTGATCGTCCGCACCAGCCTCCAGCGCCTCGATCAGCTGGAGATCGGTCGCCATTCGCTGTGCTTCGGTCGCATCGACCGGGCCGCCCCCGAGCACAGCGACGGCCCGGGAGGCCGGCCCCACGACAGCGACGGCGCCGAGTCCTTCTACATCGGTCGGCTGGCCGTCTCCGGGCCCGAGCACGAGCCGCTGGTGGTGGACTGGCGGGCGCCGATCGCCGAGCCCTTCTACCGGGCCACCGCTCGCCATCCCATGGGCCTCGTCCGACGGCGGCACTTCTCGACCGAGGGTCGCCGACTGCTCGGGATCGAGGACGAGCTGCTCACCCTGCCGTCGGGGGCGCCGGACAGCGAGGGCGTGCCAGCCGACGGAGACGGCGAGGGTCGTGTCGGCCCCGGAGCTCTGCTGGCCGCCCTGGAGCGGTCCCGCTCCGGGCACATGCGCGACATCGTGGCCACCGTTCAGCGCGAGCAGGACGAGATCATCCGGGCGCCGCTGCCGGGGGTGGTCGTCGTCCAGGGCGGGCCCGGCACGGGCAAGACCGCGGTCGCGCTCCACCGCGCCGCCTACCTCCTGTACACCCACCGCTTCCCCCTCGAGCGCCAGGGCCTGCTCGTCGTCGGTCCCAACCGGGTGTTCCTCCGCTACATCGAGCAGGTCCTGCCCTCGCTCGGCGAGAACGGCGTCGCCCTGAGCACGGCCGAGAGCCTGGTTCCCGGCCTCCAGACCTTGGGATCGGATGATCCGGGCACCGCCGCTCTCAAGGGCGACATCCGCATGACCAGCTTCATCTCCCGGGCCGTTCGGGACCGCCAACGACCGCTGGCCCGCGACGTCGAGGTGCCGTTCGGAGCCGCCGTGCTGCGTCTGACGGCGCAGGACTCGGCCGAGGTCGTGGCGTCGGTCCGCCGGCGACCGGGTACGCACAACTCCCGGCGTCGGCAGCTCGAGACCCTCGTGGGCCGCCGCCTGCTGGCTCAGTACCGTGCGTCCCTGGCGCGGGTCGGTGCGGCCGACCGGGTGGCGAGCCTGGAGATCGAGGACGACGAGTTCGTCGCCGAGGTCCGCCGTGTCCCCGCCCTGGCCGAGGCCATCGACCGCATGTGGCCCCGCCTGCGACCCGAGGAGCTGCTCCACGACCTCTACGGCGCACCGCCCCTGCTGCGCCTCGCCGGCCGTCGGGCCGGTCTGGACGACGCCGAGCTGGACGCCCTGTACCGCCCCAGGAGCGCCGCTCTGGACGAGATCCCCTGGTCGGTCGCCGACATGCCGCTCATCGACGAGGCCCGCGTGCTGCTCGGGCCGCCCACGTCGAGAGGCGACGACGAACCCCGGTCCTACGGCCACATCGTGGTCGACGAGGCACAGGACCTGTCGCCGATGCAGCTCCGCATGGTGTCCAGGCGATCGCTGTCGGGATCGATGACGGTGGTCGGCGACCTGGCCCAGGCGACGGGCCCGGTGGCGCCGACGGCGTGGGGCGAGGTCCTCGTCCATCTCGCACCCGGGCGCTCGGCGCGGACGGTGGAGCTGAGCGTCAACTACCGGACACCCGACGAGGTGATGCAGGTCTCGAGCCACGTCCTCCGGGTGGCGGCGCCCTGGGTCCGCCCGCCGCGGTCCGCGCGGGTCACCGGCGAGGCTCCCGCCGTGGTCGCCGTCGAGCCAGGGGCCCTGGTTGCCGAGGTGGCGGCGCGAGCGCGACAGGAAGCAGCCCTCGTGCCCGACGGCACGGTCGGCGTCGTGGCTCCGGGCTCGCTGGCGCCGGCGCTGGCCGAAGGCCTGACCGCCACCGGGCTCACCTTCGGCGAGGCCCGCCGCGACGGGCTCGACTTCCCCGTCACCGTGGTCCCCGTCGAGGTCGTCAAGGGTCTCGAGTTCGACTCGGTGGTCGTCGTCGAGCCCGCCTCGATCGTGGACGAGGAGGCCCAGGGCCTGCGGGCCCTCTACGTCGCGTTGACCCGCGCCACCAGGCGTCTGACCGTCGTGCACGAGCGGCCCCTGCCGTCGGCCATGGCGCCGCGTTCCGGCCCGCCGGAGCCGGTCGGCGCCGATGTGATCGGGAGCGGCCCCTTCGACTAAGAACTGGGCTCGTGAGTCAGGCCATCCCGGTCGAGCAGACCCAGCCCTTCGGACCGGCGCACGCCAAGCGCCCGTCGATGGTCGGGGTCGGGACGATCATCTGGCTGGCCTCCGAGCTCATGTTCTTCAGTGGGCTGTTCGCCTCCTACTTCACCATCCGCGCCCACGACGGGACGCCCTGGCCGCCCACGGCCACCCACGTCGATCCGATCCGGGCGGGCATCTTCACCTTCATCCTGGTGATGTCCAGCGTCACCATGCAGCACGCGGTGTGGCAGGAGGAGAAGCTGCTCCGGGCCTCGGCCCGCTTCTGGACGATCATGAGCTTCCTGCTGGGTGCCGCGTTCGTCGCCAACCAGGCCTACGAGTGGCTGACCGTCGACTTCACGCCCAAGACGAACGCCTACGGCTCGATGTTCTTCATGATGACGGGCCTGCACGCCCTGCACGTGACGCTCGGGCTGCTGGCCATGGTCGCCCTGCTGGGACGCATGATCGGTCCGCGCGGCGACCCCGGGGAGGTGCCGGTCTTCCAGGCCGTGGCCTACTACTGGCACTTCGTCGACATCGTCTGGGTAGGTCTGTACGCCTCGCTGTTCCTCCTGCACTAACCGTGATGCGCAACCGATTCCTGCTTCCCGCCGCGCTGGTGGCCTTCGTGGTCGCCCTGGGCCTGCTCTCGTTCGCCGGCCACCAGACGCCGGCGCGGGCGCAGGCCACGACGAGCGTCCCCACGCCGAGCGTCCCCACGCCGAGCGTCCCCACGCCGAGCGTCCCCACGCCGAGCGTCCCCACGCCGCCGGTGCCCGCCGCGCTCTCGAGCGTGGGCCGGCCGTTGTTCGTCAACAACTGCTCGAGCTGCCACGGGCTGAACGCCCAGGGGACCGACCGGGGCCCCAACCTCGTCGGGCTGGGCGCCGCGACCGTCGACTTCTGGGTGTCGACAGGACGGATGCCCCTCGCCTATCCGGGCGCCCAGGCGGTGCGCAAGCCCGTGCTGTTCAGCCGGACCCAGCAGCTCTCCATCGTTTCCTACGTCACGTCGCTCGGTGCCGGGGGACCCGGCATACCCGCCCTCAACCAGCAGGCTGCCGACCAGTCGAACGGCAACGACATGTTCGGGCTGAACTGCGCCGGCTGCCACGTGATCACCGGGACCGGTGACGCCCTTGCCAACAGCGCCTTCGCCCCGTCTCTCTACCAGGCGTCGCCGACGCAGATCGCCGAGGCCATCCGGACGGGGCCGGGGAACATGCCTCGGTTCGGGCCCGGCACCCTCACCGACAAGGACGTCAACGACATCGTGCGCTACGTCACCTACCTCCAGCATCCGGCCAACCCCGGCGGCGCGGGCCTGGGCCACGTGGGGCCCGTGACGGAGGGCTTCCTCGCCATCGTGGTGGGCCTCGGCGTGCTGATACTGGCGGCCTACTGGATCGGGATCAGAGCGGGAGCAACGACGTGAGCACCGGCGGCGACGATCAGAGCGGGAGCGACGACGTGAGCACGGGCGGCGAGAACCCTGGCGGCACCGGCCCCGGAGCCGGTTCCGGTGGTGGGACGGCGACGAGCACGACGGCCACGACGGTGGAGGACCTCCGCCTCGAGATCCCGGTCGAGCGGCCGCGCCGGGCCGAGAACTTCGTCGCCCTGTGCTTCACCGTCAGCGTGCTGGCGACCATCGGGCTGGCCATCACGTACTCGCTCGGCGGCCAGCCGCAGGCCGAGGGCGCCCTTCTCGGGCTCGGGCTGGCCGGTATCGGGATCGGCCTCGCCGCCTGGGGCAAGTACCTCATGCCGCAGGGCCCCTTCGTCGAGGACCGTCACGAGCTGCCGACGACCGAGAAGGACAAGCAGGCGTTCGGCGCCGCCTTCTCCCGCGGCCAGGTCGCCGTCGAGCGGCGGGGCTTCCTCGGCAAGCTGCTGGGGGCGGCCATCGGGGTGTTCTCGATCGTCGGCATCTTTCCGTTCATCCGCTCCCTGTACAATCCTCGTCCCGGCAACCAGCTGGACTACACCCAGTTCCGCCGGGGCTCCCGGTTGGTGCAGATCAACGGCCGCCCGGTGATGGCCGACGACGTCGATGTGGGCGGGGTGCTGACGGTGTTCCCCGAGGGCCACGAGGGTGACGCGGTCTCCCAGACCCTGCTCATCCGGGCCTCGTCGGTGCCGATCACGACCCTGCCGGGCCGGGAGACCTGGTCACCGCACGGCTACCTCGCCTACTCCAAGCTCTGCACCCACGCCGGGTGCCCGGTGAGCCTGTACCAGCAGCAGGTCCAGCAGCTGCTCTGCCCCTGCCATCAGTCCGTGTTCACCATCCTCAACGGCGCCCGCCCGATCTTCGGTCCAGCGCCTCGCCTCATACCCCAGCTACCTATCATGGACAACGGTGACGGCTTCCTGAGAGCCCAGTCGGACTATCAGGAGCCGGTCGGGCCCGGCTACTGGGAGCGCAACACGTCGACGACGTTGAACCCTCCGAAGAAGGCAGCTGGACAGTGATCAGGCGACCGACGTTGAGGTCCCGCGGCGAGCCGCGTCCCTCGATGGAGGACCGCGGCATCGAGCTGGCCAGGTGGTTCGACGACCGCCTCGGGGTGGCCCGCATCAGCAAGACGGCGCTGAACAAGATCTTCCCGGACCACTGGTCGTTCCTGCTCGGTGAGATCGCGATGTACTCCTTCGCGATCATCATCATCACCGGGATCTTCCTGACCCTGTTCTTCGTGCCCTCGACCAAGGAGGTCATCTACAACGGCAGCTACGTGCCGTTGCGGGGGCAGCGGGTGTCGGAGGCCTACCAGTCGACGGTCGACATCAGCCTGAACGTGCGGGCCGGTCTGGTCATGCGCCAGATGCACCACTGGGCGGCCGACATCTTCGCCGCGGCCATCGTCGTCCACCTGTGCCGGATCTTCTTCACCGGAGCCTTCCGCCGGCCCCGTGAGCTCAACTACATGATCGGGCTCACGATGCTGATCCTCGTGATCGTCAACGGGTTCATCGGGTACTCGTTGCCGGACGACCAGATCTCGGGCGCCGGCCTGCGCATCGCCTTCTCGATCTTCCTGTCCATCCCGATCATCGGGACGTGGGGAGCGTTCCTCCTGTGGGGCGGCAACTTCCCCGGCAACGGCGACATCATCCCCCGCTTCTACTCGCTGCACATCCTGATCCTCCCCGCCGTCATCGCCGGTCTCCTCGCCGCCCACCTGGGGATCATGTGGCACCAGAAGCACACCGACTTCCCGGGCAAGGACAAATCCAACCGAAAAGTGGTGGGGTCGTCGTTCTGGCCCACCTACACGGCCAAGACCACCGGTTACTTCTTCATCATCTTCGGGGGGCTGGCTCTTCTCGGGGGCCTGTTCCAGATCAACCCCATCTGGCTGTACGGCTCCTACGAGCCCTACAAGGTGAGCTACGCGGTGCAGCCCGACTGGTACATGGGCTGGCTCGACGGCGCCTTGCGGATCATGCCGGCCTGGGAGACCCAGTTTGCCAGCCGCTACCTGATCTCGGCGCCCTTCTCGAGGCCAGGTTCAGGCCGGAGGACAAGGCCGTGGAGCATCACGAGCTCGACCGGCCCCGCGATCGACCCGTTCGCACCGGGCTCGGGGTCGGGGTCCTGTCCTTCTACGTGATGCTCTTCCTGGCCAGCTCGACCGACGTCCTGGCCAACACGCTCAGGGTGTCGCTCAACGGCGTGCTGTGGACGTTCCGGATCGGGACCCCCACCATTCCGATCGTCGTGGGCCTGGCGACGTACCAGATCTGCAAGGAGCTGTCGCGCGCCCCGAGGGCCGGGTTGCGCAAGCGCTCGAACGTGGTCGTTCGCTCGCCCGAGGGCGGCTACGCAACGGTCAGGGCCGACATCCACCCAGGTGACAAGGAAGGGGAGCCGCCGCCGGAGCCGCTGCCCGAGGAGGCGGTCCGCCGGGGCGTCGCCGCGCCTGCACCAGCCGGCGGCGACGGCGAGGAGGAGGTCGGCGTCGGAGCCGAGCGCTCGGACGCCACCGAGGTCCCGCCCCCTCGCCGGTTCAGCAGTCTCCTGCGTCCCTGGCACCGCCCCGCCGGCAGCAGCTGACCGCAGCGGGCGCCGGTCCGACCGGCGCGGGCGAGCCGTATCATCACGCCCGAGCAGTGATCATCGGTGGTGCTGCAGGCGCTGGTTGAGTCTCGCCGCCTGGCGTGTCTGATGGTCGCGTTCGGCGAGGTTGGGTGCGTTGCGAGCTGCGCTGGCATACAGGCGGGCAGCGAGCTCCAGATCGCCGTTCCTCTCGTGGAGGTACGCGGCGACGGCGTCGCGCCGCGGGACGTGTTCGTCGACCTCGGCCAGCGCCGCCAGCCCTGCGGGCGAGCCGTCGGCCTCGCCGACGGCGACCGCACGGTTGAGCCGGACGATCGGAGTGTCGGCGAACCTGAGCAGCTCGTCGTACCACTCCACGATCTGGACCCAGTCGGTCTCCTCGACACGCGGGGCGTCGGCATGGAGCGCGGCGATGGCCGCCTGCGCCTGGTACTGGCCGAGCTGATCGCGCGCCAGCGCGGCTTGTGCGATGCCGATCCCCTCGGCGATGAGCCGTGTGTCCCACTGGCTGCGGTCCTGATCGGCAAGGGGCACGATGCTGCCGTCCGGTCGGGTGCGGCTGCGGCGGCGGGCATGGTGGAGGAGCATCAGGGCGAGCAACCCGTGGACCTCGGGGTCGTCGGCCAGGGTGGCCAGCTGCCGGGTCAGTCGGATCGCCTCGGCGGCGAGATCGACGTCGCCTGAATAGCCCTCGTTGAAGACGAGGTACAGCACCCGCATCACCGTGCGCACGTCGCCGGGACGGTCGACACCGGCCCGGCTGACGATGCCCTTGGCGCGGCTGATCCGCTGCGCCATGGTGGGCTCTGGCACGAGGTATGCCCGGGCGATCTGGCGTGTGGTAAGGCCGCCCACGGCCCGGAGGGTCAACGCAACCGCCGACGACGACGTCAGATCGGGGTGCGCGCACAGGAAGTACAGGTGCAGCGTGTCGTCGGCGCTCGAGACCGCGCCGGCCGGCGGTTCGGTGTCGAACCGGACCTCTCGGTCGCGGCGAGCGGCCTCCGACCGCGTCATGTCGACGAAGACTCGCCAAGCGACCGTGATGAGCCACCCCGTGGGGTCGGCGGGCAACGCGCGCTGCCAGGCGGAGAGCGCCCGGACGAGCGCCTCCTGTACGGCGTCCTCGGCCGTCGCGAAGTCCGCACCGCGACGGACGAGGACGCTCAGGACCCGTGGGACGAGCGCACGCAGCTCGACGTCGTCCACGGTCACTGGGTGACGGTGGGCGGCTCGGCCAGGAAGGGTCGGACCTCCAGCCATTCGTGGATCGGTTCGCCGCCGGCCCCGGGGGCTGCCGACAGCTCAGCGGCGAGCTCGATCGCTCGCTCGTAGCTGTCGACGTCGATCACCATCCACCCGGCGATCAGGTCCTTCGTCTCGGCGAACGGGCCGTCGGTCACCGGCGGCCGCCCCTCGCCGTCGTAGCGGACCCACACGCCGTCGGGCGACAGCGCCAGTCCCTCGATGAACTCGCCGCTGCTCTCGAGCCGACCTGCGAAGTCCCTCATGAACCGGATGTGTGCGTCGACCTCGTCCGGCTTCCACTGGTCCATCGGGACGTTGTTGACGGGCGCCGGCGCGCCCCGGTAGTGCTTGAGCAACAGGTACTTGGCCATGGTGTTCTCCTTGTCTGACGTCGGCCCTGCCGGCCGGATGCACCCCTGGGACGGAGCAGGGCCCGAGCTCTCGACATCTCCGCCGAATTTTGGCGCGAAAGCGCTGAGGACGGGTCAGCTCGAGCAGCTGTGCTGCTCGCTACACCGCGCCGCCGCGGCGGCTCTCGACGACGACGCCGATGATGGCCGAGATGAGCATGCTCCCGCCCAGGACTCCGAGCCAGGCGCCGAACACGAAGGCCGAGGCCGAGATGCCGGCGCCGATGCCGAAGACGAAGGGCCAGATGCTCGAGTCGGGGAAGGCGCCGACGTCGCCCGAGCCCTCGGTCAGAGCGGCGTCGTCCCGGTCCTCGGCCCGGGGGCGCATCCGCCGGGACCACCAGAGCAGGTAGCCGCCGGGGAGAAGGCCCAGAAAGGCGGTGAAGATGAGCAGTACCGAGCCGGCCTTCTCGTAGGAGCCGAACCAGTACATGGCGCAGACGGCGGCGAAGAAGACGGCCACGCCCACGAGGAAGCGGGCCTCGACGATCCACGCCCGCCGGTGGCGGGTGAACGCCTTGTCCTCGGGGATCGTGCCTTCGGGGGGGACGCTGGTCATCAAACGGTGACCCCGGTGGGTCCCTCGATGCCTGGGGCTGCAGGCTCTCCGTGGTTCATGTCCCACACCGGACGTTCGGACCGGATGAGCGGGAGCCGCTCGAAGTTGTGGTGGGCGGGCGGAGAGTCGGCCGCCCACTCGAGGGTGTGCCCGTCCCAGGGGTTGGCACCCACGCGCACCGGCCGCCGCCACGAGAGGTAGAAGTTGATCAGGAGGCACACCACCGACAGGAACAGGATGTAGGCGCCCGCGGTCGAGATGCGGCTGAGCAGGGTGAAGCCGTCGGTGGGCGAGTACACGGCGATACGGCGGGGCATGCCCTTGAGCCCCAGCAGGTACTGGGGCATGAAGGTGACGTTGAACCCGATGAACGTCAGCCAGAAGTGCCACTTGCCCCAGCCCTCGTGCAGCTTGCGGCCGGTGATCTTGGGATACCAGTAGTAGATCCCGGCGAAGCCGGCGAAGACCGCCGTCCCGAACAAGACGTTGTGGAAGTGGGCCACCACGAAGTAGGTGTCGTGGACGAAGAAGTCGACCGGCGGCGAGGCCAGCAGCACGCCGGACAGGCCACCGAGGAGGAACGTCACCAGGAACCCGACGGCGAAGAGCATCGGCGTCTCGAAGGTGAGCTGGCCGCGCCACATCGTCCCGATCCAGGCGAAGAACTTGATCCCGGTGGGCACGGCTATCAGGTACGACAGCCCGCTGAAGAATGGTAGGAGGACCACCCCCGTGGTGAACATGTGGTGGGCCCACACGCCGGTGGACAGTCCGGCGATGGCCATGGTGGCGAAGACCAGGCCCTTGTAGCTGAAGACCGGTTTTCGCGAGAACACGGGGAGGATCTCCGTCACGATCCCGAAGTAGGGCAAGGCGAGGATGTACACCTCCGGGTGCCCGAAGTACCAGAACAGGTGCTGCCAGAGCACGGGCACACCACCGCCTTCGACCGTGAAGACGTGGGTGCCCAGGTGGCGGTCCGCCATCAGCAGTACCAGGCCGCTGGTCAGCACCGGGAAGGCGATGAGG
>VAWP01000184.1 GCA_005888295.1 Actinomycetota bacterium
AAGATGCCGATGTCGAACCCGAATGCGTCGCTCAGTCGCCGGTGGAGGGCGGAGACGAGCGCCCGTTCCCCGGACCGGCTGCGCATGACGACGTTGCCGCTCTGCACGTAGGTCCGGACGTCGTCGTAGCCGCCCGAGCTGAGCAGGTCACGAAGCGGCCCCATCCCGACCCGGTTGCGTCCTGCCAGGTTGATGCCACGCAGGAGGACGACGTAGGTCCCCATGTCGGCATACTGCCATTTTCGCCCGCTGCCCGAGCCTCCCGCCTTCCACCGCGGCGATGAGTCCGGGTGCCGGGCGTCGTCGTAGCAGTGTGCCGCGGCGAGGCAGCGACGCGATAGTGGTGCTCGCCCGCGACGACGAGGAGCTGGCGACCTGGCCGCTGTGGTGGTGGGGTCGTCCGACCCTCGGAGCCGTGGACGAGCTGGCGCGGCTGCAGCTCGTCGCCCGGAGCCTGGGCTGCACGATCCGGCTGCGGGATGTGTGCGTCGAGCTGTCCGAGCTGCTCGAGCTCGTGGGTCTGCGGGACTTGCTGGTCGGGGATGCCCGGCTAGCGCCCGAGGCGGGCAGGCAGCCCGAAGGCTGCGAATAGGTCGTTCGCACTGCCGGCCCGGGAGGCCGGCTCGGCGACACTGCCGGCCCGGGAGGCCGGCTCGGCGACACTGCCGGCCCGGGAGGCCGGCTCGGGGACGAGGAAGTTGTGCAGGCCGGAGATCCGGTCGCCCGAGATCTCGACGACCTGGAGCGCCCAGGGTCGATGACCGCCCCGGCCGTCGGAGCGATACTGCCCGAACGCCGCGGTCCCGTTGGCCGCGGTGGGCACCAGGCGCGAGCCGCGGCATCCGCTTCCTGGTCCCAGGAGCCACCGGCCGATCTCGACCGGGCCGCGCAGCCACATGGCAAAGGGCGGCATCGACTGGACGGCGTCGTCGTGGAGGAGCGTCACCAGGCGAGACACGTCGAAGCGCTCGAAGGCGTCCACGTAGCGGGCGAGCAGGGCCTGCTGCTCGGCGTCCCCGGCGTGGGGCGCCGGGGTGTCGAGGTCGCGGCTCGCCAGCGTCGAGCGGGCGCGCTGCAGCGCGCTGTTGACCGATGCCACGCTGGTGTCGAGCAGCTCGGCCACCTCGAGCGCCCGCCAGCGCAGCACCTCACGCAGGATCAGCACTGCGCGCTGGCGCGGGGGAAGGTGCTGGAGCGCGGTGATGAAGGCGAGGCGGATGGTCTCCCTCGATGCCGCCAGCTCGGCCGGATCGCCGTCAGCGGCCATCACGCGGTCCTCGGGGACCGGCAGGACCCAGGTCGCCTCCGGGAGCGTCGGTCCGACCCTGGTCGAGTCGGCGTTCGAGGAGGGGCCGAGATCCATCGGTCGCGCCCGGCGCTGGCGTCCTCGCAGCATGTCGAGGCAGACGTTGGTGGCGATGCGGTACAGCCAGGACCGCACCGCTGAGCGGCGCTCGAACCCGTCGATGCCCCGCCAGGCCCGCACCATCGTCTCCTGCACGGCGTCCTCTGCCTCGAAGCCCGACCCCAGCATGCGGTAGCAGTAGCCGGTGAGCTCGCGGCGGTGCTGCTCGAGGTCCTCGAGCCGGATCTCGCTAGTGGTGACGGGGGCGGGCCGCGCCGGTATGGTCACTGCTCAGTCCTCACTCCACCTTCGTTGCGTCGGAGCTATGACGTCGCCCGGACGCGAAACTCATCGCTCCGGCGAGGAAGATCGCACCTGGCTCGCCTGGACGGTCGTCGGCGGGCCGGCTCTCGACCGCCAGCTGGCGGAGGCGGCGACGAGGGCGACCGACGCCAGCACCACCAACGACGGCTCGGCCTCGACCCTGAAGCGCGTCTGACCGTAGGAGGCGAGCGTGCTGGCGGTCACCACGACGGCTGGGGCGAGCAGGGGCCAGACCGCGAGGCGGCGACGCCACAGGACCACCACGCCCCCGATCGAGAGGGCGAGAAGCGGGTAGAAGAAGGCGAGCCCCAGGCCCGTCACCCACTGCGGACGACCCTCGTTCTGGTTCCAGCTCAACATGTCGAGCGGGCGGAACAGGCTCCAGTCGCGCCCGATACGGGCCGCCTCGACGACGACCAGGCGCCCCAGGTGGCCCTTCGCGTAGTGGATGCCCTCGGCGCGGTAGACCCTCGAGACAGTCGACTCGTCACCTGGCGGGGCGGTGCGAGGAAGGCAGACCCCTGGCGCGTTGACCACGAGCCCGAGACCGTAGCCGTGGTATGCGGCATCGCAGTTCGAGGAGAGCAACGTGGAGCCGACGTT
>VAWP01000185.1 GCA_005888295.1 Actinomycetota bacterium
TCCCGGAGAACCCGGCGCCGACGACGACAGCGTCAAGATCACGCGCCGGACCCCTCGCTCCCGTGCTGGCCATTCCCGTGATCATACTGCGACCCCTCTGGACCAGGCAGCCCGGCAGTACGGGTTCAGCGCCGCCGCCTGGTGGTCGTCGTCAGCTCCTGTGATCGTCGGGAACAGCTCCGACGGCGGCCCTCCGGATGCCCACGGCGGAGAAGGCGCACAGCACGGCGAGCACGATCGAGCAGACGAGCACGGCCCGGAAGTCGCCGACGTGCTCGGATGCGATGCCCACGGCGATCACCGGAATGGTCAGCCCGACGTAGGCGAACACGAAGTAGGTGGACACGACCCGTCCGCGGATCTCGGCCGGAGCGAGGCGATTGGCCGTCGACAGGCTACCGATGAACACGGCGCCCACGGCCACCCCTCCGACAACGGTTCCCACCAGGAACATGCGCAGGGAGGCCTGCGACAGGGCACCGACGATCAGCGCCAGGGCGGCCAGGAACACACCGAGCCCCGACAGGACGACGGGCCGGCTCGGGAAGCGGGCCAGGACGACCTGGGTGACCGTGGCTGCGCCGAAGATGAGGAACACCACTGCTCCGCTCACGGCGTGGCTGTGCTCGTGCAGGATCCCGCCGAGGAACGTGGGCGCCAACGAGGTGAACAACCCGAGGAGGGTGAAGGCGGCAAACCCGGCGACCCCGGCAGCCATGAACTCGGCGCGGCCCCTGACGGGGATCCCCAGGCCGGTGAACCGAAGCGTGAGCGCCGTTCGTGGGCTCACCGTCTCGGGAACCAGAGCCAACGCCACCCCGGCGAGGGCCAGCAGGACCAGGTACACCTCGAACACCAGCACCGTCGGATCGGGACCGTACTGGGCGAAGAGCCCGGCGACGAGCGGACCGAGCCCGAGCCCACCCATGTTGGCCGCCGTGGCCACACGCGAGGCCCGCCGAGACGACGACGCCGTGACCAGCTCGGTGAGGGCGGCCGTGGCCGTCCCCGTCACCAGCCCCGCGGACAACCCGGACAGCACCCGTCCGAGGAAGAGCCACCCGAGGCTCGGGGCCAGGATGAACACGACCGTGCTGAGGGCGCTCGACCCCAGGGCCGTCGCCAGCACCCGTCGCCTCCCGACCTGGTCGGAGGACCGCCCGGCCAACAGGAGCGCGACGAGCACGCCGGCGGCATAGGTCGCGAAGATGACGGTGACGATCCCCGAGGAGAAGTGCCACTGGCCCTGGTAGATGACGTACAGGGGCGTCGGCAGCGTCGTGCCCAGCATGGTCGTCGCGAACACCAGGGCAACCAGCCAGAAAGCCACCGGTCGGCGTGCCGCGCGACCCGGCTGTGGCGCGGCGTCCGAAGCGCCGGCGCCGGGCAAGCCCTGGCGCTCGGCCGTGGGTAGGGGTCGGGGATCGGTCATCGTGCGACACCGCCACGCTAACGGAGTCGCCGACGGGCGGTCCGCTGACCACGGCAGAAGAGATCCGTACGTGACGGAACCTTCTCGGGGGCTCCGCGCCTCCTTTGCACTGGGTGGCACCTCAGAGGGAGGTTCGGGCATGCGACAGCGCTGGATCCGGGTGGGGCTGTGGGTCCTCGCCCTGGGTGAGCTGCCGTTAGGAGCGTGGGCTCTGGCGGCGCCGGCATCCTGGTACCGCAGCTTTCCGGGCCTCGGCCACCACTGGCTCCCTCCCCTCGGACCGTACAACGAGCACCTGGCGATCGACTTCGGGTCGCTCACTCTCGGGCTCACGGTCGTGACCATCGTCGCCGCTGTGACCATGCGACGCGACTGGGTAAGGGCCGCGGCGGCGGGATGGACGGTCGTCGGCGTTCCCCATCTCGCCTTCCACCTCGGCCAGCTGGAGCCGTACCCGGTCGCCGACCAGGTCGCCAACATCATCGGCCTGGCGGTCGCCCTGATCCTCCCAGCCGCGATCCTGGTTGCATCGCTGATCCCGAGCAAGGCCGGGACGGAGGAGCGCCGGCCGTCGACACTTCAGGCTGTCGCACCGGCCCGGAAGGACAGCGAAGAGATCCGGGGAGCATCATGAGGTTGGCCGAGAAGGTCGTTGCCTACGCCCGCGTCCTACCCAAGGCCCGACGTCACCGGACGGACCTGCTGCGCTATCTCGGCCGGCGGCCCGCACTGCTCTCCGCCAATGGCATCTACGAGGGTGCTCTCCTGTTCAGCTCGAGCGTCGACAACCGGCTCAAGGCGCTCGCCGAGCTGAAGGTGTCGAGCCGCGTCGGGTGTCCCTTCTGACTCGACATCGGCTCTGCCGTGGGCAGGGCGATGGGAATCGCCGACGAGGACCTCCGCGATCTCACGCGCTATCGCGAGAGCGACCGCTTCTCGGAGGTCGAGAAGCTCGCCCTCGACCTGGCCGTCGCCATGACCGCGACGCCGGCCGAGGT
>VAWP01000186.1 GCA_005888295.1 Actinomycetota bacterium
CACGGGCTTCGACCAGCGCCCGGTCCCGCAGAGACACCATCAGCTGGTCCCGGAGATTGGGGGACAGCTCCCGTAGGAACAGCACGGCGATGGCGGCTACGAGCAGCCCGACGAGCCCGCAGATGACGTACTGGTCCTGCCACACGACGCCGTTCAGGCCCGCCCCCTGCGGGGCCGAGTACCAGAAGTGGAGGTGGTTGACCGTCCTGCTGGAGACTTCGGCCACGATCAGGCTGCCGATGACCGGCCCCAGCGTCCAGAATCCCATGGCCGACGCCCGGCCAACCTGCGGAGAGTAGTCCCTCACGAGGGCCGGCGTGGCCACCAGCATGATGCCTTCGACGAAGCGGACCGACGAGAACATGACGAGGTAGGCGTACTTGTTGGGGGAGTTGGGCACGCCGAAGGCGATCATGGCGCCCGTGTACACCAGGCCGTAGGCGACCAGGTTGGCCCGGCCCCAGCGGTCGGCCAGCCCCGCGAACAGCGAGCCGAACGCGCCCGCCGCGTTGGAGATCACCACGATGTACACGAAGAAGGGGAACGACATGCCCAGCTGGTGTGTGATCTGGGGAGCAACGGCGCCCTGCACGTAGAACTGGTAATAGAGCATGATCGTGGCGACGACCACGATCGCCAGGTAGAAGTAGCGCGGCCCCGTGTTCGGGTAGCGGCCGAGCTGGCGGTACCAGAGCACTCGTGCGATGGGACCCGGTTCTTTGCCCCCAGCCTCGGCGACCTGTGCGCTCTCCACCATCGCTGCGGCCTCCCTCCTCGTCCTGAGGCGGAAAGCTCCAGAGCATTCCGCTCCCTGACGGCTCACCGAAGTTACCGCAATGTGAACACCCGGACAGGACAGATGCCCGTCACGGCCCGGCCAGACGCGTCATCCTGGTAGGTAGCCGCACCGGTTGGACCGAGTCAGGGTCCGGCGGGCAGAGGGGAGAACGAGATGTCCGACGTAGATGCAGCCAGCGGTCGAGGGCGGGAGGCGACCGCCCTCCCGGAGCGGGTCCTGGTCGGTACCGACGGGTCGCCCACGGCGACCCAGGCAGTTCGTCGTGCTGCGACGCTGGCCAAGCTGTTCGGGGCCGAGCTTCGGGTTCTGTCCGCCCACCGGGAAGCCTCGCGCGGGGGTCTGTGGGCGGGTGCGACGCCGCCGGACCAGAACTGGCTGGCGACCGCCTCGGCCGCCGCCCAGCAGGTCGCCGAGAAGGCCGCCGGGGTCGCCCGGGAGGTTGGCGTGGGCGAGGTCACGCCCAGGGCGGTGGCGGCTGAGCCTGCGGACGCTCTGCTCGACGAGGCCGAGGCCTGGAAGGCCGATCTCATCGTCGTCGGATCGGTGGGCATGCGCACCCGGTCGCGGTTCGTGCTCGGCTCCGTTCCCAACAAGGTCGCCCACCACGCCCCCTGTGACGTGCTGATCATCGACACGAGCAGCTGAGAGGCTGGGCCCGCCGGCCCCGATCGGTGCAGGAACGCCGGCGACTGAGGCTCCAGGGCTTCTCGGCGTGGCCGACCTCGGTGCTCGTGATCACGATCAGGGGCCGGCGTAGGTGCTCAGGCCCTGTTCAGTGCCCACCGTCGGCGCCACTAGCATGCACGCTCTATGACGCTGGGAGCGGCTCAAACCCACCTCGTCGTCCCCCATGGCATCACCGCTTGGGACTGGATTCACGTGGGGGTGATCCTGGCCGTGACCGCGCTGGCGACACAGGCCTCGAGGCGTGCCGTGATGCGGGCCGCGGCCGGGGGAGGCCACGACCGGGCGTGGGGCCGGCTGCTCAGCCGTTTCCTCACCTACGTGATCGTGGTGGCGGGGCTGGTGTACTCGCTCGTCGCTCTTCGGGTGCAGATCGGTCCCCTGTTGGGCGCCCTGGGCATCGGTGGCATCGCCCTGGCCTTCGCGTTGCAGGACACTCTGCAGAACTTCGTCGCGGGCGTCCTGCTCCAGGCGCGGCGCCCGATCCGGCGCGGCGACCAGGTGCTCCTCGACAACAAGTTCGAGGGCATCGTCGAGGACATCGATCTTCGCAACGTGGTGGTTCGCACCTACGACGGGCTTGACGTCTTCATTCCCAACAAGACGGTCCTCGAGAACCCGATCGTCAACTACACCCGCACACCGCTGCGACGGACGAGCCTCGAGGTGGGTGTCGGGTACGGCATCGACCTGGGCGAGGCGCAACGCGTCCTTCTCGATGCGACCAGGCGCACGACCGGCGTCAAGCCGATGCCGCCGCCCGCCGCCTGGGTCCGCGAGTTCGGTGACTCGTCGGTGCGGTTCACGCTGCTCTTCTGGCACTCGATCGACCCGTGGCGGGCTCGCAGCGACGTGGCCATGGCCGTCAAGGCGGCCCTGGACGAGGCTGCCATCGCCGTGCCGTTCCCCCAGCGGGACGTGTGGGTGCGCGCGCCCGGGCCCGACGCACGAGAGGACGCCCTCGTCGCAGGACCGGCTGGATCCGTCGGCGACGGCTGGGACGCGCGCGGTCGTCCCAACGACCGCTCTGCGTGACGGGCAGACCGGAGCTCCTGCGGGCGCTTAGCTCAGTTGGTCAGAGCGCAGCCTTCACACGGCTGAGGTCGGGCGTTCGAGTCGCCCAGCGCCCACCATAAACTTCCTGGTCAGAGGCCTGCGCAACTGCCTCCCTGGGTCACCGACCGCCCGGCGTGCCACGAACGTGCCACTACCGGGTGGCACGTAGCGGTCAAGAGGAGTGCTCACGGTCAATGCCAGCGGCGTGTGGCGACGTTGCCGACCATGCTTGTGGTGATCACTCTGGGGCGCGTCAACGGCGAACAGTCGAGGTGCGATAACTCAGGTCAGCGCACGAACGTGAAGAGACGCGGTCGCAGCGTTGCCTCGACTGCAGGGCGTGGTTCGATCCGGCGTGACACACCCACTCCGAACGGCTCGGGATGGCCGTCGAAGGACACCTCGTCGAGGCCGGCCGCGACGAACGACTGGCGGATCCGTTCTCGGAGATCGGGCTCCTGGTTGGCCCGCGTCCAGATCACGAACCCACCAGGTGCGAGCAGAGAGGGCACTGAGGCAATAGTCGTCTTGATGTCCTCAGTGGAGATGTTCCCGAAGATGC
>VAWP01000181.1 GCA_005888295.1 Actinomycetota bacterium
CCCGCTCCTCGCGAAACGCCCGCGCGACCGCTGCGGCGGTCTGATCATCGCCATCGCACCGCCCCTCACCCCGACCGCTCATCGTTGATCCGACCGACCCATCACGGAGAAGGGGCCGAGCTGGGCTCCACGACCGGCCGGACCTCGACCGACCCGTAGCGGGCGAGCGGCATTCGGGCGGCGTGCTTCAGCGCCTCGTCGAGGTCGGCGCACTCCAGCACGTAGTAGCCGCCGAGGATCTCCTTGGTTACCGCGAACGGTCCGTCGGTGAGCTCGGTGTCGCCGTCGCGTACACGAACCGTCGTCGCTCGGGCCGCCGGATGCAGTCGGTCGGCCGCGACGAGGAGCCCGGCCTGGCGGAGGCTCTCGGTCACCTCGTTCCACAGCGGCATCTCCGCGTCCCTCTGCGCCTGCTCGGTCTCGTCCGCCTCGGGTGAGTACAGCAACAACGTGTAACGGGGCATGGCTCCTCCCTGCGCCGGCGCGCCGCACCATACACGGCCCTCATTTGTACCGACGCAGCACGACCCAGGATTTGGACAGCCCCGATGAGTCCAAATCCCCTCGGGAGCTGCGTCGGATAGATGTGGCCGCCGAGCGGCGGTCCGACAAGGAGGACTGACCCATGTCCACGTTCGTGTTCATCTACCGCTCCCCCAAGGACTACACCCCGTCCTCGGAGGCCATCGACCAGTGGACCGCCTGGTTCGACCAGCTCGGCGACAACGTCGTCAACCGGGGCGACCGCGTCGTCGGCCGGAGCACGCTCGGAGGTGCGCCCGCCGACACGGTGCTCGGCGGGTACTCGCTCGTCAGGGCCGACGACCTCGAGGCCGCGGTCGCCCTCGCCAAGGGATGCCCGATCCTCGAACAAAGCGGGGGAGTCGAGGTCGGCGAGCTCGCGGCGCCGAACGACTGAGCCTGCGCGCCGCGAGGTGACGACCCAGCCCGAGCGCCAGCCCCGGTGCCGTGAGAGGCGGCGGGGCCGGCGTTCCGGTCGTCACCGTCGAGTGGCGGCTGACGTACGCTCTCACCATGTTCGACGCCCGCCGGCACAGCAACGCGAAGCGTGCCCTGCTCGGGCGCCTCGTGGGGCCCGACGACAGGTCGCAGTGGGTGGTATTGCTCCAGGACGACCAGGCTTCGCCGCTCGAGTTCTTCGTCATCGCCCACGAGGGCGACTCGAGCCTGGCCACCGGTGCGGTCGAGGACGCGCTCCTGATCGCCGGCTACAAGCACGAGCGAACCGCGGTCCCAGGTGCGTGGACGAGGGCCTGGAGAGTCACACCCTGACGCCACCCCGTATTGCGCTCGCCCCGCCGATCGACCGGACCGTAAGGTTCACCAATGGCACGACCGGTCAGGATCGAGGAGTTGTGGCTCGGTGTCGAGGGGACGGCGCTACTGCGTCACCTGCTCGACGGATCTGACGAGTTCATCGCCCGGCGAACGACGGCGATGCGTCAACGGCTGGCCGAGCTCGACGGGCACTCGCCCGCCGCCGCCGTTCCCGAGCTCGACGTCGATGCCGGCTACGAGGCGTGGGCGCCGTCGTACGACACCATGACCAACGACCTCATCCGAGCCGAGGAGCCGGTGGTCGCCGCCGCCATCGCTGAGCTCGGAGCGGGGCGGGCTCTCGACGCCGCCTGTGGGACGGGCCGGCACACGTCGAGGTTGGTGGCGCTCGGTCACGAGACCACGGGCGTCGACCGGTCGCCCGCCATGCTCGCCGTTGCCCGGGAGAAGGTGCCCGCTGCCCGCTTCGAGCTCGGAGAGCTGACCGGGCTCCCAACAGAGGACAAGTCCTTCGACCTCGCCGTGTGCGCGCTGGCCCTCACCCACCTCGCCGACCCAGCGCCGGCGATCGGTGAGCTGGCCCGCAGCGTCCGCCCCGGCGGCCGGGTCGTGATCTCCGACGCCCACCCGACCCTNNNGAGGTGGGTTCGCCTTCGTGCGCAACCACGTCCACCTGCACAGCGCCTACCTCGCCGCCTTCGCCGCTGCCGGCCTGGCGGTCGAGTCCTGCGACGAGGTCCCGATGGCAGGCGATTACCGAGCGGGCCTCTTCGCCGGCGCAGCCGAGGCGGCGGCCTCGATCTGGGACGATCTGCCGGCGGCTCTCGTCTGGACATTGGAGCGGCTCTGAGGCTTCGGCAGGATCTCGCGTCTCAGGAGCTGACCCGAGCGGCCACGGCACCCGACGAGAGAGTCGGCGCCTGAGCATCGACTCTCGACGGGCAGGTTCTGTGGCCTGTGCACGGTTGCGACCGAGCACGAGGGCGCTAGTCGAAGAGGTCCTCGAACAGCTCGAGCATCGCCCGCCATGATCGCCCGGCCGCGCCCGCGTCGTACCTGATGCCAGGAAGGCCCGTCCGCTCCGGGTCCGCCGACGGGTGGGTGAAGCTGTGCTCGACGCCGCCGTAGAGGACCATCTCCCACTCGACGCCTCCGGCGCGCATCTCGGCCTCGAAGGCCAGGCGCTGGTCGACCGGGATGAACGGGTCCTCCGAACCCACGAACACGAGCACTCTGCCGGTGATGCGCTCGGCGTCCTCCGGCCGCACCGTGGACAGGCCCGGGTGGAACCCGACCACCGCTTTGAGATCAGCGCCGCCGCGGGCGAGCTCGAGCGCCACCGTGCCGCCGAAGCAATAGCCGATGGCGGCGACGTTCGACCGGTCAGCCCGGGGTTCGGCCAGCAGCACCTCGAGCCCGGCGCGACCGAGAGCACGGGTGCGGTCAGGGTCAGCCCCCAGCGCCCCCAGACGAGCCATCATTTCGTCACGATCTTCGAACCAGCGCCCACCGCCGTGATAGTCGAGAGCAAAGGCGACGAAGCCCAGCTCGGCCAGCTGGTCCGCGCGACCTCGCTGGTAGTCGTCGAGTCCCGGTCCTTCGTGGGCGATCAGGACGGCAGGTCGCTTGTCCGATCCATCGGGGAGCGCGAGGCGCCCCACCATGGCCGTGTCCTCGACGCGGTACTCGACGTCGGTCGCAGTGACCATCGGCGGGGAAGCCTACCGGCGTGCCTCGCAGTACCGACCGCCCTGGCAGGCCCTTCGGTGTTGGCCGCGCCCCCCGGAACGGTAGGATTCGGCCGCACCACTGAGAGTTGCTGGGGACCGGTGGGACCGAGGTCCAACTGCGAAGAGCCGGGACGTCGACGGTCGTCTCACTCCCCGAGTCGCCAGGTCAGCTGTGAGGGGGCAACATGACGATGCCATGGAGCACACAAGACGCTGAGCAGGATGCGCTCGAGCTGACGGACATCGGCACGGAGCGCCTGCTCAGGTCGCTCTACGAGCTGGAAAGCCCCTTCTTCGTGCACCTGGTGATCGAGGCCGCCCTCCTGAGCGCACGCGTCACCGCCTACGGCATCCTGGTGCAGCCCCAGCCCGGCTTCGACGGCGAGGAGGTCAACGACTTCGTTCTCCAGCGGGACCAGCTCGACATCGATGCCGTGGTCAGGCTCGAGGCGCTGCTGGCGTTCCAGCACCTGCTCCTCTTCTCGGGCCACCCCGACAACCGGTCGGCGCTGATCGCTCTGATGGAGTGGCCAGCCGACGACCCGCGCCTCGAGGAACGCCTCACCGCCGTCTATCGGAGAGCGATCTTCGCCAGTCTCGACGACAGCTTTGACTGGGAATCCCTCGACGACATCGCCGACTCGTGGCGCCGGGATCAGGCCCGAGAGGACGGCCCCATCCACTCCGTCCTTCTCAACGGCCATCTGGTCCGTTCGACCCTGGGGATACCGCCGATCGCCCGCACGGCGATGATCACGTCTCAGGCGAACTTCGAGACGATCACCGCGGTGCAACAGGACGTGTTCCGCGACGAGATGATCCGCCTCTGGGGAGATTGGGCCGAATAGTCGACGGCCCTCTCGGGACCGTTCGGCGTCCGACCCGGTGCTGCCCACGATTTCGGGGATTTGCCTGCGAGGAGGGGGACAACTAAACCCAAATCACCCGCGGGCCGTTAAAGATCAGTAGTCCTACGGATGCTCGACGAAGCACACCGTGCTACTCGTATTTGTGGCAATCCGAGCGCGTGCAATTTGGCGACGCGCGGAGCGAATCATCACAACAACGAATACGGGGGGTAAAAGAGATGGGAAGAGTCAGGCGTATCACGATTGCGGCCATGACCGCCGGAGTACTGACGAGCGGGATCGTGGGCGGGGTGCTGGCAGGGCCTGCAAGTGCGGCCAGCACTCCTCGGAGAGTGCATATCGTTA
>VAWP01000149.1 GCA_005888295.1 Actinomycetota bacterium
ACAACCGCGGGGACTCCAAAGACAGTCGCTCCTTCGGACCGATCAAGGGCTCGCTGGTGGTCGGTCGGGTCGTGGTCCGGGTGTGGCCGATCACGTCCCTCGACTTCTTCTGAGCGTCAGCCGGCTCGGGCCGCCGCCAGGGCGGCCATCATGACCTCCACGTGGTCGCTGTAGACGGCGTCGACACCCATGGCGACGAGGCGGGCGACGACCGGTCCTCGCTGCGCGTCCCAGGCGAACGCCGCCCGCCCGTGCGCGTGCAGGGTCTCCACCAGCGACGGGCTCCAGTCCCGTCGGTGCAGGTTCACCGCGTCGACGCCGGCATCGGCGAGCAGCGCCGCCCGCCGCGCCGGTCCCTCGCTCATGCGTGCCAGCCGGGTGGAGTCGACCAGGCGCACCTGGGGCGACAGCCGACGCCATCGGGCCACCTGTCGCCAGTCCGGGTGGCACAACCAGAGCCGATTGCCGGCGTCGACCGCGATCGCCTCCTGTACCACCTGAGCGGCGGCTCCAGGGTCCTTCACGTCGAGCGAGAGCTCGTAGTCGGTGCCGCAGGCCCGGTAGAGCTCGGCCAGCGAGGGGACCGTCGCCGGCAGCTCTGCCCGCCGTAGGTCGGCGACGGGTCGGCGGCGGCCGCCGGACCGCACGATCCCGTCGTGGTCGAGCACGGGAACGCCGTCGGCGGTGAGCCACACGTCGCTCTCCAGCCCACTGGCTCCGAGCGTCAGCGCCAGACGAAAGGCCTCGATCGTGTTCTCGGGGGCCTGCGCCCTGGCACCTCGGTGGGCGAACCCGATGGGGAAGCGGGGGAGCGCGTCCACGGCCCCATTCTGGGGGGATTGTCGGGAGATTGTGACGACGATCGACACACCGGCACGCCTCGGGGGGCGGGCCGCCAGTACACTTTTGTCGTGGTCAGTTTCGGCCCGGCCAAGATTCTGATCGTCTTGACGGTGGCCCTGATCGTGCTCGGCCCCGAGAAGCTGCCCCAGATGACCCGCCAGATCGGCAAGGCGTGGGGCGACTTCCGCCGGTTCCGGGAGCACCTCGAGGGCGAGGTCAGGGGCGCGCTCGGCGAGGACCTCGTCCCGCCCTACACGCCGCCCTGGCAGTCCGACGGCTCGTCGGCCTCCTCGGGCGGCGACGGGACGACGACGGATGGCGCCCTCGCCGACGGAGCCCCGGCATCGGCCGGGTCCGGCCCCGGCGAGGGTGCCCAGGACCGGGCACCACCTCGAGAGCCGGGTGAGCTGACGCCGCTGCCGCCTGCCGCGGGGTCGAGCCCTCCCGCCACCCACGGGGGATGGGATCCTGGTCTGGCCCCGGACGATCCCAGCCTCAACTAGGGCGCCACGGCGCGTGCTGCCATGGCCATAAAGCTGCCCAGGCTCAAGAGCAAGCATCCGCGGCCGGATGCCATGACGCTGGTCGAGCACCTCACCGAGCTGCGCCGGCGGCTCGTGGTGTCGATCCTGGCCGTCGCCGTGGGCGGGGCGGTGGCCTTCGCCCTCTACAACCACATCCTCTCGTTCTTCGTGCACCCCTACTGCCAGACCGTGGGTCCGCACCACTCCTGCCAGCTGTTCGTCACCGGACCGCTCGACGGGTTCTCGATCCGCCTCAAGATCGCCGCCTACGGTGGCCTCTTCCTGGCCTCGCCGGTCGTGCTCTACCAGCTGTGGCGCTTCGTGACACCGGGCCTCAACCCGAACGAGAAGCGCTACGCCATCCCCTTCGTGACCTCCTCGATCGTGCTCTTCGTGGCCGGTGCCGCCGTAGCCTGGCTGACGTTCCCCCACGCCCTGTCGTTCCTCACCGCCGTCGGCGGGCCCACCCTCTCGCAGATCTACAGTCCGGCCAACTATCTGAGCCTCATCATCCTGTTGATGGTCGCCTTCGGGGTGGCCTTCGAGTTCCCCGTGCTGTTGGTGTTCCTCGAGCTGGCAGGCGTGCTCAGCCCGGCCCAGCTCTCGCGCTGGCGCCGCAAGGCGATCGTCATCCTGTTCGCCGTCGCCGCCGTCGTGACGCCCAGCTCGGACCCGTTCTCGATGCTGGCGCTGGCCATACCGATGTGCGTGTTCTACGAGGTGTCGATCCTGATCGGAAAGTTCCTCAAGCGATCACCGGCGCCGACCGGCGGTTCGTGATCCGACGATGACGCCCGCGAGGGCGGGGTTTCTCTCCACACTCGGATTTCGGCTCGACTCGTTCCAGACGCGGGCGCTCGACGCCCTGGACGAAGGCAGGTCGGTCCTCGTCGCCGCTCCGACCGGGTCGGGCAAGACCGTGGTCGCCGAGTACGCGGTGGTCAAGGCCCTGGCCGAGGGAGGCAAGGCCTTCTACACGACGCCCCTCAAGGCGCTGTCGAACCAGAAGTTCGCCGACCTCGTACGTCGTCACGGTCCCGAGCGCGTGGGGCTGCTCACTGGTGACAACTCGATCAACGGCGACGCGCCGGTAGTCGTCATGACGACTGAGGTCCTGCGCAACATGATCTACGCCGGCTCGCCCGCTCTCGCCGGCCTGCGCTGTGTGGTCCTCGACGAGGTCCACTATCTCCAGAACCCCTACCGAGGCGCCGTCTGGGAAGAGGTCATCATCCACAGCCCGCCACGGGTCACGCTGGTGTGCCTCTCGGCCACGGTGTCGAACGCCGAGGAGTTCGCCGACTGGATCTCCACCGTGCGCGGCGATACGGCGGCGATCATCGAGGAGCGACGACCCGTCGCTCTCAACCAGCTGTACCTGGTCGGTGACCGCCGCAGCGAGCGTCTCCACCTGCTGCCGACGTTCGTCGACGGCCGACCGAACCCGGAAGCAGCCGCCCTCGAGGCCGCGACGGCGGGAGGCCGGCCCGGCCGTCCCCGCAGTCGGCTCTATGCGCCGTGGCGGTCAGAGGTGGTCGACCGCCTCGACGAGGAGTCGATGCTGCCCGCCATCTATTTCATCTTCAGCCGGGCGGCCTGCGACGACGCCGTGCGCCAGTGCCTCGACGACGGTGTCCGGTTGACGACGCCCGAGGAGCGGCGCCAGATACGGGCCATCGCCGAGGCCAAGGTCGAGGCGCTGTCGGACGACGACCTTCGGGTGCTCGGGTACGGCGCCTGGCTCACCGGGCTGGAGGCCGGTCTCGGCGCGCATCACGCCGGTCTCGTGCCGCCGTTCAAGGAGGCGGTCGAGGCCTGCTTCGGCGCCGCTCTGGTCAAGGTGGTGTTCGCCACCGAGACGCTCTCGCTGGGAATCAACATGCCCGCCCGGTCGGTGGTGATCGAGAAGCTCACCAAGTTCAGCGGCGAGCGCCATGAGACCCTGACGGCGGGGGAGTACACCCAGCTCACGGGGAGGGCCGGACGGCGCGGCATCGACGAGGTCGGCCACGCCGTCGTCCTGTGGTCCCGCTTCGTCGCCTTCTCCCAGGTGGCCGGGCTGGCGTCCACGCGCACCTACGCCCTGACGTCGTCGTTCCGACCGACGTACAACATGACGGCCAACCTGGTCCGCCGATATCCACCGGACCAGGCCCACCACCTGCTCAACCTGTCCTTCGCCCAGTACCGGGCCGACGCCGACCTGGTGCACCTCGAGGCCCAGCTGGAGCGCACGATGTCGGCGCTGGCCGACGCCCGCCGGGCGGCCGCGTGTGACCGCGGCGACATCGAGGAGTACCGCCGGCTGCACGGTGGCCGGCGCGGCGGGAACGTCAGGGGCGGGGATCCGGACGGCCAGCCGGTCAGCCGCCCGGCGGAGATCCAGGACGCCCTGGCGCGCATCCGGCCGGGCGACGTGCTCATGCTTCCCGGAGCGGTCGCAGGGGGCCGGGTGGCGGTGACCACCACCGCCCGGCGCCGCGGCGGCGACGTGCGGCTCGGGGCGGTCAGCGTCGACACCCGCAAGGTGACCCTCCGGGCCGCCGACTTCCCGACACCGCCCCGTGCGGTCGCCCGCGTCGAGCTCCCCGTGCCCTACGACCCGTCGACGGCCCGCTTCGTCCGCCAGACGGCGGCCGCCCTGCGCCGGCTGGACCTCGACGACCAGGATCCGGCGGGAGAAGGCCGGGCGCCGCTCGGGAAGCGGCGCCGCGCCAGGAGTCGCGGCGCGGGGGCGTCCGAGGCCGGCGACACCGCGACGTCGCACCCTGTCGCCGGCTGCCCCCAGCTCCGGGTCCACCTGCGGGCCGCCGAGCGGGCCGAGCGCCTGGAACGCGAGCGCGAGCGCCTGGAGCGGCGCGTGCGGCGTCGCAGCGAGTCGCTCGCCCGCCAGTTCGACCGGGTGCTCGAGTTGCTGCGCCGGCGCGGGTTCGTCGAGGGCTGGTCGCTCACCGACTCGGGAGAGCGTCTGGCACGCATCTACCACGAGGCCGACCTCCTGGTCGCCGAGACCCTGGGGGCCGGTCTCCTGGACGACCTCGAGCCGGCGGCGGTCGCCGCCCTGGTGTCGGTGTTCACCTACGAACCCCGGGGACCGGGTCCCGCCACCTCTGCTCCGTTCGGCCCGCCAACGCCGGCCCGGGAGGCTGGCGCCACGGCAACGCCGGCCCGGGAGGCTGGCGCCAGGGCAACGCCGGCCCGGGAGGCTGGCACCAGGGCACCGCCGGCCCGGGCGACCGGCAGGACAGCCGAGCTCCAACGTCGCTGGCGAGCCGTCGAGGGGCTCGCCGCGAGGCTCGGCTCCGACGAGGCGGCCGCCGGTCTCCCCCCGACCCGACCGCTCGACCCGGGCTTCTCCCGGGTGGCCCACGCCTGGGCGGCCGGCGACGACCTCAGCCGGGTCATCGCCGACGAGGACATCTCCGGCGGCGACTTCGTCCGCAACGTCAAGCAGCTCATCGACCTGCTGCGCCAGATCGAGCAGGTGGCGCCCGTGACGGGCACCGCCCGGGCCGCCGGGCGGGCGGCCGACGACTTGTTCCGGGACATCGTGTCCGCTTCGTCGGTGGTCGACACGGCGTCAGCGGCCGCCTCCTAGCCGGCGGCTACGCCGCCCCGAGCTGGGCGTCTGCGAATGCCCTGCTCGGACGGGGAGACGGATCACCGCCGCCAGCGGCGGGGGGCCGTAGTGTGGCGGCACATGCATCCATACGTCCGGGAGCGCTTCAGTGACGCGGAGGCCGACGTCCTCCGCCGGTACTTCACGAGCATGGACGGGCCCGTCTTTGCGCTCGTGAACCTCCCGGAGGTCGTGAAGGGAGCGCTGTTCGCCCGCTACTCCCGCTCGGCCAAGAGCTTGCGCCGACTGTTCCTGGACGAGTTCGTCGGCGATCTGGACATCAGCGGCGACCTGACCGTCGACGCCACCGTGGGGCTGCGTCGGGCCGAGGAGCTCTACGACCGCATCTTCCTCGAGTACGGCGACGACTCGGTCGCCCAGCTGGGCGGCGTGCACCTGGCCTGCGAGCAGGCGTCCAACCTGCTGACCAAGGTCCTCGAGCGGAGCCGGCTCATGGCCTACCTGGAGCAGTCCACGCGCTACGTGGCCTACGACTCCCGGCTGACCAGCGGCCACTACCGGTACTTTCGGGACCCGGCGATCCTCGAGTCCTCCCTCGGCGCCCGCTACGTGGGAGACATGGATCGGATGTTCGACACCTACGGGGCGCTGCTGCCCACCGTCCAGGGCTGGCTCACGCGGCGGCACCCCAAGGCGAGCACCGACTCGGACTTCGCCTACCGCCAGTCGATCCGGGCCAAGGCCTTCGACGCCCTGCGAGGTCTGCTGCCGGCCGGGTCGCTCTCCAACGTCGGCATCTACGGGACCGGCCAGTCCTACGAGCTGCTGCTCCTGCACATGCGGGCCCACCCCCTGCCGGAGGCACGTGCGTACGCCGAGCTCATGCTCGAGGAGCTCAGGAAGGCCATCCCGTCGTTCCTCAAGCGGGTGGACCGCCCCGATCGGGGCGGGGAGTGGTCGGCCTACCTGGCCGCCAACCGGGCCGCCATGGACGACCTGGCCGACCGGCTGTTCCCCGCCGACGAAGGGGCGGGCCTCAGCGCGCACCACGGAGGCCCGGCGGCGCCGGTGACCCTGGTCGACTTCGACCCCGACGGTGAGAACAAGGTCATCGCCGCCATGCTGTACCCACACACCGACCTGGCCGAGAGCGAGCTGGCCGAGCGGGTGGCGAGGATGTCGGCAGACGAGCGTCGTCAGGTCGTGCGGGCCTACGTGGGGGATCGCGTCAACCGTCGCCACCGTCCTGGACGGGCCCTGGAGCGCACGTCGTACCGCTTCGACGTGGTATCGGACTACGGAGCCTTCCGGGATCTCCAGCGTCATCGCATGCTGACGATCGAGTGGCAGCGGCTCGACACCCGGCTGGGCTACGAGATCTCCGACGTCGCCCTCGAGGCGGGAGTGGGCGCCGCCTTCGAGGAGTCGATGGTCCGGTCGGCCGCCCTCTACGACGCCCTGGCGCCGCGGTTCCCCGAGCAGGCGCCCTACGCCGTGGCGCTCGCCTTCCGGGTCCGGTACGTGATGCAGATGTCGGCCCGCGAGGCCATGCACATCCTGGAGCTGCGGTCGGGCGCCCAGGGGCACCCCGCGTACCGCTCGGTCGTCCAGGAGATGCACCGCCTGATCGCCGAGCAGGCCGGGCACCGCGCCGTGGCCGAGATGATGAGCTTCGTCGACCACGACGACCACGCCAGCAACGGCCTCGGACGCCTCGAGGCCGCCCGTCGGACCGAGGCCCGCCGTCTCTCTGACAGTCACCGCCATCCGACCCGGCCGGCTCGCTGACGGGGTCCGACCCGTCCCCGACGGCGGTGACGACTCAGCCGACGGCCTGGGGTTTTTTTTCACCTCCCTGAACAGGGGCAATACGCGAAGAACCAGGTCATCGGGCTCAGCTCGGGGTTGACGACCACCCCCAGGCGCGGCATAACTAGCGGAGTCCCAGACGCCCCGGACGCCAGGTCGTGGGCCTCCCGGGATCGGGTTGTTTCTGTCTTGGGAGGGGGGGTCGCGGGCCGCGGGGGCCCAGGAAGCCGAGTAGAGAACGTCCCAATAACCCTTCTCTCGAGCGTTCTTGCGGCGTTGCGGGGGAATGGGCTACCGGATGGCCCCAAAGGCTCCTGGGCCCGACCGCCCGCCGGATCCGCTGGTGTGGTTGCCGCTCCGGCTGTCCAGGCAGACGGCCGGGATCCGCCTGCTGCGCGCGCCCGAGCCGACCCCGTGAGATCGGCTCGACGGGCAGATGGTCCCGTATAGGCTCCCGGCCGAACTCAGCAAGGACGGGCTGCAATGGCCGAAGACGTCGACGACAAGTTGGACGAAGAAGAAGCGGAAGACGAAGAGGAACTCGACGAGCCCGACCTCGACGAGCTGGCGGACGACGACCTCATCGACGAGGACGCCCTCGAGGAAGAGGTCGACGAGGACGAGGAGGTCGAGGAGGAGGAGCCAGAGGCGGATGA